>NZ_JBFTNV010000001.1:0-354998 GCF_056397645.1 Rhizobium sp. 05L429 | reverse complement strand
TCGGCGAAGCTGCCGTCTTCGTGGCGCCAGATCGGGTTGCGCCAGCGATGGCCTTCCTTGGCGCGCTCGATGACATAGGCTTCGTCCACTTCGACACCGAGGCCGGGGCCTTGCGGAATGGAGACGAAACCGTCGGCATACTGGAAGACTTCCTTGTTGGAGATGTAGTCGAGGATGTCGTTGCCCTTGTTATAGTGGATGCCGAGGCTCTGTTCCTGAATGAAGGCATTGTAGGAGACGGCGTCGACCTGCAGGCAGGCGGCAAGCGCGATCGGACCGAGCGGGCAATGCGGCGCGACTGCGACGTCATAGGCTTCGGCCATCGCGGCGATCTTGCGGCATTCGGTGATGCCGCCGGCATGCGACAGGTCCGGCTGGATGATATCGACATAGCCGTCCGAGAGAACCGACTTGAAGTCCCAGCGCGAGTAGAGCCTTTCGCCGAGCGCGATCGGCGTCGAGCAATGGTTGGCGATTTCCTTCAGCGTCTCGCGGTGCTCGGAGAGAACAGGTTCCTCGATGAACATCAGCTTGTAGGGCTCGAGCTCCTTGGCGAGCACCTTGGCCATCGGCTTGTGCACACGGCCGTGGAAATCGACGCCGATGCCGACATGCGGGCCGATCGCCTCGCGGATGGTGGCGATGGTCTCGACCGCCTTGTCGATCTTCTCGTTGGTATCGACGATCTGCATTTCCTCGCAGCCGTTGAGCTTGATCGCCTTGAAGCCGCGGGCCACAACGTCCTTGGCGTTGCGGGCGACGTCGGAGGGGCGGTCGCCGCCGATCCAGGAGTAGACCTTGATGCGGTCGCGCACCTGGCCGCCGAGCAGCGAGTGGATCGGCTGGCCGAGCGCCTTGCCCTTGATGTCCCAGAGCGCCTGGTCGATGCCTGATATCGCCGACATGTGGATAGCGCCGCCGCGATAGAAGCCGCCGCGATACATGACTGTCCAGTGGTCTTCGATCAGGAAGGGATCCTTGCCGACAAGGTAATCGGCGAGTTCGTGGACGGCGGCCTCGACGGTCAGTGCGCGGCCTTCGACAACCGGTTCGCCCCAGCCGACGATGCCCTCATCGGTTTCGATCTTCAGAAACAGCCAGCGCGGCGGGACGATATAGGTGGTCAGTTTGGTGATCTTCATGGAAATCGTGCTTTCGTTTCGCTTCGTGTTCCCATCGGCGAGCGCAGCCACCGATATTTTCTGAGTTCGGTTATTTCGTCCTGCCGGCCGCGGTGAGGTCGCGTTTGGCGAGGTCGAGAATTCGGTTGACGCAATCGCGCGCCTCTGTCGCGTCGCGCAAGCGCAGGGCCTCCACGACCTTGCCATGAAGGGCAATCGCTTCCCGGTGATCCGGCATGGCGAGGTTCGACGCGTGAAGCGCGAATTTCAGGGCGGCATGGATGGCGCCGGAGAGGCGATGGAAGACCTGGTTATGGCTCGCCTTGAGAAGCACGGTATGAAAGAGGAGATCCGCCTCGGTGAAGGCCTCAGGATCGTCGCTTGCCGATTGCATGCGCTGCCAGGCTTCCTCAAGATCGGCGATCTCCTGGGCGCTCGCACGGCTTGCGGCATATTCGGCCGCTGCCGGCTCGATCGTGCGGCGCGCCTCCAGGATACTCGCCAGCAGGTCGAAGTCGCCGAGATGAGGCCCCATCCACTCCAGCACATCCTGATCGAGGATGTTCCATTCGTCCTTGTCGCAGACGGTGGTGCCGATGCGCGGCTTGCCGCGTACAAGCCCCTTGGATTCCAGGACTTTCAGAGATTCTCGGATGACGGTGCGGCTGACGCCATGGAGGTCGCAAAGGTCGTTTTCGCGCGGCAGCAGCGTACCGGCGGGGTACCGGTTGGCGCAGATATCCTCGGCAATCGCCGCCGTCACGTTACGGCGGACGCGCGGCCGGCGCTCGGGCGCTGCGGTTTTCTCATCGCGTCTTGCTGCGGGCTGCATCGGAAGGTTCCTCGTGGCCACGTCTTTTAAAGCAATCATCATACACAAGCAATCTTCTTGTATGATGATTGGCATTCAATCTGATGTCGTCTTCCGCGGATAGAGGACTATATTGCCGGTCGGAAGGGCAGAACGTCCTTCGCGGTGGAGCGGCGCAACGCTTCGAAAATCAGTTGAAACAGGAGGACGGCATGCAGATCAATCGCACAGGTTCGGCTCAGTGGTCGGGCGGTCTCAAGGACGGCAAGGGTCAGATCTCGACCCAGAGCGGTGCGCTGAGCAATTACCCCTATGGCTTCGCAAGCCGTTTCGAAGGCATTGCCGGCACAAACCCGGAAGAGCTTATCGGCGCTGCCCATGCAGGCTGCTTCACCATGGCCCTGTCGCTGATCCTCGGCGAAGCCGGCCTCAAGGCCGACCACATGGAAACATCTGCCAAGGTGACGCTTGAAAGCGTAGAGGGCGGTTTTGCCATCACCGCCATCCATCTGTCGCTGACCGGCAGCATTCCTGGCGCCGACCAGGCAAAGTTCGAAGAGCTCGCCAACATGGCCAAGGCCGGTTGCCCGGTGTCCAAGGCGCTTTCGGCCGTTCCGATCACGCTCGACGTCAAGCTCGCCTGATCCTTCCAGCGTTTTCCAATCGAATGCCGCAGCCTTCCGGGCTGCGGCATTTTTGTTTGCAGCGCAAAATCATTGACAAGCGAATGATGATATTTTACGACTGATGAAAGTTAAAATTCGTCAGTCGTAAAAAGTCAGGCCTGAAACCATGATCGACATCGCGGAAACCACGCTGGACGTCACACGGCAGGAAAATGTCACCCGTATTCTGGATGCCGCAGAGCGGCTCTTTCGCCACTACGGCTATTCCAAGACGACGGTTGCGGATGTGGCCCGCGATCTCGGCATGTCGCCCGCCAATATCTATCGCTTCTTTGCTTCCAAGGTTGAGATCCACCAGGCGATCTGTGGACGCATGTTGGCCGCCAGCTACGAGCTTGCAGTCAATATCTGCCACCAGAACATCGGCGCTTCCGACCGGCTGCGCCAGTATGTGCGCAGCCAGTACCAGATGACGCTCGACACCATGCTCGACCAACAGAAGGTGCATGAGATGGTGATCGTTGCGATCGAACGCGACTGGCATGTCATCGAGAAGCACATCGACTCCATTCACGCACTGATTGCCGACGTCATCCGGGATGGCATCGCTGCCGGTGAATTCGCCGACCAGGACCCCGAGGTAGCCTCCCGCTGCTTCGGGGCGGCGACCATCAATCTCTGCCATCCGCAGATGGTGGCCCAATGTCTTGCCAAGACAAACCGGGCGGCCGTGGACGAACTGATCGAATTTTCGATCAGGGCATTGAAAAAATAAACGCGGCAAAAACCGTCAAGAAAACCCGAAACGATCAGGAGTGCGAAAGATGTTTTCGCTCAAGGCCTTCAGCAATCGCATGCCGTCCGTCATGAGCCTCGCGCTCCTTGGCGCGGTCGGTCTTGGCGTCGCAGGCTGCACGGAAGAAAAGGCAGAGGTCAGGCAAGTCATCCGGCCGGTCAAGGTGGTCGAGATCGCCAAGGCCGGCGATACCCGCACGCTCGACTATTCCGGATCGGTAAGGGCGCGCACCGAAATGAATCTCGGCTTCCGCGTCGCCGGCAAGATTACCGAGCGTCTCGTCGATATCGGTCAGCAGGTGAAGCCGGGTGACGTTCTCGCCCGGATCGACTCGACCGACTACCAGCTTGCGGTGAAGACTGCAGACGCCAATCTCGCCGCCGCCGAGAAGGCCGTCGAGACGGCCGACATCGCCAACCGCCGCGCCGAGCAGCTCTTCGACAAGAACGTCGCGCCGAAATCCCAGGTCGAACAGGCTTCGCTCAGCCATGACCAGGCGATTTCGAGTCGCGATGCTGCAGCGTCCGCGCTCGACCAGGCGAAGAACCAGGTGAGCTATACGGAACTCAAGGCGGACCATAGCGGTATCGTGACGACCATCAATGCCGATGTCGGACAGGTCGTCGGATCTGGCACGCCCGTCGTTGCCGTTGCCGTCGATGGCGAGAAGGAAGTGCAGATCGCCGTGCCGGAAAACGATATCGCCCAGTTCAAGCCCGGCAAGACCGTGAAGGCGAGCTTCTGGTCTGATGACAAGCTTGTACATGAGGGCACCGTTCGTGAGGTCGCGGGTAGCGCCGACCAGCAGTCTCGTACCTTCGCTGTGCGTGTCAGCCTGCCGAACGATCCGCGTGTGCTACTCGGCATGACCGCGACGATCGAAGCCGATGTCAGCAATACGAACACCTATGTTTCCATCCCGCTCAGCGCGCTGGCGCAGAAGGACGGCAGGAAGGTCGTCTGGACCGTCGATCGCGGAACGGCGACCGTGCACTCCCGCGGCATCGAAGTCGCCGATTTCACCGGCGACGGGGTTCGTGTCGCAAAGGGGCTCGATAGCGGCGATCTCGTCGTGGCCGCCGGTACGCAATTCATGAGCGAAAATCTGAAGGTCAAACTTCCCGATCAGCAATCGGCTGCCGCCGAAACGGACGCAACCGTCCGCTGAACGGCTGATAGAGAGGGAACAGGATCATGGATGCCAACACCACTGAAAAGCGCCCCTTCAATCTTTCGCGCTGGGCGATCGGCCATCCGAGCATCGCGCGCTTCCTTTTCGGGCTGATCCTGATCACCGGCGTGCTCGGCCTAACGCGCATGGGCCAGAAGGAAGATCCGGACTTCACTTTCCGCGTCATGGTCGTCCAGGCGATTTGGCCGGGCGCTTCCCTTCAGGACATGGAAGACCAGGTCACCAACAAGATCGAGCGAAAGCTGCAGGAAACGCCGCATCTCGACTGGGTGAAGTCCTATACGCGTGCCGGCAGCACGATCATCACTGTACAGGTAAAGGGTGATACGGATTCCGCCCAGGTCGCCGATGCCTTCTACCAGGTGCGCAAGAAGGTCGGCGATATCAGCGGCGACCTGCCGCAGGGGTTGCTCGGCCCGTATTTCAACGACGAATTCGGCGATACTTTCATCACGCTGCATTCGATCAGCGGCGACGGCTATTCCTATCCTGAGCTGAAAAAGTACGCGATCCAGGCGCGTGACATGCTGCTGACGACGCCGGGTGTCGAAAAGGCCGTCATCATCGGCGACCAGCCGGAGAAGATCTATATCGACGTCTCCTCCAAGGCGCTCGCCGAGCGCGGCCTGACGATCCCTGACCTGCAGAACGCCATCAAGGGCCAGAATGCCGTCGATCCGGCCGGCAACGTCGATACCGGCTTGCGTTCGGTGCGCATTTCGGTTGAAGGCAACGTCCATAAGGTCGAGGATATCCGTGAACTCCGCCTGCGCTCCGGCAATCAGGTGACGCGCCTTGGCGATATCGCCACCGTCACCTCCGGCCTCGAAGACCCCTATCAGCGCAAATACCGCTATAACGGGCATGAGAGCGTGCAGGTCGGCGTCGTCATGGCCAGGGGCTTCAAGGTCACTGACGTCGGCAAGGACGTGGACGCGACCTACAAGCGGTTCGAGGATTCGCTGCCCTATGGCGTCTCTGTCGACCAGATCTCCAACCAGCCTGACGTCGTGACCGATGCGGTCAGCGAATTCATGCATGCGCTCGGCGAGGCTCTCGCCATCGTGCTCATCGTCTCGTTCCTGTCGATCGGCTGGCGTTCGGGTCTTGTCATCGCCATTGCCATTCCGCTGGTGTTGGCCGCGACCTTCGCCATCATGTACGAGCTTGGTATCGACCTGCAGCGCATTTCGCTCGGCGCACTCATCATCGCGCTCGGCCTGCTTGTGGACGATGCAATGATCGTCGTCGAATTGATGGAGCGAAAGCTCGAGGAAGGTCTCGTCAAGATCGACGCGGCGAGCTTCGCCTATTCCTCGACCGCTTTCCCGATGCTAACGGGTACGCTGATCACCACGGCCGGCTTCATTCCCGTCGGCTTTGCGGCATCGACGGCAGGCGAATATGTGCGCTCGCTCTTCTATGTCGTCGGCATCGCGCTGGTGACTTCCTGGTTCGTGGCTGTCTATTTCACGCCGTGGCTCGGCTACATGATCCTCAAGCAGCGCAAGCATGCCGGTGAACATCACGACGTGTTCGACACCCGCTTCTATCGCGGCCTGCGTCGCACGGTCGGCTGGGCGGTGCGCCATCGGGTCATCGTGCTTGCGCTGACGCTTGCCACTTTCGTCACCAGCCTGTGGAGCTTCCAGTTCATTCCGCAGAACTTCTTCCCGCAGTCCTCCCGTCCGGAAATCCTCGTCGATCTCTGGCTGCCCGAAGGCACGAGCATCAAGCAGGTGGAAGTCGAGGCCAAGGCGCTGGAAGCCAAGATGATGGACGATCCGGACAAGAAGTTCATCGCCACCTATATCGGCGAAGGCGCGCCCCGCTTCTTCCTGCCGCTCGACCAGCAGCTTAGCAACCCGAACTATGCGCAGCTCCTGATCATGGCCAATGACGAACCGGCGCGCGAGCGGCTGATCACCAAGCTCCGGACAATCCTCGCGGAAGATTTCCCCGACATCCGCGGCAAGGTCGACCGCCTCTTCCTCGGCCCGCCGACGGGCTGGCCGGTGCAGATGCGTGTCATGGGTCCCGATCGTACCGAAGTGCGCAGGATTGCCGACCAGGTGAAGGAACGCTTTACGAAAGATCCGATACTCGGCGCTGTCCACGACGACTGGCTGGAGCCGGTGCCGGCGATGAAGCTGGTCATCGACCAGGACCGTGCCCGCGCGCTCGGCGTCACCTCGCAGCGTGTCCGCCAGATGCTGCAGACCGCCATGTCCGGTGCGCCGCTCGACGACTTCCGCGACGGCGAGGAGACGGTCTCGATCGTCGCTCGCGAGCCGGATGCGAACCGTTCGCTGCTCTCGGCCGTCAATTCGGTCTATGTGCCGACGGATTTCGGCGGCTTCGTTCCTGTCTCGCAGATCGCCAAGGTCGTGCCATCAATGGAACAGGGCATCGAATGGCGGCGCGACCGCCTGCCGACGATATCGGTACGTGCGACCCTGCCTGACGATATCCAGTCGAACGACGTGGTGACCAAGCTCTATAACGACATGCAGGATCTGCGCGACAGCCTGCCTGCCGGCTACAACATCGAGATCCAGGGCGGCGCGGAGGATTCGGCCGAAAGCCAGGCGTCGATTGCCGCCAAGGCGCCGATCATGCTCGTCGTCATCATGATCCTGCTGATGGCCCAGCTGCAGCATTTCGGCAAGGCGATGCTGGTCTTTGCCACCGGCCCGCTCGGCATTATCGGCGCGGCCTCTGCCCTGCTGATCAGCGGCGCACCCTTCGGCTTCGTGGCCATCCTCGGTGTCATCGCGCTACTCGGTATCATCATCCGCAACTCGATTATCCTCGTCGACCAGATCGACCAGAACATCAAGGCGGGCATGCACAGGCATGAGGCGATCATCAGCGCGGCCGTGAACCGTTTCCGGCCGATCACGCTGACGGCGCTGACGGCCGTGCTGGCGCTGATCCCGATTTCGCGCGGTGTCTTCTGGGGTCCGCTTGCTTACGCCATGATGGGCGGCATCCTGGTCGCCACCGTTCTGACCATCCTCGTGCTGCCGGCCGGCTATGCCTTGTTCTTCGGCCGCGAGCCAAAGGCGAAGGATGCAGGAAATGCCAATGCCAACCAGGAAGAGGCGGATGAGGACATGCACCATCCGCCGGCATTGGCAGCCGAATGACAAAATGGCGCGGTTTCGACCGCGCCATTTTTGTTTCAGCCCGTCTTTCGTGCCTTCAAATTGTCAAGCCGTGAAAGCATGTGAGGAGAGGGTGACGCTAAACGGGAGTAAAGATCGCCCTATATAAGTTGGGGGGAGGACATGACTGTGGCAGATTACCATCTGGAAGCAAGCTGGAGCCCGGTCGAAGGAAGCTTTGGACGCCTCACCTTCACGCTCTTCAATCTTTCCACTCAACCGCTTTCCGGCTTTACGCTTGCCTATACCTCGCTTATCCGCGTGGCAGACAAGCATGTGGCCGAGGACGCCACACTCAAGCGCCGGGTTGCGAATTTCCATGAGTTTTCGCCGCCGTCGGGCCTCACCATCAAGCCGGGACGCAGCTGGCACTTCACCGTGGAAGGCCTGACGAACGGCCCGAAGCACGTGACGTCGGGTATCAAATCCGCCTATCTCACGCTTGCCGATGGCCGGCATGCGCCCGTCAGCTTCGGCGATCTGATGCTTGACGGTGCGGAGCGCGGTGAATTGCCGGAGCTTTTGCCGAAGGGCGAGGTGACGGAGCCCTTTTCGCTGCTGCCATGGCCGTTGTTCCTGTCGTTGCGACCGGACGATATGCCGCCCGTTGCGCTTTATCCGGCAGCTGGCTCGAGCGTCAAGAATATCAAGGCCGTGGCGAAGGTGCTCGCTCTTTACCAGCGGCTCTTCCCGGCGGACAACGTGCCTTTCACGCTGCAGCCGGTTCAGGGGGGGCGGCAGGTCCGCTTCAAGGGAGAATCCTCAATCATGGAGGCGGCCTATGAGCTACGGTTCACGGCACAGGAGATCATTCTTGGTACCGACGATGCGGCCGGGCTGCTCTACGGGCTGATCAGTCTTGCGCAACTGCTGCATGGCGCGCGCCACGATCCGGAAACCTTCCAGTTTCCTGTCTTCGGCACTATCGCCGATCAGCCCCGCTACGAATGGCGCGGCTGTCATCTCGATGTCAGCCGGCAGTTCTATCCGGTTGCGGATGTCGAACGGCTGATCGATATCCTTGCCTGGAACAAGCTCAATATTTTCCACTGGCATCTGACCGACGATGAAGCCTGGCGGCTGGAGATCAAGGCCTATCCTGGGCTTACGGAGATCGGCGCAAAGCGTGGGCCTGGCGAGGTTCTGGTGCCGCAGCTCGGCGACGGCGCAGAGCCGCGATCAGGATTTTATAGCCAGGATGATGTCCGCCGGATCGTTGCCCATGCAGGCATGTTGCGCGTCGAAGTCGTGCCGGAGATCGATATACCCGGTCATAGCACTGCAGCACTTCTCTCCCTGCCGCAGCTCGTCGACGGGCAGGAGAAACCGAACGGCTACCAGTCGGTGCAGGGTTATCCCAACAATGCGCTCAATCCTGCGGTCGAATTCACTTACGAATTCCTCGGCAAGGTGTTCGATGAAATGCTTCCGCTTTTTCCGTCCGACTATATCCATATCGGCGGGGATGAGGTGCCACACGGTTCCTGGCTGGCCTCCCCTGCCTGCACGGCCCTGATGGAGCGGGAGAAGCTTGCGGGCACAGCCGAGCTGCAGTCTTATTTCCTGCGGCGGATCAAGGCGATGCTTTCGGAGCGCGGCAAGAAGCTTGCCGGCTGGAACGAGGTTTCGCATGGCGGCGGCGTCGATCGCGAGGGCACGCTGCTGATGGCCTGGGAAAAGCCGGAGGTCGGCATCGAACTGGCGAGCGAAGGCTACGATATCGTCATGACGCCGGGGCAGGCCTATTATCTCGATATGGCACAGGCAGAAAGTTGGGGAGAGCCGGGTGCTAGCTGGGCCGGCTTCACGCCACCGGAAAAGACCTATGCCTATGAGGCCGAAGGCGAATTGCCGGAAGAGCTAAGAGGCCGGATGCGGGGCATCCAGGCCTGCATCTGGGGCGAGAATTTCGTCTCGCGCGCCTATTTCAACCGGCTGGTTTTCCCGCGGCTGCCGGCCGTCGCGGAAGCAGCCTGGACGCCTTGCCTGCGCAAGGACTGGCTGCGCTTTGCCGCGATCGTCCGGATGTGGCCGACGCTTTAGAGCTCTGCTTTCCCGCCATTCCGGACGCAAAACCGCTGCGCACTTTAGCTGGAATTGCTTTAGGCCGCTTCAGCCTTCAGGCCCAGAAGTGCCGCGCCGATCAGACCCGGCTCGATACGGCATTCGCTGCGCACGACCAGCGGACGATCGAATTTCCGCAGGATGCGGGCGCGCACCGCTTGATCCAATTCCGCCAGAAGCGCTTCGACATTCGAGAGGCCTCCGCCAACTGGCACGATGGTTGCGCCTGTGATGTTGATGGCGAGCGCGAGCGGCGAAGCGACGAGATCGACATAGACGTCGATCGTGCGATTGGCCTTTTCTTCGCCGTTGCGCCAGTCGGTGATGATCTCCTCGCTGGAAAGGTCCAGGTCGTGCAGCGTCTGGTGCAGGCGTTCGAGACCGCGCGCGCCACCGACGGTATCGACGCAGCCCTTCTGGCCGCAGCCGCAGGCATAGGCGGGGATGGCGACCGGCGGAGTGCCGGCTTGCGATGCGATGATCGGGCCGTGCCCCCATTCGCCGGCAAAACCGCCCGATTCATTGATGAGCCGACCATCGGAGACGACACCGCCGCCGACGCCGGTGCCGAGGATGGCGCCGAAGACAATGCGGTGGCCTCGCCCGGCACCGAGTTCGGCTTCCGCCATGGCGAAACAATCGGCATCGTTGGCAACCAGCACGGGCAGGCCGAGTTCGGCCTCCAGATCGGCGGCAAGGTTGCGGTCGTGAATGCAGGGAATGTTGGCGACGATCAGGCGCTGTGTATCGGGATCGACGACGCCGGCAATCGACAGCGCAATGCGCGAGGGTTGTTCGCCCGCCTCGGCTATGAAGCTCTTCAGCGTCTCGACGAAAGCCGGAAAATCATCCTTAGGGGTCGGGCGCCGGCCAAGCGGCACGATGTCGGATTCCGAACGCGCAATTCCGCCCTTGATGGCGGAGCCACCGATATCGAATGAAATAATCATCGCATGCCTGCCAATTGTCTGTTCTTGGCGTCTGCTCGCACTGTTGGCGGGGAATTACAAGGATTATTCGATAAATGAACTAAGCTCGATCGATTGCATGATCTGATAATTTCCTCCGCCAAGGTCATCCTATTGGCATATTGCGCGAGCAGAGCTTTCCGCTATTCACCTACCGACGCCGGATTCATGACAATCGAAAATACCGAAACGCACAGAACCACCGCCCGCAGGCCGCGTCCGAAAGGCCGGCGGCTTTCCTCCATCCTTCGACAGATGGCGGCGGATCGAAGCCGCGAACGCGTGTCGATCGGCGACCTGTTCCAGACAATGGGTGATAGGGCGATCGGCGCACTGATGCTGATCTTCGCATTGCCGAATGCCTTTCCGACACCGCCCGGCACCTCCTCGCTGCTTGGCGCACCGCTGATTTTCCTTGCCGCCCAGCTCACCTTCGGCCTGAAGCCGTGGCTGCCGAAGGCGATTGCGGCGCGCTCCATGCGGCGGGAGGATTTCGAGACGATCGTCGGGCGCATTCATCCCTGGCTTGCCCGGGCGGAGCGTATGCTGCAGCCACGTCTGAGCATTTTTGTCGAGCCGCCGGCGGAATATCTGGCGGGCTTCTGCTGTCTGGTGCTGGCGATCGTTCTCGTGCTGCCGGTGCCGCTCGGCAATATCCTGCCGGCGATCGCGATTTCCGTCTTTGCCTTTGCGATTCTCGGCCGGGACGGGCTGTTTTCGCTTCTCGGTTTCATCATGACGGCCGTCTCGCTCATCGTTGCTGCCGGGGTGATTTACGGTCTCGTCAAGGCAGCCATCTACATCGTCATGCAGTGGTTCGGATGAAGAACCGGCTGCTCATTTTTTCAACGCCCTCGACATTTGCCCGATTTTTGTTTTGATCTGACACCAGATAGACTCAAAGAAATTAATCGGCGGCGGCAATGGTAAAAAAATCGGAGACTTCCGGACGGCTGGACGATGCGGCGCGCGCCGGCTGGCTCTATTATGTCGCCGGCCGCACGCAGGATGAAATCGCATCCGCCATGGGTATTTCGCGCCAGTCGGCGCAGCGGCTCGTTTCGCTTGCCGTGGCCGAGCGGCTGATCAAGGTGCGGCTCGACCATCCGATTGCCGCCTGCCTCGAACTCGGCAATCAGCTGCGCAAGAAATTCGGCCTCAAGCATGTCGAGATCGTTCCGAGCGATCCAGGCTCCTCATCGACGACGGTGGGTATTGCGGAGGCGGCGGCTTCCGAAATCGAGCGCTGGCTGAAACGTCCGGACCCGATCGTGCTCGCAGTCGGCACCGGGCGGACGCTGAAGGCTGCCGTCGACCAGTTGCCGGCGATCGAATGTCCCAATCACCGCATCGTCTCGCTGACGGGCAATATCGCGCCCGACGGTTCGGCCGCCTATTACAACGTCATCTTCAGCATGGCCGATGCCGTGAAGGCGCGGCACTACCCGATGCCGCTGCCGGTTCTCGTCACCTCGTCAGAGGAACGGGAGCTTCTGCACGGCCAGCAGCTCGTGCGCTCGACGCTGGCGATCAGCGCACAGGCGGATGTGACCTTCGTCGGTATCGGCGAACTCGGCATCGACGGCCCGCTCTGCGTCGACGGTTTCCTCGAAAAAGACGAGATGATGGAGCTGATGCGCGGCGGTGCTGTGGGTGAAATCTGCGGTTGGATTTTCGATGCCGACGGCAAGCTGCTCGACAACCCGATCAACGAGCGTGTTGCGTCCGCTCCTATCCCGCCGCGCGATTCGTCTGTCGTCATCGGTATCGCCAAGGGCAAGCGTAAGTTCAAGGCGATCAGGGCCGCCATCACAGGCCATCAGGTGAACGGTTTGATCACCGACGAGGAGACGGCTGAGTTTTTGCTCAGCAGCTGAGCAAAAATATTACCGTTTTGAATCAATAGGATAGATGTTTTGTTCGGCACTGCAGCAACGATTGCCGATTGACAAATTTTCCCCGCTGATGAGTAATTGCCCATGAGCAAAGCGAATGCTCACTACTCATCTTCTGGGAGGAAGATATGACATTGAGAACTCTCCTGCTGGGCGCCTGCTCAGCAATGGCGTTTGCCGGCATGGCTTCGGCTGAAACGCTGACAATCGCGACCGTGAACAACGGCGACATGATCCGGATGCAGAAGCTGACGGATGATTTCAAGGCGAAGAATCCCGGCATCGACCTTGAATGGGTAACCCTCGAAGAAAACGTTCTGCGCCAGAAGGTCACGACCGACATCGCGACCAAGGGCGGCCAGTACGACGTCCTGACGATCGGCACCTATGAAGTTCCGATCTGGGCGAAGAAAGGCTGGCTCCTGCCGCTCGACAACCTCGGCGCCAACTATGACGTGGACGATCTGCTGCCGGCAATCCGCAGCGGCATCAGCCAGGACGGCAAGCTCTATGCAGCTCCGTTCTACGGCGAAAGCTCCATGGTCATGTACCGCAAGGATCTCTTCGATGCTGCCGGCCTGAAGATGCCCGACGCGCCGACCTGGGACTTCATCGCAGACGCTGCGAAGAAGATCACCAACAAGGACAAGGAAATCTACGGCATCTGCCTGCGCGGCAAGGCCGGCTGGGGCGAAAACATGGCCTTCCTGACGGCTATGTCGAACTCCTTCGGTGCCCGCTGGTTCGATGAACAGTGGAAGCCGCAGTTCGATCAGCCCGAGTGGAAGGATACACTCAGCTTCTACGTCAACCTGATGAAGGATGCCGGCCCTCCCGGTGCTTCTTCCAACGGCTTCAACGAAAACCTGGCGCTCTTCCAGACCGGCAAGTGCGGCATGTGGATCGATGCAACGGTTGCTGCATCCTTCGTTGCCGATCCGAAGCAGTCGCAGGTTGCTGACAAGGTCGGCTTTGCGCTGGCCCCGGACAAGGGCCTCGGCAAGCGCGGCAACTGGCTCTGGGCCTGGAACCTCGCCATCCCGGCAGGCTCGCAGAAGTCCGAAGCCGCCGAGAAGTTCATCTCCTGGGCAACGAGCAAGGATTACACCAACCTCGTCGCCGAGAAGGAAGGCTGGCTGAACGCACCTCCGGGCACGCGCAGTTCGCTCTATGCCAATGCCGACTACCAGAAGGCCGCTTCCTTCGCGAAGATGACGCTCGACAGCATCAACTCCGCCGATCCGACCAAGCCGACTGTCAAGCCGGTTCCCTATGTCGGCGTCCAGTTCGTGGCGATCCCGGAATTCCAGGGCATCGGCACGGCCGTCGGCCAGCAGTTCTCCGCAGCCCTTGCCGGCCAGATCTCGGTCGACCAAGCCCTGCAGAGTGCACAGCAGCTGACCACCCGCGAAATGACCAAGGCGGGCTACATCAAGTAATACCTCCTGAGAATGTACGGAATGTTTGACATTCCGCACCTCTGGGCCGCCGATTGCCCGAACTGCATCGGCGGCCTCTTTTTCAGAGCTGTCCTCAGCCACATCCGCTTCAGATCAGACCGGTGATTTGCCATGGCAACGTTTCACACTCGCTCCGCAGCACGCCTGATGATTGCACCCTCCGTGGTGCTGCTCTTTGCGTGGATGATCGTCCCGCTCGCGATGACGATTTACTTCTCCCTGCTTAACTACAATCTGCTCAACCCGGGCATGGAGAGTTTCGTCGGTCTCTTAAACTACGAATACTTCCTTACCGACCCGGCCTTTTTCGCCGCGCTCATCAATACGCTGGTGCTGGTTGCCGGTGTGCTTGTCATCACCGTTGTCGGCGGCATTCTCTTTGCACTCCTGCTCGATCAGCCGATTTACGGCCAGGGCATTGTACGCATCCTGGTCATTGCGCCCTTCTTCGTCATGCCGACAGTGGCCGCGCTCGTCTGGAAAAACATGTTCATGAACCCGGTCAACGGTCTCTTCGCCTACATGGCGAAGGCTGTCGGCCTGCAGCCGATCGACTGGCTGGCCAGCGTGCCGCTTTTCTCGGTCATCCTGATCGTTGCCTGGCAGTGGCTTCCCTTTGCCACGCTCATCATGCTCACCGCGCTTCAATCGCTTGACGAAGAGCAGAAGGAAGCCTCCGAGATGGACGGCGCCGGGCCGATTTCGAAGTTCATCTACATCATCCTGCCGCATATGGCCCGTGCCATTACCGTGGTAATCCTGATCCAGACGATCTTCCTGCTGTCGGTCTTCGCCGAAATCCTGGTCACCACCAACGGCGGCCCGGGCACGCAGAGCACCAACCTCACCTTTCTCGTCTATTCCCAGGCGCTGCTGCAGTTCGATATCGGCGGGGCTTCGGCGGGCGGTATCGTGGCGGTCGTGCTTGCCAATATCGTTGCGATCTTCCTCGTCCGCCTCGTCGGCAAGAATCTGGAGGCTTGAGATGGCTAGAAAGGTCACCACCCAACGCAAGGTCATCATGACCGCGATCGCCTGGTCGCTCGGCATCCTGATCTTCTTCCCGATCCTCTGGACCTTCCTCACAAGCTTCAAGTCGGAGGCGGATGCCATCGCTTCGCCGCCGCAGTTCCTGTTCTTCCACTGGACGACCGAGAACTATGCTGAAGTGCAGAGCCGGTCCGACTATCTTACCCACTTCATGAATTCGGTGGTGATCTCCTTCGGCTCGACGCTGATCGGCCTCATCATCGCCATCCCGGCCGCCTGGGCCATGGCCTTTGCGCCGACCAAGCGGACGAAGGATGTGCTGATGTGGATGCTGTCGACCAAAATGATGCCGCCGGTCGGCGCTCTCATCCCGATATACCTGTTATTCCGCAATTTCGGCCTGCTCGATACACGCACCGGGCTTGTGATCGTGCTGACGCTGATCAACCTGCCGATCATCGTCTGGATGCTCTATACCTACTTCAAGGAAATCCCCGGCGAAATCCTGGAAGCCGCACGCATGGACGGAGCCTCGCTCGTCAAGGAAATCGTCTACGTGCTGACGCCGATGGCCGTGCCGGGCATTGCCTCGACCCTGCTGCTCAATATCATCCTCGCCTGGAACGAAGCCTTCTGGACGCTGAACCTGACGGCCTCCAAGGCGGCGCCGCTGACAGCCTTCATCGCTTCCTATTCGAGCCCGGAAGGCCTGTTCTATGCCAAGCTTTCGGCGGCTTCGACCATGGCGATCGCGCCGATCCTCATCCTCGGCTGGTTCAGCCAGAAACAACTCGTCCGCGGCCTGACCTTCGGCGCGGTGAAATAAGATCATAGGGAGAGAAACATGGGCAGCATTACCCTTCAAAAGGTTTCGAAGGTCTTCGGCGAAGCCAAGGTCATCCCTTCGATCGATCTCGACATCAGGGACGGCGAATTCGTCGTCTTCGTCGGTCCCTCCGGCTGCGGCAAGTCCACCTTGCTGCGCCTGATCGCTGGGCTCGAGGATGTCTCTGGCGGCAAGATCGTCATCGACGGCAAGGACGCGACCGAGAAGGCGCCGTCCGAACGCGGTCTGGCGATGGTCTTCCAGTCCTATGCGCTCTATCCGCATATGAGCGTGCGCAACAACATCGCCTTCCCGCTGAAGATGGCGGGCATGGACAAGGCCGAGATCGACCGCAAGGTGACCGATGCGGCGCGCGTGCTGAACCTCGGCGACTATCTGGATCGCAAGCCGCGCCAGCTCTCGGGCGGCCAGCGCCAACGCGTCGCGATCGGCCGCGCCATCGTGCGCCAGCCGTCGGCCTTCCTCTTCGACGAGCCACTGTCGAACCTCGATGCGGCGCTGCGCGTCAACATGCGTATCGAAATCAGCGAGCTGCACCAGCAGCTGAAAACGACGATGGTCTACGTTACCCACGACCAGGTGGAAGCCATGACCATGGCCGACAAGATCGTGGTTCTGAATAGGGGCAATATCGAGCAGGTCGGCTCGCCGCTGGAGCTCTATCGCAGCCCGCGAAACCTCTTCGTCGCCGGCTTCATCGGCTCACCTAAAATGAATTTCATCAAAGGGCAGAATGCGGCGCAGCTCAATGCGCACACAATCGGTATCCGTCCCGAACACGTGCTGCTGTCGACCGAAAGCGGTGACTGGAAGGGCAGGGTCACGGTTGCCGAGCATCTGGGCTCCGACACATTCCTGCACGTCGATGTCGAGGGTATCGGCATGGCGACGGCGCGCAGCAATGGCGACTTTGCAGCCAAAGCCGGCGATATCGTCTACCTGACGCCGGACAAGACGCGTATCCATAAATTCAACGAGGGCGGCCTCGCCATCTGAGGCTGCTACCGGCTGGGGGCAGACATGCGGATCGGGCGATTTCGTCCGGACCGCGCTACCGGGAGGGCGGAAGTCCTTTCGCAAGACCTTCAAGAGGACTGAAACATGACGTGCAAATTATCGCTGGCAACGCTCGCCGAGGCGGCAAAGACCGCGGCCATTCCGGCTTACGACCGGGCGTCGCTGAAAGCCGGCATCGTGCACTTCGGCGTCGGTAATTTCCATCGCGCCCATCAGGCGATCTATCTCGACGATCTCTTCAATGCCGGTAGCGACCATCACTGGGCCATCATCGGGGCCGGCGTTCTGCCTTCGGATGCTGCTATGCGCGACAAGCTCGCTGCTCAGGATTTCCTGACGACCGTCGTCGAGCAGGACAACAATAGGACGGCCGCACGCGTGACCGGGCCGATGATCGATATCCTGCCGGTCGGTGAACCCGCTGTTATCATCGCCAAGCTCGCCGATCCAACTATTCGCATCGTCTCGATGACGATCACCGAAGGCGGCTATTTCATCGATGCCTCGGGCAAGTTCAATCCGGCGCACCCGGCGATTGCCGCTGATGGCCAGAACCCGGCGACGCCGAAGACGGTCTTCGGTCTGATCGTTGCCGGCCTGAAGGTGCGCAAGGACAAGGGCATCGAGCCCTTCACCGTCATGTCCTGCGACAACATTCCCCACAACGGCGTCGTGACTGCCAACGCCGTCGTCGGCACGGCGAAGCTCTCCGATCCAGCCTTTGCCGACTGGATCAAGGCCAATGTCTCCTTCCCGAACGGCATGGTGGACCGTATCACGCCGGCGACCAGCCAACGCGAGATCGATTTTCTCAAGGATAATTTCGATATCGAGGATAACTGGCCGGTCTATTGCGAAGAGTTCAAGCAGTGGGTGCTGGAAGACAAGTTTCCGATGGGCCGCCCGGCGCTCGAAAAGGTGGGCGTCACCTTCGTGCCAGATGTCACGCCTTATGAGCACATGAAGATCCGCATCCTCAACGGCGGCCATGCGGCGATCGCCTATCCTGCCGCGCTGATGGACATTCATTTCGTGCATGAGGCGATGGAAAACGACCTGATCCGCGCCTTCCTCGCCAAGCTCGAGAATGACGAAATCATTCCGATCATACCGCCGGTACCGGATACGTCGCTGCAGGATTATTTCAAGCTGATCGAGCGTCGCTTCCTCAATCCCAAGATCGCCGATACGATCCCGCGGCTGGCGCAGGACGGCTCCAACCGTCAGCCGAAATTCATCCTGCCGTCGACCCTCGACAATCTGCGCCAGGGCAAGGATGTCGTAGGCCTCGCGCTCGTCTCGGCGCTCTGGTGCCGTTACTTCGCCGGCACGAGCGACAGCGGCAAGGAGATCGTCTTCAACGATGCCAGCGCCGAGCGTCTGCATGAGGCGGCGGTAAAGGCAAAGGATGATCCGGCAGCCTTCCTCGCCTTCGACGATATTTTCGGCGAAGCAGCGAAATCAGACGTTTTCCGCAAACGTTTCGCCCATGCGCTCAAAACCT
The DNA here is from genome assembly GCF_056397645.1 of Rhizobium sp. 05L429. NCBI lineage: Bacteria > Pseudomonadati > Pseudomonadota > Alphaproteobacteria > Hyphomicrobiales > Rhizobiaceae > Rhizobium > Rhizobium sp. 05L429. The sequence goes on along the minus strand of NZ_JBFTNV010000001.1, from coordinate 336,540 downwards.
TGTGGGAAAAGGGCACGAAGGAAACCCTCCAGCTCTATCTCGACGGCAAGCTCGCGGTGTAAGGAATCTCGATGGCGGCGTTTCTGCCGCCATCCCGGCCTTGCGGACAAGGCAGGACCGTTGCGTCCGAACTGAACTCAGGTTGGGTCTTCCATGGCTGATGCTGAACCACGGCTGATCATCTTCGATTGCGACGGCGTGCTCGTCGATAGCGAGCCGATTTCGATCAGCGTTCTCGTCAAGGCGATGGCCGATCTCGGGGTGACGATCACCGAGGATGAAGCCTATGAGCGCTTCCTCGGCCGCAGCCTCGCAACCCTCATCGACATATTGGAGACCGAGTTCAACGTGCATGCGGGCGAGGAATTCCTCGAAGGCATCCGCATCAATCTTTATGCCCGCTTCCGCACGGAACTGAAACCTATTCCCGGTATCGGTGATGCGATCGATGCGCTCGGCGTTCCCTGCTGCGTTGCCTCGTCCAGCCAGGTCGAGCGGATCAGACTTTCGCTTTCGGTTACCGGGCTCCTGCCCAAACTGCCGAATATCTTCAGCGCCAGCATGGTCAAACGCGGCAAGCCGGCTCCCGATCTCTTCCTTTACGCAGCCAGCAAGATGCAAGTCGAGCCGCGCGACTGCATCGTCATCGAGGATAGTCCGGCGGGCATTGCCGCAGCAAAAGCAGCGGGCATGACGGTCTTTGCCTTTACCGGCGGCTCGCATGCCAACTTCGCCGGATATCGGGAAGAACTCGACCGTCTTTCGCCCGAAGCGGTGTTTGACGCCATGCCGGAATTGATACACCTTGTCCGCAAACAAAAGCCGGACGGGACTCAGCATTGATGCGTGATCATTTGGTTGCGGTGGATATCGGCACGGGCAGCGCACGCGCCGGTGTCTTTGACACGCGTGGCCACCTGCTTGCCAAGGCCGAACATCCGATCATCATGAATCGACCGCGCGAGAACCATGCCGAGCATGATTCCGAGGATATCTGGGCGGCCATCTGCATTGCGGTGCGCGCAGCGATGGGTCGGTCCGGTATTGAGGCGGCTGCTGTTGGCGCGATCGGCTTCGATGCCACCTGTTCGCTTGTGGTGCGCGATACCGAAGGCAGACAGATCAGCGTTTCCACCGGCGGCGAGACACGTTTCGACACGATCGTCTGGCTCGATCACCGGGCGCTGAAGGAAGCTGATTTCTGTACGGCGACGAAGCATGAGGTGCTCGAACATTCCGGCAATGTCATGTCGCCGGAAATGGAAATGCCGAAGCTGATGTGGCTCAAGAATAAGCTGCCGGCGACCTGGGCGAAGGCCGGCTATTTCTTTGATCTCGCCGACTTCCTGACCTGGAAGGCGACCGGTTCGCTGGCCCGGTCCCGCTGCACGCTGACAGCCAAGTGGAACTATCTTGCCCATAAGGAAAAAGGCTGGCGGCAGGATTTCCTGCAGCGGATCGGTCTCGAGGATCTACTGGCGCGTGGCCACCTGCCGGATGAGACGGTGGCAGTCGGCAAGAGCATCGGTAAGCTGACGCCCCAGGCTGCCGAAGCCTTGGGCCTGACCACCGATTGCCATGTCTCGGCCGGAATGATCGATGCCTATGCCGGTGCGCTCGGCACGCTCAGCGGCCATGCAGGCGATCCGGCGAAACTCGAACATCAGCTTGCGCTGATTGCCGGGACGTCGAGCTGCGTCGTCGCTTTTTCCCCCGAGCGAAAGCCGAGCCAGGGAATGTGGGGGCCTTACTACGAGGCGGTGTTTCCGCAATCATGGCTCGTCGAGGCCGGCCAATCGGCAGCCGGTGCGCTGCTCGATCATATCGTGCGCATGCATGCGGCCGGTGGTGAGCCGACCGCGGCGCTGCATCAGCGAATTGTTGCCCGCATCGCTGAACTTAGAATCCAGGAAGGTGACGCCTTCGGCGCACGCATTTTCGTCCTTCCTGATTTTCATGGCAACCGGTCGCCACTTGCCGATCCGCACGCTGTCGGCGTCGTCAGCGGGCTGACGCTCGATACGTCCTTCGACGGGCTCTGCGCGCTCTATTGGCGGACCGCGGTCGGGATTGCACTCGGCATCCGCCACATCCTCGAAAAGATGAAAGATCACGGCTACGTGCCGGATACGCTGCATGTGGCCGGCGGGCATGTGAAGAACCCCGTTCTGATGGAGCTCTATTCGGATGTGACGGGCTGCAAGGTCATCGTGCCTGACATGAACGAAGCGGTACTGCTCGGTACAGCGATCGCTGCATCAGTTGCCTGCGGCTTACACAGGGATTTGGCGGCGGCGGGCAAGGCGATGTATCCGGGCGGGACGGAGCGGCTTCCCGACAGGAACAAGCAGGCGGTTTACGACCGCGATTATCGCCGCTTCCTTGCCATGTATCGTCATCGGGCAGAGCTGGAAGCCTTGGGATAGTTCAGCGGTTTGCCGCTTCGCCAAGGATAGTCGCAAATTCCACCATCCGTCGGCGGCGCTGGCTCGCCTCCTCGCCGGCGCCCAAAATGACCGCCTCTGACAGACAGTCGAGCAAGGCGATCAGCGGCGGCAGGTTATCCATGTCAGGCGCGCGGGCAGGCGGCAACGCAAGAACGACGTTCGACTGTTCAGGAAGCCAGTCCGCATGCTGAGCGGAGATCAGGATCACTTTGTAGCCGTAGCGCCGGGCAGTCCGCGCAAGCAGCCGTGACCTGGCGAAGCGCCGGCAATCGATGATGATGAGCACCGCGTCGTCGACGAAGGAACGGGCGAAAAGCTCTGCGAAGCGGTTACCGGCGCCGTCGATCGCACGCACGCCGTCGCGGGCCTGGGTCAGCCGCTGGCAGAAATGATTGGAGAAGCCGGCAAGTCTGGCATGGGTGGCGACGTAGACCTCTCTGGCGGCACCGATCATCGCGACGGCTTCGCCCCAATGCGGCTGCGCGGTCAGATGGTAGATGTGATGCAGCGCCTGTATCTGTTCGGCCACGAGAACGGCGAGTGCCTTGCCCTCCGATGCATCCGTCTGCAACTCCGTCATCGAGCTTTGGAACTGGACAGGAGAGGTCGTTGCCGTTTCGCGGATCTCCACCTTGACGCTGTCCAGCCCCTGATAGCCGAGCGCACGGAGGAAACGGCCGACCGTCATCGGCGAAAGATCAAGTCGGTCGGCAACCGACGCGGCCGTTTCGAACGGCAGGTCGTTCAGGTGTTCCGTGAAATATTTCGCGATGCGTCGTTCGGCGGGCGTGCCGGACTTCACGTATTGCCTAAGCTTCTCTACAAAGTCTTCCACGTCGCAGCCTCCCCCATATCCTCAGAGGCTTTCCGTGGATTCAGGAGCCGAATCCCTGTTCTTAATATTGTCCGGAAGCTCTTCTTAGGCCCACACGTATATCGAACATTGCGAACTATATATTAGCAGATAATTTTCGACAAGTTTTCTATTCATGCATGTAATTTTCAACTGACTTGCCGGCAGGACGCAGGTTTCCTACATGACGCTGCGTAACGGAGACGCCAGAGAATGATCCTTGACGCTGCTCGCCTTTCGCTTGCCAACCTGTTTGCGCCTGAGACCCGGTCAGTTTTCTGGAAAGTTCTGGGATTGACGGTGCTGGTGCTGACCGGCTTGTGGTTTGCGCTGCGCGGCCTGTTCATCACTTTTTTATTTCCGTGGGTGGCCGGGTTCTTTCCCGAGATGCCTGATTGGGCCGGCTGGCTCAGCTTCGTTTTCCTGATCGCTGCCGGTATCGGCCTTGCGCTCGGGCTGGCGCTGCTGCTTTCGCCTGTTACGGCGCTGATTGCCGGCCTCTTTCTCGACGATGTCGCCGAGGTGATCGAGAAACGGGATTATCCCAAGGACGCGTCAGGCAAGGCCATGCCACTTGGCCCGGCGATGGCAAGCTCGCTCAAATTCCTCGGCGTCGTCATCATCGGAAATATCATCGCGCTTTTCCTGCTCTTCATTCCTGGCGTCAATCTCGTGGCCTTCTTCCTCGTGAACGGCTACCTGCTTGGGCGAGAGTTCTTCGAGTTTGCCGCCATGCGCTTCCGTTCACCGCCTGAGGCGCGGCTGTTTCGCACCAAACATGGTTCGACCGTTTTCCTCGGTGGTCTGGTAATCGCGCTTTTTCTGGCGATCCCGATCGTCAACCTGCTCACGCCGCTCTTTGCTGCGGGCATGATGGTGCATCTGCATAAGCTGGTTTCGGCACGCGATCCTGATTTTCGCGCCTAGTTTCACGCAATTGCGGGTGCAAAACGCTGACCAGTCTTGCTTGAATTGCTTCAAGCGGAAAGTGCAGTTGCATCGTACATTGCCGCATATTCGGCGCTTGGCGGGATCGGCTTGATGATATCGATCAGCACGCCGTTGGGATCGGCGGTGATGAAATGCCGCTGACCGAAATCCTCGTCGCGGATCTCGCGCAGGATCGGTAGGCCTGCCTGCTTGCAGGCCGCATAGATCATATCCACATCCTCGACTTCGAAATTCAGGAGGAGGCCGGAAATCTTACCGCGGCTGGCGGCCGGAATGGTTTCGTGGCTACCGTCGAGTACGGCGAGGGTCACATGTTCATCCTCCGTCGATTGCAGGTGGACATACCAATCGCTTTCGAAGAGCGGCTGGAAACGGAAATGGTGGCAGTAGAAGGCCGCCGTGCCGGCAACGTCACCCGTCATGATGACGGGATAAAAGCTCGTCGATTTCATTTTTTTCTCCTCCAGATTTTACATACAGTTTGTATGTTTTTGTATTTAACATACAAGCAGATTGTATGTAAATAGGATGCATGAGCCGTAGCAATCGTGAGAGAACCGAGCAGACCAGGCAGACCCTGATGGACGCCGCGCGCCGACTTTTCATCGAGAAGGGATATGCGGAGACGGCGACGCCGGACATCGTCGCAGCGGCGGGTATGACGCGCGGTGCGCTCTACCATCACTTCGAAGACAAGAAGGCGCTCTTCCGGGCGGTGATCGAAAGGGAGGCGGCTGATGTCGCCGAAGAGATCGAAAGGCGGGCTAAGCCGGAAACGGAACCACGTGCGGCGCTGCTTGCAGGTGCGGCAGCCTATTTCGATGCGATGGCAGTGGCAGGCCGGACGCGGCTGCTTCTGTTCGAGGCGCCGGCGGTCATTGGCCTGCCGGCAGCCACGCAGATCGACGCCGAGAATGCAGAAGCCGCATTGCGGGACGGGCTCGAAACCCTGCTCCCGCAGGCCGGTGCTCTACTCGCACCATTGACGGCTCTGCTGTCAGCCGCCTTCGACCGGGCCGTGATCGCCATCGAAGCGGGCGGCAGGCGTGAAGATTATGAGAGGGCGATTGCTGCCCTACTCGACGGCCTCGCCGATCACCTGCGGCGGTAGCTCCACCAGCGGTGCCGGGATATCGCTGCTCTTCTCAGGCGACTTGCAGATATCGGCAATCACGCAGTGTTCGCATTCCGGGCGCCGGGCCTTGCAGGTGTAGCGGCCATGCAGGATGAGCCAGTGATGGGCATGATAGAGGTAGTGCTTCGGAACAACCTTCATCAGCCGCTCTTCCACCTCGTCGGGCGTCTTTCCGGGTGCGAGCCTGATGCGATTGGCGATGCGGAAGATGTGTGTGTCCACCGCCATCGTTGCCTGGCCGAAGGCCATCGATAGTACGACGTTGGCGGTCTTGCGGCCGACGCCCGGCAGGCGAACCAACTCCTCGCGTGTCTCCGGCACCTTGCCGCCGAACTCATCGACCAGCATCTGCGAGAGTGCAATGACGTTCCTCGCCTTGTTGCGATAAAGGCCGATCGTCTTGATGTACTCGCGGACTTTCTCCTCGCCGAGATCGAGCATTTTCTGCGGCGTATCCGCGATCTTGAAGAGTGCGCGGGTCGCCTTGTTGACGCCGGCATCTGTCGCCTGAGCGGAGAGGGCCACCGCCACAACGAGCGTGAAGGGATTGCTGTGTTCCAGTTCACCGCGCGGCTCCGGCCGCTGGACGGAGAAACGGCGGAAGATCTCGGCGCGCTCGGCCAGCGAATAGGCCGTCTTGACCGACACCGCCGGCTTGCGGCGGGCGATCACATTCGGGTTTTGCGACGGTTTGGTAATGGATTTGAGTTTCGGATTCGCCATGGAAAATCTATACTCGGCGGCCATGATGGAAAGCAACGCCGACAGCCGCAACGAGCAGCCTGTTTTCGCAGCCGAACTCTTTCCCTACCGTTCGCTCGGTCGGAAAGGTTTCAAGGTGCTGCTCGGCATTTCCGGTGCCATCTGCTTGATATACGGCATGTTCTTCATCGTCACCGGCGCCTGGCCGATCGGCTTCTTCTTCGGGCTGGATTTCCTGCTGCTATACGGTGCCTTCTGGCTGAACTACCGGTCCGGCAGGGTGCGGGAAGAGGTAACGGTTTCGCGCATGGATGTTGCGGTGCGCAAGTTCTCCCCCTCGGGCCGCATGATCGAGCACCACTTCAATCCGTTCTGGACGCGCTTTCTCGTGCGCCGACATCAGGAGATCGGCATTCTCTCCATGCATATTTTCGGGGAGGGCAAACGCACCGATATCGGCTCCTTCCTCAATCCCGACGATCGCGAAAGCTTCGCGAAGGCCTTCAAGGCCGCACTGGCAACAGTAAAGCAGCGTATTTGAGATACCGCAAGAAACGGGTGGTTTGGCTGGCCGCCCTTGATTATCTCCTTTATAAAGGAGAAAAACGATGAACATGATCGCGAAGCTCGATACAGATATCACCCCCGATGGCCCTGACTACGACACCGTCCGTCAGGTCATCGAATTCATCAGCGAGGAATATCGCGACCAACCCTCGCTGGAAGTGATTGCCGCGCGGCTGAATCAGTCGCCAACGCAACTCCAGAAGACCTTCACCCGTTGGGCCGGCCTCTCTCCCAAGGCCTTCCTGCAGGCCGTCACGCTAGACCATGCCAAGCGGTTGCTGCGCACGGAAGAGATGCCGCTGCTCGAAACCTCCATCGAGGTCGGCCTGTCCGGCCCCAGCCGCCTGCACGATCTTTTCGTGACCCATGAGGCAATGTCTCCGGGCGAATGGAAGGCGAAAGGCGGCGGGCTGACGATCCGTTACGGGTTCCATAATTGCCCCTTCGGCACGGCTCTCGTCATGGTGACGGACCGCGGCCTTGCGGGCCTCGCCTTCAGCGATTCCGGCGATGAGACGGCTTGTCTTGAAGATATGACCTGCCGCTGGCCGAATGCGGAATATGTGGAGGACCGTCAAGCGACGGTGCCCTATGCCGAACGTATCTTCCAGCCGGGACGTTGGACGTCGGACCAGCCGTTGCGGGTTGTCCTGATCGGAACGGATTTCCAGGTCAGCGTCTGGCAAAGCCTTCTGAAAATCCCCTTCGGCAAAGCCGTGACCTACAGCGATATTGCCAAGGACATCGGCCGGCCGACTGCGATGCGCGCTGTTGGTGCGGCAGTCGGAGCCAACCCGATTTCCTTCGTCGTGCCCTGCCACCGCGCGCTCGGCAAGAACGGAGCATTAACCGGTTACCATTGGGGGCTGACCCGCAAGCGGGCCATGCTTGGCTGGGAATCGGCACACGCCTGAGCGGTTTGGATCAGTCGAAGCCGTCAGGCGGCTTCGACGAGTTCCAGCAATGCCTTTGCCGCGCTCTCGTCGGTGATCAGCGTATTACAGCCGATGCGCTTGATCGTTGCGCGGATCGCGACGGCACGATGCGCGCCGCCGGAGGACAATACGATGTGTTTCGCTTCCTTCAGCGTATCGAGATCCACCGACATCACCCGCTGATTGATCGAGTGATCGACGGAATTGCCGTCCTTATCCAGAAAGTTGAACATGGTGTCGCAAACGCAGCCAGCGTCGATCAGCTGCTGCAGTTCGGCCTTCGATATCCACCCCTCGGACAGAGACGTCGAATGCGGGCCGATATCGCCGCAGCTGACGATCGCCAGATCGAGGTTTTCCGCCAGTCGATAGATCGTATCGAGCCCGCATTTTTCGACGAGGTTGCGCTTGGTTTCCGTCGAATCGACGAGCAACGGGGCGAGGAACATGTAGCACTCGGCGCCGAGCTGGTTTGCCAGTCGCCAAGTGTAGTCGATAGGGTTTGTCTGGTGGACTGCGACGATGCCACCGAGCAGGGAGACGATCTTGCAATTGTCGCGTCGTGGCGGCCGGAAGCTTGCGAGAGAAGCCGTCATGGTGCGGCCCCAGCCGACGCCGATCGTGTAATCGTCCGGAATGGCTTCCGACAGGAATTGGCCGAGCGCCAGACCGACATTCTTTGCCAGCGAGTTCACATCGCAATTGGCTGGCTCCGGCACGACGATCGCTTCGTCCAACCCATAGGCTCTCTCGAGCTTCACTGAAAGCTCGATGCAGTCGCCGATCGAATCGTTGATCCAGATCTGCACTTCGCTGCGCTTCATCGCCTCGTCGAGAAGGCGGATGACGGTGGTGCGGCTGATGCCGAGTTGTTCGGCAACGTCTTTCTGGGTCAGGCCCTCATTGTAATAAAGCCATGCGGCCCGCAGCCTGAGAGACGAGGCTTCGGAATAGGCAGTATGCGTGCCGCGTTTCAGCTTGACCACATCTCCTCCCGCACCGATTTCGCCCTAGATCTTTGCCATCGATGGCATAAGATTGCGACATCGGCTTTGTTCCGGCGATAATGCCGGGTGTGACACTTATGTCAATTGAAATGCACAAATGTCCTTGACTTTTCGTTGCGAGAGCGGCGATAGTCATGGTCGATAACATCGTTCTTGTCCGTCCGAGGAGGACAATGTGCGGGCATGCGGAAAGTCACGATCGGCCTTTCAGCCGCAAGCGGCATCGCTTGTGATGCGCTTGTCGTTTTCCGGCGCTTGGAACATCGCCGCTGGGAACACCGCCAATGTCTCTCACGTTTATGACTCATCCGTGACGGACGAGCGTCTTTTCGCCTGCAAAATGCAAATCACCTGATCTTAGATCACCTCTTTGCCGGGCGGAACTCGCGCCGGTTCGCAGCCCAAGTTCAAAAGGATTTTGACCATGACATCCAAGCTTGACCAACTCCGCGAGATCACAACCGTCGTCGCCGACACCGGCGATATCCAGGCTGTCGCCCGTCTGAAGCCGGTCGATTGCACGACCAATCCGTCCATCGTTCTCAAGGCGCTCGGCACCGACATGTTCGCCGACGACATGAAGGAAGCGATTGCCTGGGGCAAGAAGCTCGGCGGCGATGCCGATGCTGCGGCGGCAGCCGTTGCCGACCGCCTTGCCATCTCCGTAGGTGCTGCACTCGTCAAGCTCGTTCCCGGCCGTGTTTCGACCGAAGTCGACGCCGATCTGTCCTTCGATACCGAAGCTTCGCTGAAGAAGGCACGCAGCATCATCGCTGCCTACAAGGAGCGCGGAATCGAGAAGGATCGCATCCTCATCAAGCTCGCTTCCACCTGGGAAGGCATTCGCGCAGCGGAAGTCCTGCAGAAGGAAGGTATCGACTGCAATCTGACGCTGCTCTTCTCGAAGGCCCAGGCGATTGCTTGCGCCGATGCCGGCGTATTCCTGATCTCGCCATTCGTCGGCCGTATCCTCGACTGGTACAAGAAGTCGACCGGCAAGGATTTCACTGCCGAGGAAGATCCGGGCGTCCTGTCCGTTCGTGACATCTACAACTATTACAAGGCAAACGGCATCAAGACGGTTGTCATGGGTGCATCCTTCCGCAACACGGGTGAAATCGAAGCGCTGGCCGGTTGCGATCGTCTGACGATTGCTCCGAACCTGCTCGATGAGCTGTCCAACGACCAGGGCAAGCTCGAGCGCAAGCTGTTGCCGGAACCGGTCAAGCCGGCTCCGAAGATCTCGGTCGATGAAAAGACCTTCCGCTGGATGATGAACGAAGATGCCATGGCGACTGAAAAGCTCGCTGAAGGTATCAGGGCATTCGCAAAGGATCTCGGCACGCTGCGCAGCCAGGTCCGCAAGGAACTGCAGCTCGCTGCCGCCTGAGGCCGCCCAAGCCATTGTTTGACGAAAGGCGCGGGTGCCGCTGGCATCCGCGCCTTTTTCATGTTGATATCAAGGGCATAGAGGCGGGAGGATCACGGTGGCTGACGAGGATGACGGAAATTCGCTGATCTCGCTTGGCTACAAGCATGCAAGCTTCATTCTTGCGGTGCTCGGCGGTTTCATCGTCTTTCTGCTGCTGACGTCGCGAGAGGTCAGCGCCAGCAATATCCTGTTCGGCTGGAACGCCTCAGCGATCATTTTCATCGGACTTAGCTGGCGAAAAATGCTGCGGGCCACCGTCGAGAGCATCCGCAAAAGATCCGCGGATCTCGATTTTTCCGACACGTTCCTGCTTTTCCTGTCGATTGCGGCTGCTCTTGCAAGCATTGCCGGGATTGGGATCGAGCTTCATTCGATCAAGGATGCGCCCGCCAATATCGCGCTCTGGCGCGCGGCTGCGGCAATCTTGACCATCATGATCTCCTGGTTTTTCCTGCACACGCTCTTCACGATTCATTATGCCCACTATTTTTATGGCGGACCGGACAAGGGTGACGGGCTAAAATTCCCTGACGGCATAGAGGAGCCCGCCTATTGGGACTTCCTCTATTTCTCCTTCACGATCGGCGTGGCGGCGCAGACGGCCGATGTTGCTGTAACCTCGACGTCAATGCGCAAGCTCACCCTGCTGCATGCGCTTCTGTCCTTCCTGTTCAACACCACCATTCTGGCACTTGCGATCAATGTCGGGGCAAGCCTGCTTTAAAGCCTTGCCGCAGAACGGAAGAAGCTCTCGAACTCGGCGAGATCGCCTGAAGCGACATCCGAGATCGCCCAGAACATCAGTCCGCCATCCGACCATTGCGCCATGTTGTAGCCGTCATGCTCGGTCGTCGTCCGGGCCACGGAAGCCGCAGGCCAGATGAACAGGTTGATGATGTGGCCGTGGCGCCTATAGACGAGGGCGGCGACAGTGCGGCCACCGACATAATCGACGCGCCCGCCGACCAGCGGGAAGCCGTCCTTGGCGAGATCGCTGACAGGCGGCGAAAAGTCGATCTTGCCGTTGAACCAAGGCTTTACCGTATGTTGATCCGAGGTCAGGACGTCGGTCAGATGATCAGCCATCATGGAGCGGACATGACTTGCCATGATCTCATCCTGCAGAAGCAGGGTCTGTGACGGTGCGTTGACGAACAGGAAGCCGCTCGCCGCCAACACCGCCAGAGATGGCACGAAGCTCCAATGCCGGATGAAGTCCAAGGTACGGCGCCAGAGAGGCGGCTGGTGTTGCGTCGGCAGGCCGGAAGTTGTCGCGGCCTGTTCGAAGGACAGCATGGACAGCACTTGCGAACGCAGGGCCTCAGGCGGTTTCCACCGCACGCCATCCTGATCAACGATCTTCCTCACTGCACCGACCCTTTCTATCTCCGCCCGGCAGTTTTCGCAGGTTGCGAGATGATCCTCGAACTGTGCTGCGTGGACGGAATCAAGTTCGCCATCGATAAAACCGTGCAGCCTGATGTGCCATTCGGGGCAACCTTTCGATTGGGTTTCGCTCATCCTGCCGTCTCGCTCTTGTTGCCTGCATCCCAGGTGTCGGCAAATTCGCGCCGGGCTCTCGCAAGGCGCGACATCACGGTGCCGATCGGCGCGTCGATGATGTCAGCGATCTGCCGGTAGGAGAGATCTTCGAGCTCGCGCAGAACAAGAATCTCCCGCATCGTTTCCGGAAGCCTGCTGATGACGGCGCGCACACGCTGCTGTTCGCTGCGCCGGATCATCGTCGTCTCGGGAGAATCCTCTTCAGATGCGATCTGATAGCCTTCATCCTCGTCGGGATCGGTGCTGCCGTTATCGTCCAGATGGCGCTCGAAACGTGCCTTGCGGCGATCCTGCTGGCGCCAGACGTGGCAGCAGTTCCTGACGATAGCAAAAAGCCAGGAACGCGGATCGCCGCCGCGATAGGTTTCGAAATTGCGATAGGCGCGCAGGAATGCTTCCTGGACGATATCCCTGGAGGCTTCGGCGTCACGGCTGAGGAAGCGGGCAAAATTATAGGCCGCATCCAGGTGCGGAACCATCACATGCTGAAAGCGCTGCATGAATTCATGCTGCGCGGCCTTGTCGGCCGTCGAAGCGACCCGTTCGCTGACGGATTTCTCCGAGACCATGAGATGGAACAGCCGCGCGGCGCCGGCGAAAAGCGTCGCCAGCGCCGATGTTCGAATGCGTGCCCGCGGCACTTGCCTGACGAGCAGCATCCAGTCGTTCGATCCGACGGGATAGGTGATCTGAACGTTTGTCATCATCCTCCCTGCCTCAATAGCAGCCGATTGGGACGTGAGACCCGTGGTCACAATAGTCCCTTGCAGTCTAGACCGCTCGGCGCGCGATTTTATTCCAGATAATGCCGATTTATTTGCAAGCAGCCGGGGCGAAAGACGCATTTCGAGAAAATAAGCACACATTTCCAATGGTTTGCCGAAAATCGTATTCGAGCTGGGAATAACAGCGCGCTGTCGGCGATCTAGTTCGTCAGCGAGGGCATCCGAGTAATCGCAGTCTTCGCCGTTCGAAAATGCCATCAACAAGAGGAGGCATATTCATGTTCACCATGTCACGTCGCGCCGTGCTGGGATCGGCTGCTGCTGCGGCTGCATTCGGCCTGTCATCGAAGCTCGAATTCGTAATGCCGGCATTTGCCGCGACACCGCTGGAGCCGACGATTGGCTTCTACAAATACAAGGTCGGCGATATCGAGGTGACGGCGATCTATGACGGCATCTGGAAGAAGCCGCATGATCCAACCTTCATCAAGAACGCCTCGATCGAGGACACCAAGGAAGCGCTTTCCAAGGCGGGGCTTACGACCGAATTCATGCCGATCCCGCTGACGGTGGTCGTCCTGAAGGTCGGCAATCGCCTGATCATGATGGATGCCGGTTCCGGTGTCGGTCAGTGGCAGGAGAATGCCACGCACCTGCCGGCGAATATGGCAGCGGCCGGTATCGACTACACGAAGATCGATACGGTCATGATCTCGCATTTCCATCCGGACCATGTCTGGGGGCTGATGGAAAAGGGAACGAACAATCCTGTCTTCCCGAATGCCGAACTCATCGTCAACGCCGTCGAATATAACTGGTGGACGGAGCCCGGCCGTGTCGAGAAGCTTGCAGAGGGGCGCAAGCCGGCCGGCAAGCGCATCGCCGCCGTCTTCCCGAAATGGAAGAATTGGAAGCTGGTGGATGACGGAGCCGAGGTTGCACCGGGCATAAGGTTGCTTTCATCACCAGGCCATACACCCGGCCATTCAACCTACCTCGTCACCTCGGGTAACAAGCAACTGCTCATCTCCGCCGATATCATGTACGTGCCGGCGCTGCTCGCCCCGCATCCCGAATGGCAGGGCAGCTATGACCAGGATGGGCCGACGGCCATCGACACGCGCCGCCGCCTCATCGATCGCGTGATCGCCGACAATATCGCGATCTGCGGCTCGCATTTCCCATTTCCCGGCTCGGGCACCTTCGTCAAGGACGGAAGCGCCTATGCCTTCACTCCCACAATCCAGGCCTGAAAGGCTGACAGGAGCTTACGATGATGAAATATGCCATTCTCGGATTTATCTGGTTCTGCGCCATTTCCGCCGGTGTTTCCGCGGTCACCGCATTTCCAGCCTTCGCCGTCGACAACATGGAATCGATTGACGCACCCGACCTCACGTCGGTGCGCGCCAAGATCGACGCCAAGGACTATGCCGGTGCGCTCGCGGAGCTTCGCGATCTTGCCGAAGATAATCAGCAGGCAGATGTTTATAATCTGATGGGTTTCACCCTGCGCAAGACCGGCGATTACCGGATGTCGCTGACCTATTATACCAAGGCGCTGGAGCTTCAGCCCGATCATAAGGCGGCACGTGAATATCTCGGCGAACTCTATGTCGAGACCGGCGACGTGGCGAAGGCCGAGGAGCAGGTATCCGTGCTCAAGCAGCTTTGCCCTGCAGGCTGCGAGGAGCTTAAAGACCTGCAGACAGCGATTGCTGCGAAGGGCAGCAACTGACCGGTCATGAACGGCAAGAGCAGGCGGCACTACCGCCTGCTTTCTTTCAAGAGGAGAGTACGATGGAAAACGCTGCAGGCTGGTCTCGGCTGGCCGATCTCATTCTTCTTCTGGGGAGGCTTCTGCTATCCCTGATTTTCCTGCATGAGGGATCGTCACTCGCGACAGATATGACCGCAACGCTCGCTACATTTGCTGAGCTCGGCCTGCCTCCAGTGGTGACATTTGGCGTCATCGCCCTGCAGATCGGCGCCGGCCTTTCCATTGCTGCCGGTTTGCTCACCCGGCTCGGCGCGGCGGCGCTGGGGCTGTTCTGCCTTGCGACGGCCTTTCTGTTTCACACCAACTTCGCCAGCCAGAACGAGCTGCTGCATTTCGAGAAGGATCTGGCAATCGCTGGCGGCATGTTCGTCCTGGCGGTCTCCGGCGCGGGATGGCTGTCGATCGACAATCTGGTAAAACGGCAGACGAAGGGGTTGCATCCCTGGCTCAGAGCGGTGCTCTAGCGAACGTGCGGCCGCTAGCCCCGCCCTCGGGCCAGCCGCTAGAAGATCGCCTGTCCGGCCATCAAGGCCAGGATAAGGAAAATCAGGAAAACGACGAGGAATATGCCGAAGAGTACGCGGGCGATCGTCGCGGTCGCCGCGGAAATACCGGAGAAGCCGAAAAAGCCGGCGATGATCGAAATTACCAGAAATATCAGAGCCCATTTTAACATGGCTATCTTCCTCTGCGATTGCTGGAAGAAGACGCGCTAAAGCTGATTTTGTTCCAGATCGTTAAAATGGAACGCCGTTCCTTAAAGTCGTACTGCTTTGGCCGGTAACCGCTTTTCGAAGGCGTTTGACTGTTTCAAGGGACGTCATCGATATCGAGGCGGCACAGAACTGCTTGCGCTCTGTGGCCAGGCCTAAAACCGACCTACATTTTCAAGCTTGAGAGCAGCGAGATGAGCTGGGACTGGCGTTGCGTGCCAGTTTTGGCGAGAACCTTTTTCACGTAGCCGCGCGTCGTCTCATAGGTCAGTCCGGATATTTCGGCGATCTGGCGCGGCGACGAACCTTCCATGAGCAGTCGGGCGACCGTCGTTTCCTGAGGGGTAAGTGCGAATAGCTGTCGCAGCAGATCTCGGCTTGGGCTGGCGCGCTCGGAAAGATCCGTGATGATGGCGACGGCGGCGGAATGCGAGAAGAGTTCGGCCGGCACTCCGTTCAGCCGTTGGGCGCGGATCACCAGCGGCGCCTTTCCCGAACGCGAAAACAGGACGGGTGTGGAAACCACCGGATTGGCGAAAGACTCTTTCGAAAGAACCGCCTGCAGGTGGCGGCGCAGGAGCCCGGTTTCTTCCTGGCTGATGGCAACGAGTTCCCGATCCAGAATACGGATGTTTCCGTCGATCAGTTTCTCCGCCTGCTGGTTCAGTCGGGTGATGCGCCCAGCCCGGTCGAAGAAGATGACCGCGGTGCCGGTCAGCTCGAAGGCCTCGCTCATGCTATCGATCTTGGCGACATCGAGAGCGCGGATGATTTCGGCTGCGGCGGTCAGTCTCGACTGCATTTTTATGAGCAATCGCTCGTCGTCTCGATCGAAAGGCTGGTCTTCAATCCGGCGCTGCAGATTGAGGCTCAGCATCGCATCGCCTGCGGTGAAGCCCACCATGGCGGAATAGCGAAAGCCGAAGCGGGCCAGGAATTCGGTATAGAAGCTGTGGTGCTTGAATTCTTCCTCGCTGGCGATGTCGTGTTCGATAATGACGCCCTTGGTCATCGCAACCGCAAGGCCACGCTCACGAAAATCGCGTTTGTACCATTCTTCGGAAAAATAGACCTGGAAAGCGTCCAGCAAATTCGGCGTGCTCAGGAAGCCGAAGGGGAATTTCCCTCGGACCGGCATGATATGCGTTCCTACCGAACCAGTGGCCTGACTGATCTGCTCCAGAGTGCGCTCCCAGCTCGCAGGCACCAGTGCGGATTCCAGCAATCCGTCCAGGGCTGCTTCGAGCTCGGAGATATCGATGCGCGTCGCCATGAATAAGTAATGCCCAACCGATTTCTTTGATTCGATGAAGAATCACACTTATCGCGGAGCGCCCTATGGAGTGAGCGCGCAATTCCGCGTTTAGAAACAGTATCTGCAGTTGTATTATGACAAAGTGACAAAAGTCACTGACGGCGACAGTGACTTTTGAAAGAGATCAAGACGCTTTTGTTCAACTATCCGTGATTGATCATCACATGGCGGACAGCCGTATAGTCTTCCAGGGCGTAGACAGACATGTCCTTGCCATAGCCTGATTGTTTCAGGCCGCCATGCGGCATTTCGTTGACCAACATGAAATGCGTGTTGATCCAGGTGCAGCCATACTGAAGGCGGGCAGCGGTCTTCATGCCGCGGCCGATATCCTTCGTCCAGACGGAAGAGGCGAGGCCGTAATCGCTGTCGTTCGCCCAGGTCACTGCATCTTCGACATCGGTAAAGCGGGTGACCGAGACGACAGGCCCGAAGACTTCGCGACGGACGATTTCATCTTCCTGCGTGGCGCCAGCAACGACCGTCGGCGTGAAGAAGAAGCCCCTGTCGCCCGAGATCTTGCCACCGGTGGTGATCTCCATGTGCTTGTGTTCGGCGGCGCGGGTGACGAAGCTTTCGACCCGATCGCGCTGGCGCTTGGAGATCAGCGGACCGATTTCGTTCTCGGTGTCGTCGGCCTGATTGAAGCGAATGCTGGAGACGGCGGAGGTCAGGTCGGCGACGAAATTGTCGTAAACCTTCGCATCGGCGTAGATGCGGCAGGCGGCGGTGCAGTCCTGACCGGCATTGTAATAACCGAAGGTGCGGATGCCGGCGACGACGGCATCGATATCGGCGTCGTCGAAGACGATAACCGGGGCCTTGCCGCCAAGTTCCAGATGGGTGCGCTTGACGGTCTTGGCGGCTGCCTGAAGCACTTTCTTGCCGGTCGCGATGTCGCCGGTGATCGACACCATATTGATTTTCGGATGGTTGATCAGCGCGTTGCCGACGCTCTCACCGCGTCCAAGGATGACATTAACCACGCCTTGGGGAAGGATATCAGACATCAGCTTTGCCATCTTCAGTGCCGTCAGCGGTGTCTGTTCGGACGGCTTGAAGACGACCGTGTTGCCGCCGGCGATCGCCGGCGCCAGCTTCCAGGCCATCATCATCAGCGGGTAGTTCCACGGTGCGATTGAGCCGACGATGCCGATCGGGTCGCGGCGGATCATCGACGTATGGCCGGGAAGATATTCACCGGCGACCGGTCCATGCAGATTGCGCACCGCACCGGCAAAAAAGCGGTAACAATCGACAATGGCCGGGATTTCGTCATTCAGCACTGCATTGATTGGTTTGCCGCAGTTCAGCGCTTCGAGCGTGGCAAAGCCCTGGGCATCCTTTTCAATGGCATCGGCTATCTTCAGGAGATAAGCGGAGCGCTCGGAGGGTGTCGTCTGCGACCAGGCGACAAAGGCCTTTTCGGCGGCATCCACGGCGGCATCGATCTGGCCGAGCGAGGCTTCGGGAAGGTTCAGCACCGTCTCGCCCGTCTTCGGGTTCAGAACGTGCTCTTCCGTTTCCGTGCCGGTCTCGAAGCGCGAACCGATCAGCATTTGCGTGTCCATGGGCGTTCTCCCTATTCGTTGGTGGAGCGGGATGGGGGCTGGAAAGCGCTTGACGCTTTCCGTATTCCGCTCCGGGTTATTTGCCGGCACCGGCGATCTGGTCGCCGTCGCGTGTGAGGTAATAGGCTGCCAGGATCGGCAGGAAGGTGACGAGCACAACGACCATGGCGACCACGTTGGTGACGGGACGCTGGCGCGGGCGGATCAGCTCTTCGAGCATCCAGATCGGCAGGGTGGATTGCTGGCCGCCGGTGAAGGTGGTGACGATCACCTCATCGAAGGACAGGGCGAAGGCGAGCATGCCGCCGGCCAGAAGCGCGGTGCCGATATTCGGCAGGATGACATGGCGGAAGGTCTGGAAGCCGTCGGCGCCAAGGTCCATCGAGGCTTCGATCAGCGAGCCGGAGGTGCGGCGAAAGCGGGCGACGGCATTGTTGTAGACGACCACGACGCAGAAGGTCGCGTGACCAAGCACGATCGTCCAGACGGAGAAGGGGATATCGAGCAGGCTGAAGGCGGAGCGGAGCGCGATGCCGGTGATGATGCCCGGAAGCGCGATCGGCAGGATGACGAGCAGCGAGATCGCCTCCCGGCCGAAGAATTTCGTCTGGCTGACGGCGGCGGCGCAGAGCGTGCCGAGGATCAGCGCAATGACAGTCGCGATACAGGCAACCTGCAGGGATAGGCCAAGTGCGGACCAGACATCCGGCCGGTTCCAGGCGATGCCGAACCATTGCAGCGTCAGGCCGGGTGGCGGCCATTGATAGCTCTTCTCCTCGGTCGTGAAAGCATAGACGAAGATCAGCAGGATCGGCAGATGCAGAAAGAGCAGGCCGCCGGCTGCAGCGATCTTCAGGATGAAGGGCGATTTCTGTCCGCGGTCAGAGCGCATCGAAGGCCCCCATGCGTTTGGCGAGCCAGAGGTAGATCGCCATGATGACGATCGGCACGACGGAGAAGGCGGCCGCGAGCGGTACGTTGCCGGCCGTTCCCTGCTGCGTATAGACCGCCTGGCCGATGAACAGGCGGGACGAGCCGATGATTTGCGGGATGATGTAGTCGCCGAGCGTCAGCGAGAAGGTGAAGATCGAACCGGCGACGATGCCGGGCAGCGCCAGCGGGAAAAGCACGGTGCGGAAGGTCTGGTGCGGTGTGGCGCCGAGATCGGCGGAAGCCTCGATCAGATTGCCGGGCACACGTTCGAGAGCTGCCTGCGTCGGCAGGATCATATAGGGCAGCCAGATATAGACGAAGACGATGAAGGTGCCGAGATAGCTGACGGAAAGAGAATTGCCGCCGACGACAGGCAGAGCGAGAATGCCGTCTAGAAGCCAGGAGAGATGGAGCTTGTCGAATAACCAGGTGAGGATGCCTTCCTTGGCGAGGATCAGCTTCCAGGCATAGATCTTGACGAGATAGCTCGACCAGAGCGGCAGCATGATGCCGAGATAGAAGAGCGCCTTCCATTTTCCTTGCGCATAACGGGCGGCGTAATAGGCAATCGGAAAGGCAACGGCCGCAGAAGCTACCGTCACCAGCGCTGCCATCAGGATGGTTCTGACAATGATGTCGAAATTGCCGGGGTTCAGGAGCTGGGCATAGGTATCGAGGGTGAACTCGTAATTCACCAGCCCCGAGAAGTCGTCGATCGAGAAGAAACTCTGTAGCAGAAGGGCGATCAGCGAGCCGATATAGATGATGCCGAGCCAGAGCAGCGGCGGGGTCAGCATCAGGAACAGGAGCAGTTTCGGGTGACGCCAGAAGGCATCCGACAGCCGCCCGAAGAAACCGCCGCGACGCGGCAGGATCGAGGTTTCCGCCTTGGTCATCGCCAGAGCCGTCATACCGCATCATCCATGTAATGCACGTCATCGGGCTGCCAGGTCAGACGAATGGCGGTGCCGATATCGGGGATATCGATGCCGGCCGGCAGCATGACGTGCAGACGCGATCCTCTCGCATCGACGGTCAGCCGTGTGGCGGCGCCGAGGAAGCTGGCGTTTTCGACCTTCGCTTCGATGCCGTCGCCGGCCAGACGGATGGCTTCCGGGCGCAGGCTCGCCCAGCGCTTTTCGCCGCCAAGAGCGGTCATCGCATCGGGAGAAATCACATTCGAGGAGCCGACGAAATCGGCGACGAACCGTGTTTTCGGGCGGCGGTAGATGTCCTGGGGCGTACCATGCTGAACGATACCACCATCGTTGAATACGGCGACGCGGTCGGCCATGGAAAGGGCCTCACCCTGATCGTGGGTGACGAAGATGAAGGTGATGCCGAGTGCGCGCTGCAGGCTCTTCAGTTCCTCCTGCATCTGTTCGCGCAGCTTGAGATCAAGTGCGCCGAGCGGTTCGTCGAGCAGGAGCACCCGGGGCTTGTTGACGAGGGCGCGGGCGAGCGCCACACGCTGGCGCTGGCCGCCGGAGAGTTGGCCGGGGCGACGGCTGCCGTAGCCGGGCAATTTCACCAGTTCCAGCGCCTTTTCAGCCTCCCTGATCCGCTCCGCCTTGCCGACACCCTTGACCATCAGCCCATAGGCGACGTTGTCGAGAATATTGAGATGCGGGAAGAGCGCGTAATCCTGAAAGACGGTATTGACGTTGCGGCGATAGGGCGGAACGCCCTCGGCGGTTTCGCCGAAAATTTCGATATGTCCCGATGTCGGCTGTTCAAAGCCTGCAATCAGCCGCAGGCAGGTGGTCTTGCCGGAGCCGGACGGGCCGAGCATGGCGAAGAATTCGCCGGGCGCGATTTCGAGATCGACGCCATCAACGGCACGCACCGCACCGAAATGGCGAGAGACCTTCTGGAAACGGACGGCTGACGTCATGGGGGCTCCGGTATAGAATTTTCACGAGAGGGCTCAGGTTTGAAAACCCTCCTCAAACCCCTCCCCGCAAGGGGGAGGCGCTTACCCCGCCACGCCTACACAAACCGTTCGGCGTTTCGGCAGGAATTCAGCGGCGCCACTCTAGCCCCTCCCTCTAAGAGAAGAGGAGGAGAACGACATGGAATGGTTGGCCGTTACCGACCGCCAATCACGCCGATATAGTCGGATACCCAGCGGTGATAGGGCACGCATTCGCTCTCGCTTGCGCATTTGGCGACCGGCGTCTTCCAGAATTTGATCTTGTCGAAGTGATCATAGCCGTTGGTGTTGCAGCCGGCGTCGGTCAGCAGTTCGTTGCCCTTGCAGGCCGCCGGAACCGACGGCACGGCGCCGAACCAGGCGGCGGCATCACCCTGGACCTTGGCCTTCAGGGAATGTTCCATCCACATATAGGCGCAGTTCGGATGTTCACTGTCGGCGTGCAGCATGGTGGTATCGGCCCAACCGGTTACGCCTTCCTCGGGGAAGGTCGAGGCGATCTTCTGCTTGTCTGCCTGCAGCAGGTTGACCTGGAACGGCCAGGAGCCGGAGGCAACGACACCTTCATTCTTGAAGTCGTCGATCTGGATCATCGCATCGTGCCAATAGCGCGAGACGATCTTGCGCTGGCCGCGCAGCAGGTCGAGGGCAGCCTTGTACTGGTCTTCGTTGAGTTCGTAGGGATCCTTGATGCCGAGATCGGGCTTGTGTGCCATCAGATACAGGGCCGCATCGGCGATGTAGATCGGGCCGTCATAGGCCTGAACGCGACCCTTGTTGGACTTGCCGTCCGGCAGGTTCTGCTCCTCGAAGACGATATTCCAACTCGTCGGCGCCTTATCCTTGAAGGCGTCAGCGTTGTACATCAGCACATTCGGACCCCAGAGGTAGGGCACGCCGTAATGGACGCCGTTCACCGTATTCCAGGGTGCATTCTGCAGGCGCTCGTCGACAGTCTTGAAGCTCGGGATGAGGTCGGTGTTGATCGGCTGGACGCGTTTGCCCGCGACGAGGCGCAGTGATGCGTCCCCCGAGGCCGTGACGAGGTCGAAGCCGCCTTCGTTCATCAGCGCCACCATTTCATCAGAGGTCGCGGCGGTCTTTACGGAAACCTTGCAGCCGGTTTCCTTCTCGAAGTCGGTGACCCAGTCGTAATTCTTGTCGGTTTCGCCGCGCTCGATATAGCCGGCCCAGGCGACGATGCTGACGGCGCCTTCCCCCTTGCCCAATTCCTTCAGCGGTTCGGCAGCGACAACCTGTGTCACGAAGCTCAAGCTCGCAAGCGCAGCAGTGCACGATTTCAGAAGATGCTTCATCGTCTGTCTCCCGGTTTTGGTGCCGCTTTGCGGCGTTTTGTTCCCGGAGGAAAAGGTGACGCGGAACGGCCGGTTTCGCAAATTCATTTATCAGAAAGGCGATATCGGAAATTCCGATATCTAGCGAGATCTTCCCGACCGCATGTTCTCCGCGATGGCGACGAAATCGCGTGCCGCCTGCGGCAGACTGGAGCCCTTGCGCCAGACCATGCCGACCTGCACGACGGGCAGGGACCCGGAGACATCGCGGCTCTCGATGCGGTCGCCTTCCAGCGACCAGGGGCGGTAGACGAGATCCGGCAGCAGTGCCACGCCGGCGCCGGTCGCGACCAAGCTGCGCACGGCTTCCACCGATCGGGTGCGGAAGGCGACCTGCGGGCGGGCGCCGAGCGCGGTCAGCAGCTTGCCGGTATTCTCCTCGATTTCATCCACTGTCAGCATGATCAGAGGCTCGCGGGCGATATCGGCAATGGAAATGATATCGGCCGAAACCAGCGGATGACCCATCGGCAGCCAGAGGCGATAGGGTGAGGTTTCCAGGATTTCGGCCTGGAGGGCCATGCGATCACGCAGATTTGAAATGACCATAACAGCGACATCCAGCTCGCCGCCGACGAGCAGATGTTCGAGGTAACCGCCATTGTCCTCAATGGCGCTGACCTCGACGTGGGGGCATGCTCGGCGGTAGCGGGCCAGCAGATCGGAGAGAACGTAGCCTGCGACAAGCGAGGTGACGCCGATGTTGAGTGTGCCGGAGGGAATGTTCTGCTGGCCGGAAAAGCTGGTGCGGGCATCGGAGACCGTTGACAGGATTTTCGTGGCATGCCGCAGAAACTGGTGGCCACTATGGGTAATTGAGAGCCCCCGCGGGTGGCGTTCGAACAGCACGACGCCGAGATCGTTTTCGAGTTCCTTCAGCGCCTCTGTTATCGAGGATTGGGAGATCGACAGGTTCTGCGCGGCGCGCGTGACCGAGCCCTGTTCGGCAACGGCGACGAAATATTGAATCTGGCGAAGCGTGAAGGCCATGGCTTTTTAGAACATGCGCTTGAGCGATCTGGCAAGCGCAGGGACGGCTGGACCTTTTTTGGTATTTAGCCAATTCGAGACAAAGTCGGACGGTCCACTTAAAGATTCGGAAACGTCATTTCCCTAGCTTCACAGTCACTTGTATTGCGTTGGAGTTTTCAGATGGCGGAGCAGTTGGCGTGAAGGCCTTACTGCGCATATTCCGGCCTTCCCGGAAATTGGCTTTGATCATCGGTGGCAGCGCCCTGTTAGCGGGCGTTTCCGGCGGTGCTGCGATCTATGTCGGTAAAGACAGGCTGCTCGGTGACGAGGAATCGGCCGATGGCGTAGCCTGCACCGACGTCAATCTAGTGACGATCAAGAAGCAGGATCACGTCTGGGTCCGCAAATATATCAAGACCGAACCTGTTGACGGCATGACGCGCATCAAGACGGCGTTGCGAGTCGCCCAGGCCGTCTATGAAGCCCAGAAGCCCGACCTCGTGCAGGTCGTCGTCCTCGACGAGAATGGTCCCACCCTGCGCTCGGATATTCGCGGCCGGGCGATCGGCGCCGACGTCGTCTATATCGCGCATCCAGACAAGATGGTCGATGGGCTTGATGACAAGCCCTATTCGGCCCGTTATTACGACGGCGAGGCAAGCGAGCAGGGCCTCTTCTATGGCGAGCGCATCGACCTGCCGGACGACCAGATCGCAGCACTGAACGCGAGTCTCAAGGATCCCGCCGATTGCATCGATCCGGTTGCGGTTGCCTCGACCAAGAAAGAGAGCAAGGCTGCAGCACAGGAGGCCAAGGAACCGTCCGCTGAAGAGCAGGCTGCCAAGGATGCTGCTACTCCCTCAGAAGCTGCTCCTGCAGAGGAAGCGCCTGCCAAAAGCGGGCACTAGGCCCGAAACGGTCAGGCCGCCGGCCTGATGCTTTCCCTTATCAAGGATACATCGCGTCCCGGCGGCTGGCCGAAGAAACGCGCATACTCCCGGGTGAATTGCGAAGCGCTTTCGTAGCCTACGGTATAGGCGACCGAGGAAGCATTTCCAGATTGAGCAATCAGAAGCTGGCGGGCCTGCAGCAGACGGATGCGCTTCTGGAATTGGATCGGGCTCATCGCCGTCACGGCCTTGAAATGGCGATGAAAGGCCGAGACGCTCATGGAGGCGAGGGTGGCGAGTTTTTCGACCTCGACCGCTTCGGCGTAATGTTCGCGGACCCAGCGGATGGCGAGCCTTATCCGCGACAGCGCGCTGTCAGGCGCCGCAATATCGCGCAGCATCCAGCCCTGCGGTCCCTGCAGCACACGGTAGAGGATCTCACGCTCATAGGCAGGGGCAAGCGCCGGGATATCCTGCGGGCGCTCCATGAGCTGCAGCATTCGCAGCCATGCATTCAGGAGTTCCGGCGTCATGCGGCAGACGGAATAGCCGCTCTGTCCGTCTAGATAGGATTGCGGTGAAAGATCCATGAGAAGGGCTGCGACCCGTGCCGGATCGAGCGACAAGCTGACGCCGATATAGGGCCGGTCGGGGGCCGTCTGCCGCACTACGCCGGTCGCCGGTATGTCGACCGAGATCACGAAATAGCTGGCTGGATCATAATAATAGTCGCGCCCGGCGATTGTCAGCGTCTTGCTGCCATCGAGGATCAGGTTGACCATCGGCTCATAGACGGCGCCGAGCTTGTGTTGGGGTATCTCTCCCTTGACCATCAGGATACCAGGTATGCCGGTTTCCGTCGGGCGGTTTTCGGCATGGGCCGTCAAGCGGCGCATCTCGTCGAGTATTGTGTGCATGACCAAATCCTGAACCAGGAAGTGAACGCGCACAAGGCAAAAGCAGGAATAGGCAAGAACGAGGCAGTTTCCGGCGGAGAGCCGATCGGCCGTTTACCATAGCTTTCGGCCGTCGAAGCAAAGGAGACAGAGATGAAAATCGCAATCATCACCGGTGGCAGCCGCGGCATTGGCCGGTCGGCGGCGCAGGAATGCGCAAGGCGCGGCATGGGCGTCATCCTCACCTACAACAGCCACAAGCCCGGTGCAGACGAGGTCGTTGCCGAGATCAGGGAGGCAGGCGGCCAAGCCGTGGCGCTTGCCCTCGATGTCGGCGATGCCGACAGCTTCCAGGTCTTCACGGAAGAGGTCAAAAGGCTGCTTTCCACTTATTGGGGTCGCAGCGATTTCGACTGCCTTGTCAACAATGCCGGGTTCGGCATGTTCAACCTGATGGAGACGGTGACGACGGAGCAGTTCGACGCTCTCATGAACGTCCATCTGAAGGGACCGTTCTTCCTGACACAGGCGCTCTTGCCGCTGATGGCGGATGGCGGCGTGATCCTGAACGTGACGAGTGCTTCCGTTCGCGTCGCAACGGCCGGTGTTGCGCCTTATGCAGCCCTCAAGTCCGGACTTGAGACGCTGACCCGCTACCAGGCGAAGGAGTTCGGCGACCGCAGAATCCGCGCCAACGCCATCTCGCCCGGCCCTATCCGTACCAATCTCGCTGATGCTGCGCTGGACAAGAATCCGGAATTTGCCGCATTGCTCGCCTCGCAGACGGCACTTGGCCGTATCGGGGAAGCCGACGACGTTGGCCGGGTCATAGCCGTGCTCGCCTCCGACGATGGCGCGTGGATCAATGCGCAGACGATTGAAGTCGCTGGCGGCTACATGATCTGAGGGAAAAGTCTCAAAAGAAAATGGAGCGTCCTTTCGGGCGCTCCGTTTTTTAACGAATGCGTCTCTCAGTCGGCCTTGTTACGGCGGGCCGGGAAGAGAATGACGTCGCGGATCGACGGTGCGTTGGTCAGCAGCATGATCAGGCGGTCGACGCCGATGCCGAGACCGCCCGCGGGTGGCATGCCCTGGTCGATCGCATCGAGGAATTCCTCATCCAGCTGCTTTTCCTTCTCGCCGCGGGCATGGGCCTGCTCGAGCTGTTCGACCATGCGGCGGCGCTGCTCTTCCGGATCGTTGAGTTCGGAGAAGGCATTGCCGAGTTCCCAGGCGTTGCAATAGGTCTCGAAACGTTCGACGAGGCGCGGCTCGCCCGGCACTTCCTTGGCGAAGGGTGAGATGTCCTTCGGGAAATGCGTCACGTGTGAGGGCTGGATCAGGGTCTGCTCGACCTTCTCTTCGAAGATGAAGGCGAGGCACTCGCCCCAGGTCCAGTCCTTCTCGACTTCGAAGCCGGCAGCCTTGGCAGCCGTGCGGGCTTCCTCGTCGGTCTTCATTGCGAGGAAGTCGATACCGGTGACTTCCTTGACGGCGTCCGGCATCGGAACGCGCTTGAACGGACCCTTGAAGGACATGGTCTTGTCGCCGAAGGGGAATTCCGTCGTGCCGTGGATGGAGAGCGCCAAGCTCTCGAACAGCCGCTCGACGAGGTCCATGATGTCCTCGTAGTCGGCATAAGCCCAGTAGCACTCCATCATGGTGAATTCCGGATTGTGCCGGGTGGAGACGCCTTCGTTGCGGAAGTTGCGGTTGATCTCGAAGACCTTGTCGGTGAGGCCCGAAACCAGCGTGCGCTTCAGAAACAGTTCCGGCGCGATGCGCAGGTACATGTCGAGCTTCAGCGTGTTGTGATGCGTCTTGAACGGCTCGGCGGTGGCACCACCGTAGACCGAATGCAGCATCGGCGTTTCGACTTCCATGAAGCCGTCATCTTCCATGAAGCGACGGATGCCGGAGAGGATCTTCGAGCGCTGCTGGAAGCGCAGCTTCGATTCCTCGTTGGTCATGATGTCGAGGTGGCGCTTGCGATAGCGTAGCTCGATGTCGGAGAGGCCGTGCCACTTTTCGGGCATCGGCAGCAGCGACTTGGTGAGCATCTCGATCTTCTGGGCGTTGATCGTCAGTTCACCGCGCTTGGTGCGACGCACGACGCCGGTGACGCCGATGATATCGCCGATATCGATCATCGGCAGGAGCGCACGGGCTTCTTCCGGGGTCGTGTCCTTGTGACTGAAAATCTGGATCTTGCCGCCGGCGTCATGGATATCCATGAACATGCCGGAGTTGCGCGACGAGTAGACGCGGCCGGCGACGGTCACGACATCCTGTGTCTCGACATCAGGTTCCAGGCCTTCGTATTTCGCAGCCAGTTCGGCATTGGTCAGCGTGCGGTGGAAATGCGCCGGATAGACGTCGCCGATCTGCTCGCGCAGCAGCTTCAGCTTCTGGGCGCGTACTTCCGTTGCGTCGGAAGATAGGGTGTTTTCGGTCTTGTTGTCAGCCATTGTCGAAATCCTCTGACTGTTCTTACTTCGAGCCGACGAGGGCGGCGACTGCCTGCGAGGCAAGCTTCAGGCGCTGGCGCACGACCGAGCGGCCGAGGATCGCCATGGAATCGAAAAGCGGCAGCGAGCGCGACGAGCCGGAGACGGCGACGAAGAGCGGCGCGACGATGACCTTCAGCTTCTTGCCCATGCGGTCGGCGATGGCGCGCAGTTCGGCCTCGATCGTCTCGACGTTCCATTCCAGGATCTTTTCGAGATCCGGCTGGACGGTGTTGAGGATCTCAAGGATCTCTTCCGGCGGCGATTTGATCTTGGCGAAGTCGGAGGGCTGCAGGCCGAGATCGGACTTCAGCAGGAAGCCCGCGAGATCGGGCAGTTCGCCGAGCTTGGAAATGCGCGTCTGCGACAGGCGCAAGCCAGCCATCAGGCGATCGTTTTCCATCGCCCATGTCAGTACGCGATCGCGGAAGTCTTCTTCCGACAGCTTCTCGCGGATCCAGCGGCCGTTCAGCCAGTCGAGCTTCTGGATGTCGAAGATCGCACCGGCCTTGGACAGGTTTTCCGGGTCGAACTTTTCCGACAGCTCATCCATCGTCAGCAACTCTTCGCCTTCGGAGATCTGGATGAAGAACAGGCCGAGGAAGTTCATCAGCGCTTCGGGGATATAGCCGAGCGCCGAATAATAGGAGATCGAGGTCGGGTTCTTGCGCTTCGACAGCTTCGACTTGTCGGCATTGCGCATCAGCGACAGATGCATGAAGACCGGCTGGTCCCAGCCGAAATAGCGGTACAGCAGAATGTGCTTCGGCACGGAGGCCAGCCATTCCTCGCCGCGTGCGACATGGGTGATCTTCATCAGATGGTCGTCGATGACGTTTGCCATATGATAGGTCGGCATGCCATCGGCCTTGATCAGCACCTGCATGTCGACGGAATCCCAGGGGATCGACACGTCGCCATAAACGCCGTCGGTAAAGTCGCACGAGCCTTCGGTCGGGATCTTCATGCGGATGACGGTGGTTTCGCCGTCGGCCATACGCGAAGTGACTTCTTCGGCCTTCAACGTCAGGCAGAGGCCGTCATATTTCGGCGGCTTGCCGGCGGCGCGCTGGCCTTCGCGCATCTGCTCCAGCCGCTCGGGCGTGCAGAAACAGCGGAAGGCATGGCCCTTGTCCAGTAATTCCTGGGCAAAGGGCTGGTACATATCCTTGCGATCGGACTGGCGATAGGGGCCGTAGGGGCCGCCGATATCGGGGCCTTCCTTCCATTCCAGTCCACACCATCTCAGCGCATCCAGCACTTTGGTCTCGAATTCCGGGGTCGAGCGCGTCGCATCGGTATCCTCGATGCGCAGAATGAACTCGCCGCCGTGCTTCTTGGCAAAGAGATAGTTGAAGAGAGCGATGTAAGCGGTGCCGACATGCGGCTCGCCGGTCGGCGAGGGAGCGATGCGGACGCGGACGCCGGAAGCTGTCATTTTTATGTGCCCGTCAATGAATGCCGAGCGGCTTTTCAATGAAAGCGACGTCCGGCCTGGAAAATGCAGATATCTTTCGGAAACCGGCTGGAGAAGGGCGTCTGCCCACACAATCCACCGATTATCCTGATGGTTGCGCTTAGGCCATATTCAAAAGGGCGCGTCAAGAAAAACCGCTTTTGGCGGGCGTGTTCCGGCGTCTCCGGGCGGCCGCTTCGGGCATCTGTTCTTTGAGGTGAAGCCCGGCGACGACATGAAGCAGGGTTTCATCAAACCTCCGGCTCTCGGAAGAACCCCGCCTTACCCGGTAAGGCGGGGATAATAGTTGGGTCTGAGATAGATAGCGGTCTTAGTGGCCGCCTTCGCGCTTTCGCCGGCGTGCGTTCCTTGCGAACATATTCAGCACCTCGACGAGGGCCGAGAAGGCCATGGCGGCGTAGACGTAGCCCTTCGGCACATGGAAGCCCATGCCATCGGCGATCAGCGTCGTGCCGATCATCAGCAGGAAGGCGAGTGCCAGCATGACGATCGTTGGGTTGCGCTCGATGAAATTGGCGAGCGGCGTTGCGGCAACCAGCATGACCGTTACGGCCGCGACGACGGCGACCACCATGATCGGCAGGTGCGGGGTCATGCCGACGGCGGTAATGATGCTGTCCACCGAGAAGACGAGGTCCAGAAGCAGGATCTGGCCAATCGCCGAAGCGAAGCTCGTGCCTGTCGCGCCTGCGATGAAATTCTCCTGCTGATCCTCCGGATCGACATTGTGGTGGATTTCCTTGGTGGCCTTCCAGACGAGGAAGAGACCGCCGGCGATGAGAATGAGATCCTTCCAGGAGAAGCCATGGCCGAAAAGCTCGAAGAGCGGCTCGGTGAGCTGGACGATCCAGGCAATGGTGCCAAGCAGGGCAAGACGCATGATGAGCGCAAGAGCGATACCGGTCTTACGGGCCCTTTCCCGATGCTCAGGCGGCAGCTTGTTGGTGAGGATGGAGATGAAGATGAGGTTGTCGATCCCGAGAACCACTTCCATCACCACGAGCGTGACAAGCGCCACCCAGGCAGCCGGGTCCTGAATGAGCGTCATGATATCCTGCATCGGCGTATTTCCCCCTTGCGTCACATACGGACGCGGACAATGTATCGTCGCGGCCCTGCCGGGCAAGCGCCGCAAGGGGGTATACGAAAACGATCGGGCTTTTATTCCTTGATCGGCAGCCAGATTTCCGTCAGCCCCATTCCCGTATAGGGATCGAAGCGGTCATCGTAGCGTTCGAACATGTCGGGCGTGCTGCCATGTTCGAGGCCCGAAGTCGGCCACCAGTTGCCGAAAATCAGGTCCATCGTCGCGGGAATACCGGAGACGTGGCCGCGATGGGAGAAGACGGCGTAGCGCTGGAGCGGCAGCTTCAATGTCACAAAGCCCTCCGGCAGGTCGTCGGCGTCGGCTATTTCGGCGGCGGCCATGTAACGGAATTTCTCGGCCTCGCCGTCGATATGGGTGCAGACGCCGTAGGCGACATTTCCCTTCTGGTTCGGGATATGGCCGAAATGCTGGTTGAACTTCTGCCAGAGAGAGGGGATCGCAGCGTTGCCACCATAGTCATAGGTTTCCTGCAGCCCGGCAAAAAGCATCGGCTGAAGGGTTTCGAAACGCGGCGGTTCGAGATCGTTAAGGCTTGCGGTTTTCATCCTGATAGGCTCCATCAAAGCAAGGTTGCGAATGTGCCCTTGTCGCCGCACCGCTTCCGGCGTCATGCCGAATTGGTCGCGGAAGGCACGGGTGAAAGCCTCGTGCGAGCCGTAGCCCGCGCCGAGGGCAACCTCGAGAATGCTGGATGAGCCTGAGATGAGAGATAGCGCGGCCCCACTCAGGCGCCGTGCGCGGATATAGCCGCTGATCGAATGGCCGGTCACCAGCCCAAAGACGCGCGAGAGATGATAGCGCGACAGTCCGGCAGCTTCTGCGATCTCGTCGAGGCTTATATCGGTTTCGAAATGGCTCTCGATGAACCATATCGCCCGTCCGATGGCGCTCATCTCTTCTCCCCTGGTTGCCGTCTCATTCCTAGAGGAAATGCGGCGGCCGGATTTGATCGCTATTGCGCAAATCCGGCGGAAAACCAGTCGGGGCGGGAGATGTGGTCAGGTAGACTCGTGTTTGCGAACGCCATAGGCGGCCATGAAGACGTGGATCGCGCCGCGAATGACGCGTTCGATCTCGTTGCGCGGCGGCGGTCCGTCCATATTGCCGAACAGGCGCAGCTTGAAGAAGCTGCCGCTCGCAAGATCGAGGAACTGCCCGGCGGCGAGATCGATATCGTCGATCTTCAGGGTACCGGCCTGCACGTGCCGCTCCAGGAAGTCGTGCATGATGGTGCGCAGGTTCTGCGGACCCTTGAAGAATCGCTGACAGAGAAGGGGCATGCGCTCACGCACGCCGAGCACGGTGCGCATGGCGTCGATGACCTTGTCTTCGGTCATATGCGTGACGAAGGTTATCCCGAATTCGTACAGGCCGGCCTCGACATCGTCATGCTCTGCAAGGACCATGCGCACGGCTGCCACGAAGGCGGCGCGCTCGGTCTCGACCATGGCGTGGAAGAGTTCTTCCTTGTTGGCGAAGTAGACATAGAGCGTTCCCTTGGAAACGCCGGCCTCGCGAGTCACATCGTTCATACTGGCCGCGTCGAAGCCCATCTTCATGAACACGCTCCGGGCACCGTCAAGGATCTGCTGGCGCTTGGCCGGATCTTCACCCGCAGCAAAGCGACCTCCCGGATTGGGTGGGCTGAATACGGCGGTATCCTCGGGCTTCAGTGTCATGTCTCCTTAACCGTCTTGGCGAATTCGCGGTTTCATTCAAAGAAATCGAACCGATTGGTTCTATGCATCTTGATATGAAGTCAAAAACCCTTTAAGTCAACTGAACCGAACCGTTCAGTTCGATTATTTTACTCCAGATCGGTAGTCTGTTTATGTCGACCAACCAGAAGAGCAACGTTGCGCGCATCGTCAGCGAAAATGCCGGCGCCGAAGAGGTGAAAGCGGAAACCGTAGCCCCCGCCGAAGCCCCGAAGGCAGAGGCACCGCAGACGGCTCCTGCGCAGACGGCGCCTGCTGTCGCACCGGCTGCTCCGAAGAAGCGCCGCAGCTTCGTGTTGCCTGTTGTGGTGCTCGCTGCTCTCGCCGGCGCTGGCTGGTACGGCTACGACTGGTGGACGAATGGCCGCTTTCTGGTGTCGACCGACGACGCCTATATCGAGGGTGATATCGCGACGATCTCGCCGAAGGTTACCGGTTACGTCGCGAAGGTGAATGTTTTCGCCAACCAGGAAGTCAAGGCAGGCGACGTTCTCGCTACCCTTGATAACGGCGACTACCAGAACGCCCTCGACCAGGCGAATGCCCAGATCGTAACCGAGCAGCTTTCACTCAGCCGTATCGATGCGCAGATCGAAGGCGCGAAGGCGAGCCTCGTTCAGGCCCAAGCCCAGAAGACCGCCCTCGAAGCCACCGTGCGCGGCGCGGAAATCAAGCAGAAGCGCCAGAGCGACCTGCAGGCGAAGTCGGTCGGCACCACGGCAGACCTTGACGACGCCAATACGGCGCTCGATCAGGCCAAGGCCAATCTTGCCGGCGGCGATGCCAACATCGTTTTCGCCCAGGCCAACATCACCATCCTCGAGGCACAGCGCAAGGAAGCCGAAGGCTCCGTGCGTACGATGGAAATCCAGCGCGACAAGGCTGCCCGCGATCTCTCCTTCACCGTGCTGAAGGCGCCCTATGACGGCGTCGTCGGCAATCGGTCGGTTCAGGAAGGCGATCTCGTTTCGCCTGGCCAGCGGCTGATGGCGCTCGTGCCGACACGCCAGCTCTACATCGATGCCAACTTCAAGGAAACGCAGATCCAGCATCTCGTTCCCGGCTCGAAGGTCAATGTCCATGTCGATGCCTATAGCGACTATCCTGTCGTCGGCACCGTCGAATCGATCTCGCCGGCCTCCGGCTCGGTCTTCTCGATGCTTCCCCCGGAAAATGCGACTGGCAATTTCACCAAGATCATCCAGCGCGTGCCGGTTCGCATCGCCTTGCCGCAGGATGCGCTTGATAGCGGCCGCCTGCGCGCAGGTCTCAGCGTCGTCGTCGATGTTGATACCCGTACGGCGCCGGTGAAGTAAGCTCTCGGGGCGGAGGTAATCCTATGGCCGGGAGCGCGACAGCAACGGCAGGTTCGATCCCGGCAATGCCTGCGCATGCCGCGGATCGCATGGATCCGAGAAGGCTCATCGCTTTCTTCGCGATGGTGCTCGGCATGTTCATGTCGATCCTCGACATCCAGATCGTCTCCGCTTCGCTCGCCGAAATCCAGGCAGGACTTTCGGCCGGTTCGGACGAAATCGGCTGGGTGCAGACGGCCTATCTGATCGCGGAAGTCATCATGATCCCGCTGTCGGGCACGCTCGCGCGCATCATCTCGACGCGGTATCTCTTCGCGATTTCGGCCGCCGGTTTCACCATGGCGAGCGCCCTGGCCGCAACTGCAACGAACATCGACCAGATGATCGTCTACCGTGTCATCCAGGGCTTCATCGGTGGCGGCATGATCCCCTCGGTCTTCGCGGCCGCCTTCACGATCTTCCCGCCGTCGAAGCGTGCGATCGTCTCGCCGATCATCGGCCTCATCGCCACGCTGGCGCCGACCATCGGCCCGACGGTCGGCGGTTATCTTAGCCATGCCTTCTCCTGGCACTGGCTGTTCCTGGTCAATATCGTGCCCGGTATCATCGTCACGATCGTCACCTGGAACTTCATCGATTTCGACAAGCCGGAACTGTCGCTCTTCAAGAAGTTCGACTGGTATGGCCTGCTGTCGATGGGTGTTTTCCTTGGCGCACTGGAATATGTGCTGGAAGAAGGCAATTCGAACGACTGGTTCAACGACAGCTACATCGTCATCGGCGCCGTTGCCTCTGCCGTCGCCTGTGTCGTCTTTTTCTACCGGGCCTTCACGGTGGAATTCCCGGTCGTCGATCTGACGGCCTTCTCCAACCGAAACTTCTCCTTCGGCTCGGTGTTCTCTTTCGTCATGGGCATCGGCCTTTACGGGCTCACCTATATCTATCCGGTCTATCTCGGCCGCATCCGCGGCTACGATTCGCAGATGATAGGCGAGACAATGTTCGTGTCGGGCCTTGCGATGTTCTTCACCGCGCCGATCGCCGGCCGGCTGTCGACGAAGCTCGACCTACGTTTCATGATGGCGATCGGCTTCGTGAGCTTTGCAGCCGGCACCTATATCATGACGCATCTGACGCAGGACTGGGACTTCTACGAGCTCTTCATCCCGCAGATCCTGCGCGGCTTCGGCCTGATGATGTGCATGGTGCCGATCAACAATATCGCGCTCGGCACCCTGCCGCCAGCGCGTATCCGCGGCGCATCCGGCCTCTTCAACCTGACGCGTAACCTCGGCGGCGCCGTCGGCCTTGCCGTCATCAACACCGTGCTGACCAGCCGCCAGGACGTGCACTACGAGCGTCTGCGCGAAAACGTGCACTGGGGCAATACGGCTGCGATCGACCAGATGAACAACATGACCCAAAACTTCAACAATTGGGGTCTTGATGGTGCCGATGTTGCAGTCAAGCAGATGGTCGGCTTGGCCACCAAACAGGCGATGATCCTTTCGTTCGGCGACATTTTCCTGATGCTGACGGTGCTTTTCCTGGCGATGGTCCTTGGCGTCTTCATGATCAAGAAACCCGCGCCGCAAGGCGGGGGAGGCGGTGGCGGCCACTGACCTCCGGCCGTCGTTGCAAGAAAGGCCCTCTTCGGAGGGCCTTTCTGTTTTTCTGCATGGGTAGTTTCGCTTCCCTTGAATGGGGTGCTTTTCAGCCCACGCATTTTTTGATTTACGTACATCAAAATTGGCGCTAATGGTCTCGTCCAGGAGGAGCGATGAGGCCAACCGTTCACGATATCGCCGCTGCGGCAGGTGTCAGTCTCGCGACTGTGGACCGGGTTCTGAACCGACGGCCGGGCGTACGCCATGTGACACGGGAGAAGGTGGAGACCGCCATCCGGGATCTCGGCTATGTGCGCGACCTGGCGGCGGCAAACCTTGCCAAGGGCCGCGTCTATCCGCTGACCTTCATCCTGCCCGCCAGCGACAATTCCTTCATGCACGGCTTGAATGCCGAAATCCGCGCAGCGATCGCGCGCTCGTCCGCCGAGCGTACGGACATTCGCATCGTCGAGGTGCCGGCCTTTGATCCACAGGCGCTGGTTCGTGAGCTGGAAACAGTCGCTGCCGAAAAGCCCTCAGGGGTCGCGCTCGTAGCCACCGACGCGCCCGATGTGCGCACGGCTGTGGACCGGCTGGTCCATGACGGCATTCCGGTCGTTACCCTCGTTTCCGATCTGACGGGATCTCTGCGTCACCATTATGCCGGCGTCGACAATATCGCAGCGGGGCGCACCGCTGCTCGCCTGCTCGGCCGTTTTCTCGGCGGTGCCAAAGGCGAGATCGCTGTTCTTGCAGGCTCCATGCTGGTGCGCGACCATCGTGAGCGCCTGGAGGGTTTCGCATCTGTCACGGCGCAGGAGTTTCCGGCGCTGCATCTGCTGCCGGTGCTCGAAGGCCGGGATGACCCTGAAACTGCCCATATGCTGATTGCGGATGCGCTTGGGAAGAACGACGGCATCGTCGGCATTTACAGTCTCGGCGCCGGTAATCGTGGTCTGATCCGGGCGCTCAAGGAAAAGGCTGTCGACAGGGCGCTGACAGTGATCGCCCATGAATTGACGGTGCATACGCGCGTTGCCCTTCTCGACGGCACTATCGACGCAATCCTCAATCAGGATGCCGGCCATGAAGTACGCAGCGCGATCCGTGTTCTCAAGGCAAAGGCAGATGGCCTCGCGGTCATCGACGCGCAGGAGCGCATTCGCCTCGATATATTCCTGAAAGACAATCTGCCTTAACGGCAAAGGGAGAAATACCACATGTATCTGGGTCTCGATCTCGGAACTTCGGGCGTCAAGGCGATGCTGATCGACGGCGATCAGAAGATCATCGGTTCGGCCAACGGTTCGCTCGATGTCTCGCGTCCGCATTCCGGCTGGTCCGAACAGGAACCGGCCCATTGGGTGCGCGCCACGGAAGAGGCCGTCGCCGGCCTCAAGGCCAAACATCCGAAGGAACTCGCCGCGGTAAAGGGCATCGGGCTTTCCGGCCAGATGCACGGTGCGACGCTGCTTGACGCCTCGGACAAGGTGCTGCGCCCTTGCATCCTCTGGAACGATACGCGTTCCTATATCGAGGCAGCCGCGCTCGATGCCGATCCGCGTTTCCGCAAGCTGACCGGCAATATCGTTTTCCCCGGCTTCACCGCGCCGAAGCTTGCCTGGGTTGCCAAGAATGAGCCTGAGATCTTCGCCAAGGTCGCCAAGGTTCTGCTGCCGAAAGATTATCTGCGCCTCTGGCTGACGGGCGAACATATCTCGGAAATGTCCGACTCGGCCGGCACCTCCTGGCTCGACACCGGCAAGCGCGCCTGGTCGTCCGAACTGCTGGCGGCTACCCATCTCGATGAGAAGCAGATGCCGACGCTAGTCGAAGGCACGGAGCAGGGCGGCAAGCTGCGCGCCGAGCTCGTCTCGGCTTGGGGCATTTCCGGCGATGTCATCGTTGCCGGCGGTGCTGGCGACAATGCGGCTTCGGCCTGCGGCATGGGTACGGTCAGCGATGGCGCCGCCTTCGTTTCGCTCGGCACGTCTGGTGTTCTCTTTGCCGCCAATGCCGCTTACCTGCCGAAGCCGGAAAGCGCGGTTCATGCCTTCTGCCATGCATTGCCGAACACCTGGCATCAGATGGGCGTCATCCTGTCGGCTACCGATGCTCTCAACTGGCATTCCTCGGTTACAGGCAAGTCGGCGGCCGATCTCACCGGCGAACTCGGCGACAGCCTGAAGGCACCGACAGGTGTGACCTTCCTGCCTTACCTATCGGGCGAGCGTACGCCGCATAATGATGCGGTCATCCGGGGTGCCTTCATCGGCCTCGAGCATGAAAGCAGCCGTGTGGTGCTGACGCAGGCGGTACTCGAAGGCGTATCCTTCGCGATCCGCGACAATCTCGAAGCGCTGCGTTCGGCCGGCACGGATATTTCCCGCGTCACGGCGATCGGCGGTGGCTCGCGTTCTCGCTATTGGTTGGCTTCGATCGCGACCGCGCTCGGCGTTCCCGTTGACCTGCCAGCAGACGGCGATTTCGGCGCGGCCTTCGGCGCTGCCCGCCTTGGCCTGATTGCAGCGACAGGCGCCGATCCGGTTGCCGTTTGCACGCCGCCGGTGACTGCCGGCACGATCGAGCCGGTCGCCGCCCTCAGCGGCGCCTATGAAGATGCCTACAAGCGCTACCGCGCGACCTATCCGGCGATCAAGTCGCTGGCGCACTGATCCATCCATAAGAGCTGAACCCAAGGAGAACCCAAATGAGCACCGGATTTTTCGGCGATATCCAGAAAGTGAAGTACGAAGGCCCCGACAGCACCAATCCGTTGGCGTTCCGTCACTATCAGCCGGACGAAATCGTTCTCGGCAAGCGCATGGAAGACCATCTGCGCTTCGCAGTCGCGTACTGGCACACATTCACCTGGCCGGGCGGCGATCCCTTCGGCGGCCAGACCTTCCTGCGTCCGTGGTTCGAAGACACGATGAAGGCTGCCAAACTCAAGGCTGACGTCGCTTTCGAATTCTTCTCGCTGCTCGGCGCGCCCTACTATTGCTTCCACGACGCTGACGTGCGCCCGGAAGGCAAGAACTTTGCCGAAAACACGAAAAACCTGAACGAGATCGTCGATTACTTCGCCGAGAAGCAGGCCACCACCGGCACCAAGCTGCTCTGGGGCACGGCGAACCTCTTCTCCAACCGCCGCTACATGTCGGGTGCTGCTACCAACCCGGATCCGGATGTCTTTGCTTTCGCCGCCGCGACGGTGAAGACCTGCATCGACGCCACGCAGAAGCTCGGCGGCGAAAACTACGTTCTGTGGGGCGGACGCGAAGGCTATGAAACCCTGCTCAACACCGACATCGGTCGCGAGCTCGACCAGCTCGGCCGCTTCCTCAACCTCGTCGTCGAGTACAAGCACAAGATCGGTTACAAGGGCACGATCCTCATCGAGCCGAAGCCGCAGGAGCCGACCAAGCACCAGTACGACTACGACGTTGCGACCGTCTATGGCTTCCTCAAGAAGCACGGTCTCGAAAATGAAGTGAAGCTCAACATCGAGCAGGGCCATGCAATCCTCGCCGGCCACTCCTTCGAGCATGAACTGGCGCTCGCAAACGCGCTCGGCATCTTCGGCTCGATCGACATGAACCGCAACGACTACCAGTCCGGTTGGGATACCGACCAGTTCCCGAACAACGTTCCGGAAATGGCACTGGCCTATTACCACGTTCTGGCAGGCGGCGGCTTCAAGACAGGCGGTACCAACTTCGATTCGAAGCTGCGCCGTCAGTCGCTCGATCCGGCAGACCTGCTGATCGGCCATATCGGCGGCATGGATTGCTGCGCCCGTGGCCTGAAGGCTGCCGCCAAGATGGTCGAGGACAAGGCCCTCTCCCAGCCGCTCGCAGACCGCTATGCCGGCTGGGATTCGGCCGAAAGCCAGAAGCTCTTCCGCGGCGAATATTCGCTGGACGAGATTACCCATTGGGTCGAGAGCAAGGACGTCAACCCGCAGCCGAGGTCCGGCAAGCAGGAGCTGCTCGAAAACATCGTCAACCGCTACGTTTAATTGCTGGTTTGATTTCTTATGAGGGCCGGGGAGCGAAAGCTTCCCGGCTTTTTTGCACCTGGTTCAGTATTGTCGGATGTCCCCAGCGTCCTAGTTTTCGGCCGACAGTTTACGAACGCGGATCGCTTTCATGACGGACGCCAATCTTCCCGATCTTTATCGGGGCTATATCGCTTGCCTGAACAGCCAGGACTGGCCGAACCTCGGCAATTTCGTGCACGCCGACGTCCGCTATAACGGCAAACATATTGGCCTCTCCGGCTATCGCGACATGCTCGAAGGCGATTTCCGAGCGATCCCCGACCTTTTCTTCGACATCCGGATGCTGGTGTGCGAGCCGCCGCGTGTCGCCAGCCGTTTGCTTTTCGACTGCACGCCGAAGGGGATGCTGTTCGGCCTGCCGGTCAATGGCAGAAAGGTTCAGTTTGCTGAAAACGTCTTCTATGAGTTTCTGGAGGGGCGGATCGAGCAGGTTTGGTCGATCATCGACAAGGCGGCCATTGAAGCTCAGCTATAGGTAAAGCGGACCTTATCGCTTCTGCCAGTTGCGCGGCGGTGCGGAGACCGAATTGCGCACTACGAGATCCGGCCGTAGCAGGATTTCCGTTTCGGCGGGCCGGCCATTCGAGAGAAGTTCCAGCAACAGTGCCATGGCCTGTTTGCCGATTGCAGTGCGTGGCTGGCGGATCGTCGTCAGCGACGGGCTCATGAAAACAGCTTGCGGTACGTCGTCGAAACCGGTGACAGAGAAATCCTGCGGGATGTTGTATCCGCGGGCATCGAGGCCGATCATGACGCCGATCGCCGTCTGGTCATTGACGCACATGAAGGCGCTGGGCAGCGTGTCGCGCATGAAAAGCTGTTCCACGGCATGGCGGCCGCTCTCGATCGTGCCGTCGCCCTCCAGTACGATACGCGTGTCTTTCGGCACGCCGGCGGCGTCGAGACCGGCATCATAGCCTTGCCGGCGACGGCTGTAGGCGAGGCGGGTGCGGGAATCGCCGATGAAGGCGATCTTGCGGTGTCCTTCGGCCAGAAGCAGGTCGACTGCCTTTCTGGCGCCCTCGATATCGTCAACGCCGACATAGGGAATGCCGCCATTGAAGACAGGTTCGAATACACCAACACTCGGCGGCAATTGAGCCGTTACAGTCTGATGACCGAAGGGCAGGATGCCCGTGAAAAGGATCAGCCCAGCCGCCTGGTTGGAGCTAAAAAATTTCAGATATTCCAGGCCGCGCTGCGCATCGTTCTGCGTATGGCCGATGAGAATGCCGTAGCCATGGGCGCGGGCCTCGTTTTCCAGGCCGATCAGGATATTGGAAAAATTGGGGTCGCCGATATCGGGCGCCACGACCAGGATCATATTGGAACGGCCGAGCCGCAGGCTGCGCGCCATGGCATTGGTCGTATAACCGGTGATGGCGATCGCCTGGTTGACCTTCAGGCGCGTGGAATTGGCCACCTTTTCGGGCATATGGATTGCCCGCGAAACCGTCGCGATGGAAACCTCGGCGATCCGGGCGACGTCTTCGATTGTAGCGGGCGTGGAATTCGACACGGGGTCTGCCTTGGGCTGTCTTCGCCGCACACTACACAGACTTGCCGGGAGGTCAAAGGCAGGCTTCAACAAGTCTGTGTAAATCCACGATGTAAACCTTTACATGCCCGATGTAAAGGTTTACATATGGCCAACATAAGCGGATGGGAGCCGCAGGAGGAAAATCATGAGCATGGATACCGCAGAGGCTGCGCCGGTGGTGTTGTCCGCCAGGCGCATTTGCAAGTCTTTCAGCGGCGTGCAGGTTCTTTTCAGCGTCAATTTCGATCTTCGCGCCGGTGAAATTCACGCGCTGATGGGCGAAAACGGTGCTGGAAAATCGACCCTCGTCAAGATTCTCTCCGGTTTCGAGCAGCCGACATCGGGTGAAATCCTGCTGGATGGCAAGGTCGTGGCGCTCCCGCCGAACGGTGCGGCCGAGGCGCTCGGAATCGTCATTATCCATCAAGAATTCAATCTCGCCGAACATCTGACCGTGACCGAGAGCCTGTTTCTCGGGCGCGAGGTTACGCATTTCGGCGTGCTCGACCGCAAGCATATGCGAGCTGAGACGCGCCGGGTGCTCGACCTGCTCGGTTCGCATGTCGACGAGAATGCAATGATCAGTTCGCTTTCCATCGCCGACAAACAGATGGTCGAGATCGCCAAGGCCATCAGTCGCGATGCGCGCGTCGTCTTCATGGACGAGCCGACGGCAGTCCTGTCGCGCGAGGAAACCAGCATGCTCTTCAAGCAGGTGCGTAAACTGCGCGATCAGGGCACCAGCTTTGTCTTCGTTTCCCACAAGTTGGACGAGGTGATGGAGTTGACCGACATGGTCACGGTCCTGCGTGACGGCCAATGGGTGAAGACGGCGCCGACCTCTATGCTGGACGGTGAATCCATCGCTCAGCTCATGGTTGGCCGGGAGCTTTCCAGCCTCTATCCCGCCAAGGTCGAACCCAACGTCGACGAAGAAATCGTGCTTCGCGTCAGTTCAGTTTCGACCGGCTATGTGCAGGACGCGAGCTTTGAGGTGCGCAAGGGCGAAGTGATTGGCTTTTCCGGACTGATCGGCTCGGGCCGCACGGAATTGATGGAGGCGATTGCCGGCCTTCGTTCACGGCTTTCGGGCGAGGTCGTCATCCATGGCGAGAGCGTGTCTTCGGGCGATGCGCGCGCCGTCAATCGCGCTGGCCTTGCCTACATGACCAAGGACCGCAAGTCGAAAGGCCTGCTGCTCAGTTCGGGCATGATTGCCAATCTGACGCTGCAGTCGCTCGAGCGTCATGTCAGCCACGGTTATCTCAGCCCCGGCAGCGAGGCGGCGGCTCTTGCCAAGGCCAAGCGCCGCTTCGACATCAGGGTACGCGACGGCAATATCATTGCTGGGCGCATGTCGGGCGGCAACCAGCAGAAGCTGCTTCTGGCCAAGGTCATGGAGACCGAGCCGCAGATCATCATCATCGATGAGCCGACACGAGGGATCGATGTCGGCACCAAGCAGCAGATCTATCATTTCATCTCGGCGCTCGCCCGCGACGGGCGGGCAATCATAGTCGTCTCCTCGGAGATGCCCGAGGTCATCGGCCTCTGTACGCGCGTGGCCGTCATGCGCGAGGGTCGGATTGTCGGCATCCTCGAGGGCGATGAAATTTCCGAGCAGGAAATCATGCGTTACGCGGCAGGCCTGAAGCGTCAGGTAGCCGCCTGACGCCGGCAGAGCGCGGTATGGGCGGCCCGCACGCGGGACAAACAAGATGCCCAGTAGTAATGGGACGGGAGGTTGGTTTTGGACATGAGTGTTAACGAGGAGACCAGGGAAATCCGGCGCAGATCCTGGCGTGATGTCGATCTTCGTGCGGTAGCGCCCTTTGCCGCACTGGCCTTGCTCCTCATCGTGGGCGCGCTGGTCAATCCCAATTTCATCGGCCTCACCAACCTTACGAATGTCGCGACGCGCTGCGCCTTCATTGCGATCATCGCCGTCGGCGCGACCTTCGTGATCTCGGCCGGCGACCTCGACCTTTCCGTCGGCTCCATGGTGGCCTTTGTCGCCAGCCTGATGATCCTACTGATCAATTCCGGCGTCATCGCCGATCCGACGCTGATGCTGGTTGCAGCTGTCGTCTTCGCCGTGGTCGCCGGAGCGCTCTGTGGTCTTGCAAACGGTCTCATCACGACGGTCGGCAAGATCGAACCCTTCATTGC
Source organism: Rhizobium sp. 05L429 (assembly GCF_056397645.1). NCBI lineage: Bacteria > Pseudomonadati > Pseudomonadota > Alphaproteobacteria > Hyphomicrobiales > Rhizobiaceae > Rhizobium > Rhizobium sp. 05L429. The sequence goes on along the minus strand of NZ_JBFTNV010000001.1, from coordinate 294,360 downwards.
CACCCTTGGTACGATGGGCATCTACCGCGGCTTGACGACATGGCTGTCGCAGGGCGGTGCGATCACGCTGCGCTCTGCGGATATCCAGACGCTTTATCGCCCTGCCTATTTCGGCAGTTTTCTCGGCGTGCCGGTGCCGATCGTCGTCATCCTGGCGGTCACCGCGGTCGCAGCCTTCATTCTCTATCGCACGCGTTACGGCCGGCATGTTGTGGCTGTCGGCTCGAACAGCGATGTGGCGCGCTATTCCGGTATTGCGGTAAACCGCGTGCGCACCATCGCCTTCGTCATTCAGGGTCTCTGCGTGGCGATTGCAGTGCTGCTCTACGTGCCACGCCTTGGCTCGACTTCGGCAACGACCGGCATCCTGTGGGAGCTGCAGGCGATCACGGCCGTCGTCGTTGGTGGCACGGCGCTGAAGGGCGGGGCCGGCCGGGTATGGGGCACGATCTGCGGTGCCTTCATTCTCGAACTCGTCGGCAACATCATGCTGCTTTCGAACTTCATCAGCGAATATCTCATCGGCGCGATCCAGGGTGCGATCATCATCATCGCCATGCTGGTGCAGCGGTCGCTGGTGCGCAAATCGTAAGGCAGCCTGTTTTTCGAATTGGCCGGGCTATCCAGGGCACCCGGTTCGGATTGGAGAAGTCCCTGATATTTTTGGGAGGAAATAGCATGCGCAAGCTCATGTTGGGTCTGGCTGTTGCGGGGGTGGCTTTTGCCGGCGCAGCCTACGCCCAGGACAAGAATTATACGATCGGTGTGTCCATTCCGGCCGCTGACCATGGCTGGACGTCGGGCGTCGTGTTTCACGCCGAGCGCGTTGCCAAGAAGCTGATGGCCGAACATCCGGGCCTGAACGTCATCGTCAAGACCTCGCCGGATGCCGCAACGCAGGCAAACGCCGTACAGGACCTCGATACGCAGGGCATCGATGCGCTTGTCATCCTGCCTTCCGATCCGGATCCGCTCGTCAACGCCATCAAGGAAGTCAAGGGCAAGGGCAAGTTCGTTGCGCTCGTCGACCGTGCGCCGTCGAGCAACGACAATTCCGTGCGTGACCTTTACGTTGCCGGCAACAACCCGGCGCTCGGCGAAGTCGCCGGCAAGTACATTGCTGGAAAGACGCCAGAAGCCGAAGTCGTTATCATCCGCGGTCTGCCGATCCCGATCGACCAGCAGCGCCAGGACGGCTTCGACAAGGGTATCGCCGGCTCCAAGGTCAAGGTTCTCGACCGTCAGTACGGCAACTGGAACCGCGACGATGCCTTCAAGGTCATGCAGGACTATCTGACGAAGTATCCGAAGATCGACGTCGTATGGTGCCAGGATGACGACATGGCTGTCGGCGTTCTGCAGGCCATCGAGCAGGCCAAGCGCACCGACATCCAGTATGTCGTTGCCGGCGCCGGCTCCAAGGACATGATCAAGAAGGTCATGGATGGCGACAAGCTGATCCCGGTCGACGTTCTCTATCCGCCGGCAATGGTCGGTACGGCAATGGAACTGACGGCTGCTGCGCTTTACGATCAGGTTCCGGTTCACGGCAACTACATCCTGGACGCGACGCTCGTCACCAAGGAGAATGCCAAGAACTTCTACTTCCCGGACTCTCCGTTCTGATAACCGCTTTCGATGAATGCGCCCGTTCGCAAGGATGGGCGCATTTTCGTGCCTTCAGACAAGTTGCAGCCAAAATGCGGCACGTACCTCTTGCCCATCTGCGGCGAGCGTGATTAGGTCCAGTCCGCGTTGATTTTCGGCTAACCCGCCAAATCCTTCGCATTGGCGGGGAGGCGCCTTTTCTTTACCGAACGGCGCACTAGGATTTATCGAAAACGTTTACGATCGATATTCAGGGAGGAATCTGACATGAAGACGATCAAGGGCCCCGGCCTGTTCCTTGGGCAATTCGCGGGCGATACCGCGCCTTTCAATTCCTGGGACGCGATCACCAAATGGGCGGCCGACACCGGCTACAAGGGCGTGCAGGTTCCGACCTGGGCAAGCCAGCTCATCGACCTCAAGAAGGCGGCGACCTCCAAGGACTACTGCGATGAATTCGCAGGCAAGGCGCGCGAAAATGGCGTCGAGGTCACCGAACTTTCCACCCACCTGCAGGGCCAGCTCGTTGCCGTTCATCCGGCCTATGACGAAGCCTTCGATGGTTTTGCCGCACCTGAAGTGCGCGGCAATCCGAAGGCGCGCCAGGAATGGGCCGTGCAGCAGGTCAAGTATGCCCTGACGGCTTCCAAGCATCTCGGCCTCAAGGCGCATGCGACCTTCTCCGGGGCGCTTGCCTGGCCCTTCATCTATCCCTGGCCGCAGCGCCCTGCCGGTCTCGTCGAGACCGCCTTCGACGAGCTTGCCCGCCGCTGGAAGCCGATCCTCGACCATGCCGACGAAAACGGCATCGACGTCTGCTACGAAATCCATCCGGGCGAAGACCTGCACGACGGCATCACCTACGAGATGTTCCTGGAACGCGTCGGCAACCATCCGCGCGCCAACATGCTTTACGATCCGTCGCACTACGTTCTGCAGTGCCTCGACTATCTCGACAATATCGACATCTACAAAGACCGCATCAAGATGTTCCACGTCAAGGATGCGGAGTTCAATCCGACCGGACGCCAGGGCGTTTACGGCGGCTATCAGGGCTGGGTCGAGCGTGCCGGCCGCTTCCGCTCGCTGGGCGACGGCCAGGTCGATTTCGGCGCCGTCTTCTCCAAGATGACCGCCAACAACTTCGATGGCTGGGCCGTGGTCGAATGGGAATGCGCGCTGAAGCATCCGGAAGACGGCGCGCGTGAAGGCGCTGAATTCGTCGCGGCGCACATCATCCGCGTCACTGAAAAGGCCTTCGACGATTTCGCTGCCGGCGGCACCGATCAGGCGGCCAACCGACGCATGTTGGGTCTGTCGTAACCGGATCAGGATTTCGAGGAGAATATCATGGCAATCGAAGCATCATCCGAACAGACCCGCGAGCCGCGCATCCGGCTCGGCATGGTCGGAGGCGGGGCTGGCGCCTTCATCGGCGCCGTCCACCGTATCGCCGCGCGTATCGACGATCAGTATGATCTGATCGCCGGTGCATTGTCGTCGACGCCGGAAAAGGCTGCACAGTCGGGTCGTGATCTCGGTCTCGATCCGTCGCGCACCTATTCCAGCTACCGGGAAATGGCGATCCGCGAAGCCAAGCTGAAGAACGGCATCGAAGCCGTTTCCATCGTCACGCCGAACCACGTGCACTATGATGCGGCGAAGGAATTCCTGCGCCGCGGCATCCACGTCATCTGCGACAAGCCGCTGACCTCAAACCTTGCCGATGCCAAGAAGCTGAAGAAGGTTGCCGACGAGAGCGGCGCTCTCTTCATCCTGACGCATAACTACACCGGCTATCCGATGGTCCGTCAGGCGCGCGAAATGGTCGCCAATGGCGAGCTTGGCGATATCCGCATCGTTCAGGCCGAATATCCGCAGGACTGGCTGACGGAAGCGATCGAGCAGTCCGGCCAGAAGCAGGCCGCATGGCGCACCGACCCGGCGCAATCAGGCGTCGGCGGTTCGACCGGCGATATCGGCACGCATGCCTATAACCTTGCGTCCTTCATCACCGGCCTGGAACTCGACAGCCTTGCTGCCGATCTCGACAGCTTCGTGCCGGGCCGTCGTCTCGACGACAACGCCCACGTGATGCTGCGCTTCAAGGCCAAGGGGTCGGAAAAGCCGGCCAAGGGCATGCTCTGGTGCAGCCAGGTGGCGCCGGGCCACGAGAACGGTCTCAAGGTGCGCGTCTATGGCACCAAGGGTGGTTTCGAATGGGTCCAGGCCGATCCGAACTACCTCTGGTACACGCCGTTTGGCGAGTCAAAGCGGTTGATCACCCGCAACGGCGCCGGTTCCGGTGCTGCTGCTGCCCGGGTTTCACGCGTTCCCTCCGGTCATCCGGAAGGTTATCTCGAAGCCTTTGCGACGATCTATACGGAAGCCGCACACGCCATCAACGCCCACAAGAAGGGCAAGGCTGTCGATAAGGCCGTGGTCTACCCGACAGTCGATGACGGCGTGAAGGGTGTCGCCTTCGTCGAGGCCTGCGTCGCGTCGTCCAAGCGCAACGGTGCCTGGGTCAAGGTCTGAATTTCCGAGCCAATCAGGCGCATGTCATTAAAAAACGCCGGGGCGGTTGGATATCGCCCCGGCGTTTTTTCTGCGGTGATCAGGCGGCAACCGCAGTGCGGTTGCGCTTCAGCAGGTGTTCGATGCTGAAAGGTCCGGCGCCGGCGGCGACCAGATAAAGGAAGACGAAGCAGAACAGGATTGCCGCGACGCCGCCATTCTGCGCCGGGAAAAAGCTCTTCGATGCGTGGCCGATGAAATAGGCTGATGCCATCAGGCCGGAAAGCACGAAGGCTGCGATGCGTGTCTGGAAACCGATGAGCACCAGGAAGCCGAGCGTGAGTTCGATAAGGCCGGCAACCCACGAAAGCGAGCCGATGGGCGGCACGCTTGCTGCAGCCGGGAAAAGCAGGATCTTTTGCGTCCCGTAGCTGAAAAGCACAAGTGACGAGACGATGCGCAGCAGGCTCAAGAAATGCGGCTGCAGCAAATGGATCGAAGAGAACATTCGTTTCCTTTCATATTGTGATGCCCTTTCCGGTGTAAGGATCGCGGTCGCGACAGCAAATCACGACTGCTGACATTGGCGTTATGAGATTGGGGAGAGAGGCCGCTGGTGGGCCCGCAGCCGTCTTGTCTTTCTTCCTGCAACGTTACAGTTTTTCTTTCCGCCGGCCTGTACTTTGCCATCAGGCTTGGCTAAACCCCGCGCAAACGGTCAGTCCATAACTGAGAGATGGGATTCACAGATGATCGATCCGAAAACGCTTGCCGACCGCTTCCCCGGCGATTTCACCTTCGGTGTTGCCACCGCTGCCTTCCAGATCGAAGGCGCCAGCAAAGCCGATGGCCGCAAGCCATCCATCTGGGACGCCTTCTGTAACATGCCGGGCCGCGTCCATAACCGTGATAACGGCGATGTCGCCTGCGACCACTATAACCGGCTGGACCAGGACCTCGATCTCATCAAGAGCATGGGCGTCGATGCCTATCGTTTCTCGATCGCCTGGCCGCGCATCATCCCCGATGGCACCGGTCCGGTGAACGAGGCCGGCCTCGATTTCTACGATCGTCTCGTCGACGGCTGCAAGGCGCGCGGCATCAAGACCTTCGCGACGCTCTATCACTGGGACCTGCCGCTGCTGCTCGCCGGTGACGGCGGCTGGACGGCGCGTTCGACGGCTTACGCCTATCAGCGTTATGCCAAGACTGTCATGAGCCGCCTTGGCGACCGCCTCGACAGCGTCGCGACCTTCAACGAGCCTTGGTGCATCGTCTGGCTCAGCCATCTCTATGGCATTCATGCGCCGGGCGAGCGCAACATGCAGGCCGCGCTTCATGCCATGCACTACATGAACCTTGCGCATGGTCTCGGTGTCGAGGCGATCCGTTCTGAAGCGCCTGGTGTGCCTGTCGGTCTGGTGCTCAATGCCTCCTCGATCATTCCCGGTTCGGACAATGCGGCCGATCTTGCTGCCGGCGAACGCGCCCATCAGTTTCATAACGGCGCTTTCTTCGACCCTGTCTTCAAGGGTGAATATCCCAGGGAATTCGTCGAGGCACTCGGCGATCGCATGCCCATCATCGAGGACGGTGACCTCAAGATCATCAACCAGAAGCTCGATTGGTGGGGCCTGAACTACTACAAGCCGGAGCGCGTCGCCGACGATGCCAGCCGCAAGGGCGACTTCCCCTGGACGGTGGAAGCACCTCCTGCAAGCGACGTGAAGACGGATATCGGCTGGGAAGTATATTCGCCGGGCCTCAAGCTGCTCGTCGAGGACCTCTACCGCCGCTACGAACTGCCGGAATGCTACATCACCGAGAACGGCGCCTGCGATAATACCGATGTGGTCGATGGTGAGGTCGATGACGTGATGCGCCTCGACTATGTCAGCGATCACCTCGATGTCGTTGCTGGTCTCATCAAGGACGGCTATCCGATGCGCGGTTACTTTGCCTGGAGCCTGATGGACAATTTCGAATGGGCGGAAGGCTATCGCATGCGCTTCGGCCTCGTCCATGTCGACTACGAAACGCAGGTTCGCACGCTCAAGAAGAGCGGCAAGTGGTATCGCGAACTCGCCAGCCAGTTCCCGAAGGGTAATCACAAGGCCGTCTGAGGCCAGGTATTTCTAGCAGACATTTTCGGCGGGGCATCAATGCCCTGCCGTTTCAGATCGCATTCAGCGTCTTTGCTGCTGCGAGACGTTTTCCTCTCGTCATTTTCCGTCCGTCGCGGAAATTCCGGGCGAGCAGCGCAAGCTGGACGGAGCCGGCCAGCACTTCCAGCGTTTGCATTCCGTAGAAGAGAATATCGAACAGGCCTGCCGTCGCGCGAAGGTAAAGCAGGACTGCCAGGGGCAGGAGGATCAGCAGCCCGTTTGCTGCAATGATCTTCATCCGTCTGCGCTTCCTTTCGATAGCCGGCGAAAGACGGTCGCGGGCAAGTGAAAAGCCGCTGCCGCCTGACATTGCGAGCGCCGGGATCAGCAGACAGAGGCCGGCAAGGATCGCTTTCTTGACGGCAAGAATAGCGGTCGCATCCAGAAGAAGTTCGGAGATCAGTGTTGCGGTCAGAAAACCCGCAATCAGGATCATGGCGACTGCGCCCGCGCCGGCATGAATGATCGTTTTCATTTCCGCTCCTCGCTTTTTGTGGCGTCCAGCGCCAGCCGTTGGTCGAACCTGTTCAGAAGATCGAGCGCCGCCCGCAGCTCCGTTGCATTTAGCCCGCCGGCAAGCGCATTGACCCAGCCGGTAAGAAGCGCTGATATCCGCGCATAACTCTCAGCGCCTTGCGGCGTCAGCACATAGAAGGGCGAGCGCTGATGGCGCGGGTTGGGCCGCTTTTCGATGAAGCCGTCTTCCTCCAGCTTGTTCACCTGCTTTTGGGCGCCCTGGCGGGTCATGCCCATCATCTCGGCAATGGCGGGCACCGTGACATGACCGGGAGACAGCGAAATTGCTCCGAGCACCTGCCAGCGGGCGCTGGTGAGGTTCAGCGGTGCGCCCAGCCGGTCGCCGCCGTCCAGCAGTCGTCCGTTGATGCGGAAGACCATAAGCATGATGTCCGTCAGCAAATCCGCTGCGATCGTGCGTTTCAAGATCTGCGGTTCTCCATATGAAATTACGGAAACTAGTTACCATTATTGGAAACTAGTTGTCAATCTGCGGAAATATGAGGTATTCCAGTAAATCCTGAGCCGGATTCTCGATAGTTCTCATGATTTTAAGCGTTTCTTGACCCTTGACTGCGAAGGTTTATTGAACGGGGAGTTGTATGAATTGCCGGCAGTCTTGAGGTCTAAAAGCAACGGATCGGGTTTGGGCCGCCATACCACGGTTACTGGCGTGCTTTTTTCCTTTGCGATCATTGTCGCTGTTGTCACCATCATGGTTCTGACGGCGCTGGAGCGTGTTTCCGAAAATGCCAATGTGCTAGACGACGAGCGTTCGCGTGAAACGACGGTTGGCGCAGTCAAGACCTTCGAGAACCAGCTTGCTGCTACGCTTGATGACTACGCCGCCTGGGATGACGCGGCTGCCAATGTCTACGAGCCGGAGGGCATGGCATGGACGATCAGCAATTATGGCGAGATGTCCCTCAATAGCTCTCTCTTCGATATGGCCATCGTCATTGACGACCAGAAGGAGACCGTCATGTCCTATCAGGACGGTTTGCCAATGCCGATGCCGGTCAGTGATTTCTTCTCCCCATCACTTTGGCGGCTTCTGGACAAGGTTCGTGGACCTGATGCCGGCGAGAAGCCGGAAGCCACCGGTTTCATCAAGACCGCCAGAGGCATTGCCGCCGTCGGTATCGCGCTTGTGCGAGAGAAGTCAGGTGAGCTTGATATTCCTGCCGGTCGACATCGCTATCTGATTTTCGCCCGGCATCTCGATGATGCAAAAATATCTGCTCTCGGCACCACTTACGTGCTGAACGGATTGCGGCTGGTGCCAGCGGATTTTGCCTCGTCCTATTCGGTGGAAATCGCAGACCCTGCTCGCGCGGTTCTTGGCAAGCTTGTCTGGGTGTCGCGTTCGCCCGGCGATATCGGTTATGCGCAGGTTCGGCCCATGGTCATTCAGGCGCTTGGTCTTGTCGGCCTGTTCTTCGTCGTCCTGCTCATCATCGGCTGGCTGGCCGGGCGACGCCTGAAGGCGGAGGAAAACAGTGCGCGTGCGGAAGCGCTTCGCGATCGTCTGAGCGGTCTTTCCAACCGCGATGGCTTGAGCCTCGCGATGGACAGTTTCGTCGTGGAAGCGCGACAAACGAAGCGGAACGTCCTGCTGCTCTATCTCGACCTCGACGGCTTCAAGGAAGTCAACGACAGCTATGGCCATGGCACTGGCGACCAGCTGATCCGTGCTGTTGCGGCGGGGCTGGACGTGCTGATCCCTGATGATGCCGTGCTCGCGCGCATCGGCGGTGATGAATTCGCAATCGCTTTCCTTTCGGATGCGGAAAACGCCGCCGCACTGCAGCTGGCGGAGCAGATCCTCGATTTCCTTGCCGAGCCGCTCGAAGTCGGCCGGCGGATCGTCGTGGTTGGCGCCAGCATCGGCATCGCCATGTCGTCGCTCGGCTCGATCGACCGTGAAGAACTGGTACGCCGCGCCGATCTTGCCATGTACAAGGCAAAGGAAGCCGGACGCGCCCGCATGACGCTCTACGATCCGGCCATGGATACCGATCGCGCGCAGCGCAACGCGCTGGAGCTCGACCTGCGCATGGCAATCGAAAGCGGCGATCTCACGCTTGCCTATCAGCCGCTCGTCGACGCCGCGACGCATGAGATGAATGGCGTCGAAGCGCTGGTACGCTGGAACCGGCCCGGCCACGGCCCGGTTTCGCCTGAAGTCTTCATCCCCATTGCCGAAACCAGCGGGCTCATCGAATCCCTTGGCCTTTTCGTGCTGCGCAAGGCCTGTGAAACGGCTAAGCAGTGGCCGGAGCTGAAGATCTCGGTCAACGTTTCCCCGGGCCAGTTCCGCAATCCGGCCTTCACCGATTATGTTCGCTACGTGCTGAAGCAGACGGAGATCGAGGCAAGCCGCGTTACGCTTGAAATCACTGAAGGCTACATGATCCAAAACCCGCAGCGCACGCGCCAGTCGATCGATCGCCTCAAGTCGCTCGGCGTCAAGGTGGCGCTCGACGATTTCGGCTCCGGCTTCTCTTCGATCGGCTACCTCCGGCAGTTCGGCTTCGACCGCATCAAGATCGACCGCTCGCTGGTCATCGATGTTACCACTGACAGCCGGCAGCGGGAAATGCTGCAGGCGACGGTGGCACTAGCCCGCGCACTGGATATCCCCGTCACCGCCGAAGGCATCGAGACGGAGGAGCAGGCAATTGCGCTGCGTCTCTTCGGCTGCGACAGCCTGCAGGGCTATTTCTTCGGCAAGCCGATGGCCGCCGATCAGATCAATGGCTTGCTGCAGGAGCGACGCAAGACCCGGTCGCAGCGCCGAATCGCAGGGTAGAGCTTCGCTCTATCTCTCAGCTCTCAAGCAATTCCGGACGCAAAACTGCTGCGCACTTTTGCTGGAATTCCTCTACGTGCCGATATGTTTTTGGCCGCGCTTCTTGGCGAGTGCGATCTGGTGCTGGCGCTGACGATAGCGCAGACGGTCTTCTTCGCTGCGCGTATGGTAGCAGTTGCTGCAGGAAACGCCTTCCTCGTAGTGAGGCGAGGTGACCTCTTCTACCGTGATCGGGTTGCGACAGGCATGGCAGAGCTTGTGCTCGCCTTCCTTCAGGCCGTGTTCGACGGAAACGCGCTCGTCGAAGACGAAGCAGGCCCCTTCCCAAAGGCTTTCTTCCTGCGGCACTTCCTCAAGATATTTCAGGATGCCGCCCTTGAGGTGATAGACCTCTTCGAAGCCCTGTTCCTTCATGAAGGCGGTCGCCTTCTCGCAGCGAATGCCGCCGGTGCAATACATTGCAATCTTCGGCTTGTTGTGCAGGCCGGGATTGTTGTGCACCCAGTCTGGAAACTCACGGAAGGTCTTGGTCTGGGGGTCAAGCGCCCCGCGGAAGATGCCGATCGCCGTCTCGTAGTCGTTGCGGGTATCGATGACTATTGTGTCGGGATCCGAGATCAGTGCATTCCAGTCACTGGGATCGACATAGGTCCCGACCACCTTGTTGGGGTCGATATTCTCGACGCCCATGGTGACGATTTCTTTCTTCAGTTTCGCCTTCATGCGCAGGAACGGCATTTTGGACGCGCGGCTTTCCTTGTGCTCCAGGGCAACAAATTCCGGCTGCGCGCGCAGGAAGGAGAGGACGGCATGGATGCCGGCATCCGGTCCGGCAATCGTGCCATTGATGCCCTCATGAGCGAGCAGAAGCGTGCCCTTCACGCCATTCTCCTCGCACAGCGCCTGCAACGGCGCCTGCAGGCTCTCGAAGCGCGGCAGGGATACGAAATGATAGAGCGCTGCCACCAGGAAGGGGCTTGTTTGGGTCGCATTGTCGGTCATGCGCGTGGAAATACAGAATATGCCGTCCCTGCGCAATGACATTACGCAAGGACGGCATTGTCGGATTGTGCCTATCCGCGCGCCTTCCATTCGGCGTAGGACCGCATGCCAAACGCAGCATCCGGCTCCTCGTCGAGCACGCTCAGGAATTCGATCGAATGTCCGTCGGGATCGTTGAAATAGAGCGACAGCGCCGGCATCCAGCCGATGACGATCGGTTCGGTGATCGGCTCGCCGTGAAAGCCGTGCAGTTTCAGGCCCTTGTCGATCAGCAGCGCCGGCGCCCGCATCATTTCCTCCTGCGACAAGCGGAAGGCCATGTGCAGGCGCATCTTCAAGGGGCTGGTGCCGGTTTCCCAGAGGCCGAGCATGGCGTTCTTCTTGCCGTTCACCCAGAAGAAGGCGATGCGGCGTTCGGGAAATTCGGCGGCGAATTCGAGGCCCAGAATATCGCGGTAGAAGGGAATGGAGGTCTTCAGATCGGCGACGGTGAGATGGGTTTCGTAGATGCCCTGGATTTGCGGCATCGCGGCATTTTCGGCAGACATATTTTCCTCGGCAAGGTTCATTGACCGGCCGAGGCTACGACCTCAACTGATGTTGAGGTCAATGGGCAAATGCATCAATTTCGGAGCGAGCCCCAGAGTAGCTCCAGACGCTGCGCTTCATCATCGGGATCGTCGCCGTAGAGCGTTTCGGCGCTGAGCAGCGCCTCGCGGCGATCCTCCTGCTGGCGAAAGATGACGGCGTCCAGCAAATGGGCGAGATCGTCATTGCGGGTGAAGAGCTGCGGCTCCGCCTCCACGAGATCCGAGAGCACAGCGAGGTCGTTGATATGACCCAGGCGCTCGACAAGCTCCTTGGCGAAGTCGCGTTTGGCCTTCATCGCGCTCGGCCAGAGATCGCGCAAAAGCGCGTGGTAGAGGCGGTAGTCATAGGTGCGCTTGCGCAGTTCGTGGAAGTCTTCAGCCGCCGCATCCTCGTGGCAGGCATCCAGTGCCTCCCTCGCACGCGATGCCGTCCGGCGCCAGCTCTTTGCCAGCATGCGGGCATTCTTGCGATGGCTCTTGTCGAAGGCGACATCGTCGAGCGCTGCGATCGCTTCCCGCAAGGCGTGGGCAGCGTCGTGCAGCCGCTGTTCGAGGCCGCTTTCGGCTTCCGACATCCAGTCGCGCCGCGCCTCCAGGATAGAGACAATGCGGCCGAGCGCCTCGGCTTCTTCCGGGTTGCGGGCATTGTCCTGCAAGTAGCGAGCGGTATCGACAATTGCTGCGGCATCGCGGATCGCAGAGAGCGACCTTGCGGTATCCCTCAGCCGGGCGTTTTCCTGCTTCTGGAATTCCGGCACTTCGCGGGACACCAGACGATAGAGCGAGCGCAGCCGCTTGATGCTCTTGCGGAAGGCGTGAATTGCCTCATGGGCGCCTTCCGGCCGCTCTTCCAGGACGGTGATGGCGCGCGTGAGCTGCTCCTCGGCCACGCCTCGGAACTCGTCGGTAAAGTCGGCCTCAGGCCGTATGCGATAGCCCATGCCTGTCGTGCTCGAATTCTGTGGCAAGCGCCTGATTGGAATAGCGGAAGTCGCCCGTCACCTCGCGGCCGAGCCAAGCGGGCAGGGAGGGACTGTCGGTCTCAGCCTGCATCTCGACCTCGGCGATGATGAGGCCGCGATGGACGCCGGCGAAAACATCGACTTCCCAGACGAAACCTTCATGGGGCACGCGATGGCGCGTCTTTTCGATGACGATGCCGATGGCGTTTTCCAGCAGTTCCTCGGCGTCGGAGACGGGGATCTCATATTCGAATTCGTCGCGGGTGAGTGTGCTTCGGCCGATCTTCAGCGTTAGCCGCGCAGTCTTTTCATCAAGTATGCGAACGCGTACGGAGCGGTCGTCCATCGAGGCGACATAGCCCTGTTTCAGGACCGATTTCGACTGGACTGCGGAGCGCCATGCATCGCTGCGTACGAGGAACTTCCGCTCGATCTCTTTCGCCATACGAATGAACCTTTTGTGACGGTCGTAAAAGCCTAGCCCAATTCCCACCGATTTAATACCCGTCTTGTCGCGCGGGCTGGTTTTATCTCGACAAGCCCTTGTGAGAGCGTTATTCGAAAGCCGATTTCAATCGTTTAAGGGAACTGCGGCCATGGGCGAGAAGACAGAGAAACTCCTTTCCATCCTGAAACTCCAGCCCGTCGTTCCGGTCCTGATCGTCGAGGACGCGAAGTCGGCCGTGTCTCTCGCCCGCGCGCTCGTTGCCGGTGGTTTGAAGGCCATCGAGATCACCATGCGCACCCCGGCTGCTCTGGATGCCGTGCGCGCGGTTGCTGCTGAAGTAGAAGGCGCAGAAGTCGGCGCCGGCACCATTCTGAACGCTGCCCATTGGGAGGCCGCCGTACAGGCTGGCTCCAAGTTCATCGTCAGCCCCGGCACGACCCAGGAGCTTCTGGATGCTGCAGCCGATTCTCCGGTACCGCTGCTTCCGGGTGCTGCGACCGCAAGCGAAGTCATGGCGCTGCGCGAAGAAGGCTATCAGGTGTTGAAGTTCTTTCCGGCCGAGCAGGCCGGCGGTGCGGCCTATCTCAAGGCGCTTTCCTCGCCGCTTGCTGGGACGTTCTTCTGCCCGACCGGTGGCATCTCGCTGAAGAATGCCAACGACTATCTCTCGCTGCCGAACGTCATCTGCGTCGGCGGTTCGTGGGTTGCGCCGAAGGAGCTGGTTGCCGCAGGTGACTGGGCAGGCATCACCAAGCTCGCCTCCGAAGCTTTCGCGCTGAAGGGATGAGCTCTTAAAGCCCAGGTTTTGAAAGCTGACAGGTTTGAACGGGGGTGGCTGTACCGCCCTCGTTTGTATTTCGGCAGTCGCAAACCTATGTTCTCCTCCAGCCTTTAAAACAGGGAGAAGATGAGGACATGTTCGACGCGAAGAAACTACTGGACCAGTTTCTGGGATCGCAGGTGCCGGGCGTGGGCGGCAGCGTGCGCGACCGGGCAGGCGATGCGATCCAGGTGGCCAAGGACAATCCGTTGAAGGCCGGCGCGCTTGCCGCCGCGCTTCTCGGCACCAAGACCGGCCGCAGCATTGCAGGCAATGCCGTCGCTATCGGCGGTCTCGCAGCCATCGCAGGTCTCGGCTACCAGGCCTGGAAGAACTATCAGGCCGGACAGGCGCCCGCAGCACCCTCCGATGCGCCAACGGCGAACAATCCCGTTCTCCTGCCACCGCCTGCCGAATCCGGCTTCGGCTCGGCTTCACCTGCGACCAGCAATGAATTCGTGCTCATCCTCATCCGCGCCATGATTGCTGCGGCCAAGGCCGATGGCCATATCGACGATGCGGAACGCACGCTCATCATGGACAAGGTCAAGGCCGCCGATGTCAGCGGCGAGGCCGCAAGCTTCATCGAGCGCGAGCTTTCGGAGCCGACGGATATCGATGCGCTTGTCGCAGCCGCGGTGACAGAGGAACAGAAGGTCGAACTCTATACGGCGTCGCGCTTGACGATCGAACCGGATTCGCGTGCAGAACGCGGATATCTCGACCTGCTTGCCGGCCGGCTCGGTCTGCCCGACCAGCTCGTCGATCATATCGAAGCGACGGTCTCCTCCGCCAAGGTCACTCTCTCCCAGTAATCTTGGGGTCCCTCGGAGCTCAGTGACACTGCGGCCAGTTGCCTTTAGAGGGCGGCTGGCCTATCCACTCCCGGACAAGAGGAGTGACCCTATCCATGAGCCCGGAAAGCCGTTCGCAGGCGATTGCCGCTGCTATCATTCTGGTTTGTGCCGGGCTGGTGATCTATTTCCTGCCGACCATCGTGCTGTGGATCGGCGCTTTCTCGCCGACATTGGCGGTCATCGTCGGCGTCTGCCTGCTGATGTGCTTCTTCGGGATATTCTGGCTGCGGGCGCGCTATCAGCGCAGCAGGAAGCCATAAGCCATAAGCGGAAGCCTATCCCTGCAGGGAGGCTCCGAGCAGCAACACACCCATCAGGATCACGAGAACAGCGCCTGATATCTCGATCGTATTGCCGATCCAGACGGAGGCGGACGAGCCGCGGCCAGAGAGGCGCACCGCCGTGCTCTTGGCCGTGACGGCGAGGGTGGCGAGGATCGCGACCGTAATCGCGGTGCCGAGCGACATGGCAACGACGGAGAGTATACCGCCGAGATAAAGCCCGTTCAGCAGCGAGAAGGTCATGACCAGCAATGCGCCGGAGCAGGGGCGTAAGCCCACGGCGATAACCGCCGACCAGGCTTCGCGCATGCTGAACTTGTCACCGCTGACAAGCGATGGATCGGGCAGGTGCGAATTGCCGCAGGTCTCGCAGACCATGCCGGGCACGTAGCTATGGCCGGGTTCTACGGCCTGGGCCTTGCCGTTGAAGCTGAAATTCGCGCTCTGGCGCTCCGAGGCATTGTCCTTCCAATCCAGCATCATGCTGACCGGGCCGGCCGGTGTCGCCATCAGCTCACGGCGCGGCAGGCTGCCAGCCATAGAGCGCAGCTTGCGGAAAAGCAGCCAGCCACCAAAAAGGATGACCATCACGAAGCTGGCGATTTCCATCGCATGCGTTGCCATGGTCAGCGTGACGCCGGTGCCGCGCAGCACCAGCCATGCTCCGCCGACCAGGATGACCGCCATGACGCCCTGCACGAAGGCAGAGATGAAGGAAATGACGACGCCGCGTCGGAGTTCGATCTCGTTGGCGATCATATAGGAGGAGATGACGGCCTTGCCGTGGCCGGGGCCGGCGGCATGGAAGACGCCATAGGCGAATGAAAGGCCGATCAGCGAGGAAAGCTGCCAGGGGTCCTGACGCATGTCCTTCAATGCACCGGTCAGGGCGCGATAGAAGGCCTGCTGTTCGTAATTCACGTAGAGAAAAAGAGGCGCCAGCGGCCCGCCCGTCGGCTGGAAGCTCGGCTCCGCCGTTCCGATGCCGAGCGGCGATTGCGCATGAGCGGCGGCGACCATGACAGTAAGCGCGAGCAGGGCGAGGGGCAGGCGTTTCGTCAGCATGTGATTTCCAGCCGGGTGGCAAACAGTTTTGACATATTGGTGCCGGTCGGATCGTTGAAGAAAGCGTCGGTCAGCGACTGCTTGTTTTCCGAGATCACTTCGTCTGCGTCGGGGCGCACGACCGCGTGCTTGCAGGCCTTGAAGCCATCGCCGACCATGGCAAGTTCGTTGTCGGTTGGGAAATCGATCGATGTGTAGAGCGTCGGATCATAGACGCCGAAGGTCAGCTTGCCTTTCAGCGGCATCTTTTCCACCGGCTTGACGGCAAAGAACATCAGGAGCTGGCCGTCCTTATAATCGACATGGATGATGTCGGGCTTCTGGACGGTGATGTTCTTCCCGTTGATCGTCATGTTCATGTAGTAGTCGTAGTCGGCAAGCGAATCCCGGACGGTTTTGCCGACTTCGGCAAGTTCGTTCGGTTCCAGCTTCAGATCGGTGTTCTTGTCGAAGTCCATGACGACCGAGGAAGAGAAGACCTCGTCGAAGCGCCAGACATTGCGCAGTTCCTGAATGCTGCCGTCAGGTGCGGCGACAACTTCCAGCCGCGCCTCCACGAAAATATGCGGATGGGCGAAGGCGG
This sequence comes from Rhizobium sp. 05L429, assembly GCF_056397645.1. NCBI lineage: Bacteria > Pseudomonadati > Pseudomonadota > Alphaproteobacteria > Hyphomicrobiales > Rhizobiaceae > Rhizobium > Rhizobium sp. 05L429. Next base: position 278,134 of record NZ_JBFTNV010000001.1, on the reverse strand, counting down.
TGGCGGGGGCAAGCGAAAGAAGCCCGGCCGTCAGAAGTGTCGATCTTTTCATGCTTACCCGCTGCCCTGTTCGGTTGGGGTGATTTCTCACCAGAAAATGGGACGGAATTGGGACCGCCCCTACGACGCTTGGGCGCGCATCCCGCTCGCTCAGGGATGTTTCTTGAACCAGTTGTGGAGGTAGTCCACGAAGATCCTGACCTTTGCCGGCAGATAGCGCCGGTGCGGATAGACAGCGTAGATGCCACGATCGGTCGGAATATAGTCGTTGAACAGCGTCACCAGCCTGCCGTCCTCTATCGGCTTGCGGGCGATGAAGTCGGGAATGAGCGCAATGCCGATCCCTGACAGCGCGGCGCGCAGGGTCGCGTGCGGGCTGTTGACTTCCATCGGGCCGGAAACGGCGACCGCAAAGGAGGTGCTGTCGGGATTGTAGAAGCGGATGCTTGCCTGGCTGCGGGAATTGGTGTCGACGATGAAGGGGACGTTGGAAATATCGGTCGGGTGCTCGATATTGGGGTAGCGTTCAAGGAATTCCGGCGTGGCGCAGATATGGACGCGGAAATCGGAGATCTTGCGGGCGATCATGCCGGAATCTTCGAGTTTGGTCACGCGGACCGCGACGTCGAAGCCTTCCTCGATCAGGTCGACGAAGCGGTCGTCGGCAGCGATCTCCAGCTGCAGGTTTGGATTTTCCTTGGCGAAATCGATCAGCGACTGACCGACATCGGCATCGACGAAGGTGCGTGGCACCGAGACCTTCAAGCGGCCCTTCAGCTGCGCATTGTTCTCGCGCACAAGGTCGGCAAGGTTGTCGATCTCCTTGAGGATATCGGACGCGGTGCGATAATAGGTGTGGCCGGCCTCGGTCATGGAGAACTGCCGGGTGGTACGGTTGAGCAGCAGCGCGCCGAGTTCGTCCTCCAGTTCGCGCACATATTTGGATAGCAGTGCCTTGGAGCGGCCGGTGCGCCGCGCAGCGGCGGAAAAGCCTTCTGCTTCCACCACATCGATGAAGGCGCGTATGCGGGTCAAGGTGTCCATGGGCGGTCCTCCAAATCTGTTGAAGGAGGTTGAACAAATTGTCCTTCATCGTTCAATTATTTTTTTGGGCCGGAGCGCAAAATTTCTCTTGATTGTGAAGGCAAATATTCTTATTTCCCACTCAGCCCAAAGTCGCACGTGCCCATGGGTGTCCGCCGAACCCTCGAATTGGTGAGGAAATCGGTAAGGTACCTGGAATTAACCCCTCCAGTCGCTATTCCGGCCAACCGGAAAATGCGAGGACGCCTGAAGCAACGACGGTGCGGGCCTTTTTGTTCTCTCCCTGCTTTCCATCAGCGGGGGTTACTGAAGAGGCACACCTTCATTGCCGGAAGTGCGGCAGGGATATTCCCTCCAATCCATGGCAGACAAAGCCGAACCCATACCGCATTCGCGGCGTTGGTTCACTATTCGCGCATCAAGCGCCGTCAAGGATCCGGGGTCTCCACCGGCTGGTTCCTGAGCGGTTCTTGTATGCCCTTTGTCCTCCGGTTCATGCCGGAGCTCTGGAATTGGAAGAGGGAATCGATATGACCACCCAGCGCATCCGCGACTTTCTCGCAACCCGACGTCCCGACGGTCCCTGCCTCGTGGTTGACCTCGACGTCATCAGCGACAATTTTCATGCCTTCCGTCACGCCATGCCGGACAGCGCCATCTACTATGCCGTCAAGGCTAACCCGGCCCCGGAAGTGCTGAAGCTGCTCGCAGGCCTCGGCTCCAACTTCGATTGCGCGTCCGTCGCAGAAATCGAAATGGCGCTTGAGGCCGGTGCGACCGCAGCTCGCATTTCCTACGGCAACACGATCAAGAAAGAACGCGACGTTGCCCGTGCGCATGCGCTCGGCGTCAGCCTCTTCGCAGTCGACAGCCACGAGGAAGTTGAGAAGATTTCCCGTGCAGCTCCGGGCGCCCGCGTATTCTGCCGCGTCCTGACCGATGGCGAAGGTGCTGAATGGCCGCTATCGCGCAAGTTCGGCTGCGTTCCGCAGATGGCCGTCGACGTTCTCGTCTACGCTCATCAGCTCGGCCTGCAGTCTTACGGCGTGTCGTTCCATGTCGGCTCGCAGATGACCAAGGTCGATGCATGGGATTCGGCGCTTGCCGATGCCAAGCGCGTCTTCGTCCAGCTTGCCAAGCAGGGCATCCACCTGCAGATGGTCAATATGGGCGGCGGCTTCCCGACCAAGTATCTGCGCGACGTTCCGTCCGCGGAAGCTTACGGCAAGTCGATCTACCAGGCGCTGCGCACGCATTTCGGCAACCAGATCCCGCAGACGATCATCGAGCCGGGTCGCGGCATGGTCGGCAATGCAGGCGTCATCAAGGCTGAAGTCGTTCTGATTTCCAAGAAGTCTGATAATGACGACGCCCGCTGGGTCTTCCTCGACATCGGCAAGTTCGGCGGTCTCGCCGAAACCATGGACGAGGCCATCCGCTACCCGATCCGCACCGAGCGCGACGGCGACGAGATGGAGCCCTGCGTGATCGCCGGCCCGACCTGCGATTCGGCCGACGTGCTGTACGAGAAGAACCTTTATCCGCTGCCGATCACCCTGACGATTGGCGACGAGGTCCTGATCGAAGGCACAGGGGCCTACACGACGACCTACTCGGCGGTCGCTTTCAACGGTTTCGACCCGCTGAAGGCCTACGTCATCTAAGGTCCGACTTCGCCAGCCCCGTAACCAGCCGGGGCGGCATCTTCACAATTCCTCTTCATCGCCGCTGATAACGGTATTGGGTACGGGAGGCCAAGATGGCCGCTGTTCTTGATTCTGTCCGCGCATTCTTTGCGCCTGTTACTTTCACCATCGACGCGGAAAATCCGTCCGACGTCGTCGCTCGCGAGAGCTTGCTCGATCGCGTCATGGGTCCGGACCGTCGCAAGAAGTCGTCGGAAATGATCCGCCGTAACCGCGTTCCGGCCGAAGGCCTGGCGCTGGTCGCGCGTGACCGTGACGGTCGTGTCATAGGCACGGTGCGCCTGTGGAACGTCGAAGCCGGTATCAACCACGAGGGCACGCCGCTCGACGCCCTGCTGCTCGGCCCGCTTGCCGTCGACGGCAGGCATGGCGGCAAGGGCATCGGCTCGGCGCTGATGCGTGCGGCGATCCTCGAAGCAAAAAACCGCGGCCACGGCGCGATCCTGCTCGTCGGCGATGCGGACTATTACGAGCGTTTCGGCTTTTTCGCCGAGAAGGCTCGTCACCTTGTCATGCCCGGTCCCTTCGAACGCTCGCGCTTTCTGGCGCTGGAGCTCGTTGAGGGCTGGCTTGGCGGCGCTGCCGGCATGATCGTTCCTTCGGGACGCATGCTGGCTGGCGCGCCGGTCCGGAAGGCGGCCTGACCGGCAAAGCCCCTCCCAATCTCCGGGAGGGGCTTTTTTTGTTTAAGTGCTATCACTGGTGGCTTAGGGAGCCTTAGCCTCGACGCGGCCATTGTCTATCAGCCAGCGGACGGCTTCCTGCACGGCTTGCAGCGAGCTGTGCCACGGGGTGAAGCCGAGCAGCCGGCGGGCTTTTTCCATCGAACAGTTGGGGCTGCGGGCGAGATGTTCCCAGGTGGCTCTCGCCTCTTCCGGGTTCTGTTTTTCCGCCCAGGCTTCATAGGGGAGGAATTCCAGTTTTGGTTCCTTGCCGAACCACGCGGCCATCGCCTCCGCATACCCCCGTAGCGTGAGCGCTTTTTCCGACACTGCGTGGAAAGCCTCGCCGATCGCCGCCTGCGGCTTTGCGATGGCGGCCATGAAGAGCTCGGCAATGTCGTCGGCATGGACGTGGTGCACGGTTTCCATGCCGAAATTCGGTAGAGCCAGCGTCTCGCCGCGCGCCAGCGTCGTGAAGACATTGGGATTGAAGTGGCCTGCCGGGTTTAATGGGTTCCAGCCGGGGCCGACGATATGGCCGGGATGAATGAGGGTCGCAGGAAAGTTTCTCTCTCGCGCCATCCGTAGCAGATAGGCTTCGATGGCTGCTTTCTTCACGCCGTAGTCGCCGAAGGGCTTCTTCGGTGCCTCTTCGGGTGTCGGCACGACGGTGGAGAAACCGTGCGTCCAGATCGTGCCTGTATGAAGAAAATGGCCGACATGGCCTTCGAGGGCGGTCACGAGCTGTTCGTTACTGTCAGGCGTGAAGCAGATCATGTCGATGACGATCTCGCCACCCAACGCGCGAATCTCATGGCCGAACCGGCCTTCCGCCTCAAGCGCTGCCCGATCCATATGCCTGATGTCGACGCGGCTCCATGCTTCGTGTGCCTTGTAGGGCGCGGCTGCGCCGCGGCTGATCGCCACCACCTCATGGCCGGCCTCGACAAGGCGGGGTACGAGATAGGTGCCGACATGTCCTGTTGCTCCGATGACGATCACTCGGGCCATGCAGTCTCCTCCAAATGCGCATATGGGCTGATCATGTGCAGTATGTCGTGCCGCTTTGCGGGACTGCAAGTGGCCTGTGCGCGGATCATAAAGTTTCACGTCCGCGTGAATCACTGATCTCCGCTGCTGATTTCGGCATGCAGTTGCGCTAGCTCATTGCTCCATGATCAAGCGCCTTGTTCTCTGTCTTCTGCTGCTCGCCCCTGTCTCCGCTGTCGCCCAGCAGCAGGGGAGCACCGTCTCAACTCTCCTGGACAGTGTCGGAAGTCGAGACGAGATGAAGCCGCTGAAAACGGTCGTCGTCGCCCGTGATGGGCGTGTGGTGGCAGAGCGCGGCTATCGCGGTCATACCCCGTTGGAATCGACCAACATCAAATCCGCTTCGAAATCGATCATGTCGGCGCTGGTCGGCATCGCTATCGGCAAGGGCTTGCTGGAAGGGCCGGATCAGAAGATCGCGCCGATCCTGAAGGCAGATCTGCCCGCTTTTCCGGATTCGCGCCTCAACGACATCACGATCGGCAATCTGCTCTCCATGCAGGCGGGATTGGATCGTATGTCGGGGGCGAATTACGGGCGCTGGGTCTCCTCACGCAACTGGGTGCGTTTTGCGCTCTCACAGCCTTTCGTCGATCAGCCCGGCGGGGAGATGCTCTATTCCACCGCCTCTACACATCTTCTTTCCGCCATTCTCACCAAGGTCGGCGGCAAGTCGACGCTGGCGTTGGCGCGCGAATGGCTCGGTCCCGTCGAGGGCTTTCGGATCGGTGCGTGGGAGCGCGATCCGCAAGGCATCTACCTCGGTGGCAACCAGATGGCGATGAGCGCCCGATCGCTGCTTGCCTTCGGCGAGCTTTATCGCAATGGCGGGCGCGCGGGCGACGGCAAACAGGTGGTTCCGGCGGACTGGGTGGCGCAGTCCTGGCAGCACCGCACCAATTCGCGTTTCTCCGGTGACGAATATGGCTATGGCTGGTTCACCCGACAGATCGGCGGAGAGCAGGTGCATTTCGCATGGGGCTATGGCGGACAGATGCTCTACATCGTTCCGTCGCTCGATCTCACGGTCGTCATGACCTCGCAGGAGAGCGGCCCTTCGGCCCGCGACGGCTACCGAGATTCGCTGCACGGCCTGCTGGCTGACATCATCGGGACAGTACGGTCCACCTGACGCACAAAACCAGATGTCGCTAAATTTTTAGCGAAGCATCCAATCAAACTGCAAATCGCTTCCTGTAGGGTCCGCCGCGTGGGACTTCAGGATAGGCTCGATGCTGCTGGATCTGCGGACAATCTATTTCATCGTAGCGGTGAGCTGCATCGTTTTGAGCGCGCTCCAGTTCGCTGCCTATGCGACGGGCCGCTTCGAGCGCTGGCCGCTCTGGTGGGGTGCCAGCAACCTGCTGGTCGGTATCGGTTCCTTCCTCGTCGCGCTACGCAATCTCGTTCCCTATTATATCTCGATCGATGCGGGCAATGTGCTGACCATCGTCGGCTATATGCTGATGTTTTTTGCCGTCCGCGCCTTTGCGGGGCGTCCGATCGACCGGCGCTATTCCTGGCTCGTGATAATCTGCGGCAGCATGCCCGTGGCCCTTTTCATCAGCGATCCCGCAGCGATATCTGAGCGTCTCCTTTATGTCTCGGTGATCTGCTGCCTCTGCGATATCACCATCGCCAGGGAAGCAGCGGGCATTCTCCGCCGTGAGAAACTTTATTCGGCGGCTCTTCTTCTGGGGCTTTACGTCGTCACCGCAGCGATCTTCGCGGTTCGCAGCCTTCTTGCTGCAACCGGAGACATCGGCGGGCCGGATCCCTTTGGCGGCAGCATCATCCATAGCTGGATGGCGGTGTCGGCAGTGGCTTTCATCATGCTTCGCAGCATGGCGATGGTGCTGATGGCGGCGGAGAGGAGCCGGAACCAGCTCATCGAGCTTGCGCATCACGATGCGCTGACCGGGACGCTCAACCGCAGCGGCCTTGCCCAGTATGTGCCGTTGCTTGCCGGCCAGCCGGTATCGCTTCTCATCATCGATATCGACAATTTCAAGCAGTTGAACGACCAGCACGGTCATGCCGCCGGCGACGAGGTCCTGCGACTTTTCTCCAAAGTGTCGAAGGGTATCATGCGTCCCTGCGACCTGCTTGCCCGGCAAGGCGGGGATGAATTCCTGGCGGTGCTCCGCAATGTCGATCGGGAAGAAGCAGTAGAGATCGCAAACCGCATTCGCCTTTCGTTTGTGGCAGCCGTCATGCAGATGCCGGATCTGGCGACCTTCCCGACGCTCAGCATCGGCGTTTCCACACGCACGGAAGAGGGCGGGGATTTCGAGCGGCTCGTGCAGAAGGCAGATGAGGCGCTCTACCGTTCGAAGCGCGAAGGCCGCAACCGGGTCGAAGTGTCAGGGGAAAAGCAGCACGCGGCTTGAGCGGGTGGCCTAAGTCTAGATATTTTGATCCATCGTTTCGGCCGGGATTTCATCATTGCGATGAATACGCACAACAGCCGCCGGAACACCGGCAACCGTGCAATGAGCAGGAACTGCTTTCAGCACAACACTGCCGGCTGCGATCTTGCTGAAAGCGCCGATCTCGATATTGCCGAGGATCTTCGCACCGGCGCCGATCATCACGCCGTGGCGGATCTTCGGGTGGCGATCACCTGTCTCCTTGCCCGTGCCGCCAAGCGTGACGTTCTGCAGAATAGAGACTTCATCTTCGATGACGGCCGTCTCGCCGATAACGATGCCCGACCCATGATCGAGCATGATCGAGGAACCGATCCGTGCCGCTGGATGGATATCCGGGCCGAAGACCAGCGAGGCGAGATTGGAAAGCCAGCTTGCAATCTCTACGCGGCCAGCCATCCACAGGGCATGGGCAATACGGTGTGTCTGAAGGGCATGGAAGCCCTTCAGGTTCAACAATGCGTGCAGATAGGTGGTGCAGGCGGGATCGCGTTCGCGCACGGCCAGAAGATCGGCTTCGATGGCGGCGCCGATATCGGGGTGGTCCTGCAATGTGCCGTAGAACAGCTGGAACAGGTCTTCGGCATCGACCTTCGCGACCGAGAGGCGCGCCGAGATCACATGTGCGATGATATGGGTATCATTTTCTGCGCGGATGATCTGTGTCGAAAGCAGTTTACGAAGAGTCGGCTCGCGATCCGCCAGATCGATAGCTTCGGCACGGATGGTGGGCCACGGAGAACCCATGCTACCGCCCGTTCGCTCTTCTGGTGCTGCTATCCTTGTCATCGGCATCCGTTTTTCCTCAGGCCGCAATATCTACTACACCGCAATCGCCGGTCTCGGAAGCAAAAGCGAGCAGCTTGCCGTCCCTGCTCCAGCTCATACCGGTGATCGCCCCCTTGCCGGGGCGACGCAGCAGCGCTTCCTTGTTGTCGGCGAGGCGAACGGCAAGGATCATGCCATCAATGAATCCAATGGCGAGGATATCCTCAACCGGGTGGAATTTCACCGCGGTTGCCATGATGTTGGCACGGGTGCCTAGCTCCAGCGGCGCCTTGCCCATCGGACCGTCCTTGCCCTGGAAGGGCCAGACGATGGCGGCCGGCGCGCCCGAAGAGGCAAGCCACTTGCCCTTGGCGGACCAGGAGAGCGACTTCACCTTGGCAGGATAGCCGGTCATGCGCATGTGACGGGCCTCAGTGCCCGACTTGACGTCGAGTTTCCAGCCGTGCAGCGCATTTTCCTGCATCGATGTGACGAGGAAGTTGCCATCAGGCGAAAAGGTGACGCCGGTATGAGCGCCCTTCCATTCGAGATCGACAGGCTTGGCGCTCGTGCCGACCCAATGCAGCGATACGCCGTTATAACGGGCGGCAGCAATACGCAGGCCCTTGGGCGCGAAGGCGATGCCTTCGACCGTGCGCTCTTCGGGAAATTCCTTAGACGTGCCATCGGCGAGGCGCACGAGCGTGCTCTTGCCGTGGGAATAGGCGATTGCGCCCTGCGGACCGGCGGCGACTTGCGAAATCCATTTGCGCGGTGCTGAGGCAATTTCGCTGACGCTGCCGTCAGCAGTAATGCGCAGCACCTTGCCATCCTCGCCGCCCGAAATCAGGCTTTCACTGTAGGGATCGCGGATCGCCGTCAGCATGCCCTGATGGGCTTCGATGACCTTGTCGCCGCCATCGAGCCGGTGAAAGGTACCGTCGGCATTCGCGAAGAAAGGGACATCACCTAAAAATTCGACGGCCAGAACGTGGCCGTCGAGATCAAGCGGTGCAACTGTTGGCATCAGGCGGTCGCCTCACACGCCTTGAAGGATTCTTCGAGCTTGGCGCGGTCGAGGTCGCGGCCGATGAAGACGAGACGGCTCTCATGCTTTTCGCCGTCCTTCCAGGGGCGCTGATGGTCGCCTTCGATGATCATATGTACGCCCTGGACGACATAACGCTCGGCGTCACCCTTGAAGGCGATGATGCCCTTGAGGCGCAGAATGCTCGGGCCTTGCGTCTGGGTGATCTTCTGGATCCAGGGGAAAAAGCGTTCGGGGTTCATCTCGCCGCCCCGCAACGAAACGGACTGCACCGTCACGTCATGGATTGCCGACATCTCACCATGATGATGGTGGTGATGGTCATGATCATGATGGTCATGACCATGGTGATCATGATCGCAATCCGGACCGCAAACATGATCGTCATGGCCGTGCTCGAGGAAATGCGGATCGTTTTCCAGCGCGCGCTCAAGGTTGAAGGCGCCCTGGTCCAGAACGCGAGCGAGATCAACGCCGGAACGGCTCGTCTTATAGACGCGAGCAGCCGGGTTGATGGCGTTCACGATGTCTTCGATCTGGGCCAGTTCTTCCGGCGTGACGAGATCGGTCTTGTTGATGATGACGACGTCGGCGAACGCGATCTGGTCTTCTGCCTCACGGCTGTCCTTCAGGCGCAGCGGCAGGTGCTTGGCGTCAACTAGGGCGATGACGGCATCGAGCTCGGTCTTGGCGCGGACGTCGTCATCCATGAAGAAGGTCTGGGCAACCGGAACCGGATCGGCAAGGCCGGTGGTTTCGACGATGATGCCATCAAAGCGGCCGGGGCGGCGCATCAGGCCTTCGACGACGCGGATGAGGTCGCCGCGGACAGTGCAGCACACACAGCCATTGTTCATTTCGTAGATTTCTTCATCGGACTCGACGATGAGGTCGTTATCGATGCCGATCTCGCCGAATTCGTTGACGATGACAGCATATTTCTTGCCGTGATTTTCGGAAAGGATGCGGTTGAGCAGGGTCGTCTTGCCGGCACCGAGATAACCGGTGAGCACGGTGACGGGGATGGGCTTCTGCTGTGTCTGGATCGCGTCGGTCATGAGAACCTCGAAAGTAGGATATTGACCCCGACGGCAAAGTCCGGAGCCAGAATGGGTCGGTTTCATATAGGCGCTTGGAAGCGGCAGTTCAAAGGGTTTTGTATGTTATAAGATCACATTGCTTTCTGTGCAAAGCCGCGTCTTCATCGCAGCGTTTCTGCGTTGAAAGCATCGACATCCAGCAGCAGTTCCACCAATCCGCTGACGGCATGGGCGATCAGGGCCTCACCCTTTTCCGCAGTCGCCTTTTTCGCATTGCCTGCGACGCCCTGCGGGTTGAGATCGGACATCTTCCAGCCGAAGGCATGCGGACCATAAGCGCGCAGGTGCTTGAAGCGCCGAGCGAACTCTGTCTGGTTGGAAGGAAAATCTGCGGCTTTCTCCATATCCACCCTGTCCGGATAGAGCGCCAGCATGACGGATGTTTCGATATCTCCGCCGTGAATGTCTACAGCCTTTTCATCAGGCAAGATCACACCCTCCGGCAGGCCGAAGCGGGTCCAGCTCGTGGCGACAGCCAGCATGTTGAAGCGCACACGCGCCTCCGTGGCGACGATGGTCATCAGTGGCGAGTTGCCGCCATGGGCGTTCAGCATCACGAACTTGCGGATACCGAGCTTCGAGAGGTTTTCCGCTATGTCGAGCCAGCGCTTCACGGCTGTCTCGAAAGAGAGCGTCTTCGTTCCTTCAACATCCATGTGCTCTAAGGAGTAGCCGACCGATTCGATGGGGAGTACGGTGACGGGCAAACCGGCCGGAAGGGCGGTTTTGAGCCTGTTGATAATGCCCTGCGCGATCAATGTGTCGGTTTCGAAGGGCAGATGGGGACCGTGCTGTTCATGTGCGCCGAGCGGCAGCAGCGCAATCCACTGATGCCGCGCCTCTGGGGCAAGTGCGGGATCATTGTCCTCGAAACGGAACGACGGAACCAACATCGGCCTTGCCTCTTGTTTATGACGAGATGATGGGCAATGTCATAACGCAGCCTGGGCAGTGCTTAAAGATCAAAGGGATGGCAATGGGCAAGAAGCATAAGGACGGCAAGAAGCACAAGAAAAAGAAGGACCAGACCGAGTATACGCTTGTCGATCTTTCCCCGGCTTTGACGCAGGCTGCGCGCTCCATGCGCACGGTCCTTTCGCGCAACCTGCTCGAAAGCGGGCTCTATGCCGGCCAGGACGGCGTCATCATTTCCCTTACCGAAAGCGACGGCATGACAGCCGGCGGGCTTGCCCAGAAGCTCGGTGTCAAGGCGCCCACCATGACCCGTACGATCGGCCGCATGGAGGCGCAGGGCTTCCTCGAGCGCAAGCCCGATGCCGAGGATGCCCGCCTCACCAAGGTCTATCTCACCGATCTCGGCCGCGGAAGCGTTCAGGGGATCGAACTTGCCGCCTCCTCCTGCGACAAGCTCGCGACGCTGGATTTCTCCGAGAAGGAGATCCGCAATCTCGTACGCCTGCTCAAGGCAATCGACGCCAATCTGCAGGCAGAGGCAATGCATGCGGATGAAGATGAGGAAGACTGAAAATTTCCTCAAAGGCGAATTGCCTGTGCCGCTTAAATCTTTTAATTAAACTTTTTAAGGCTGTCGCTGCACTGCGGCAGCTTTAACCGGCTTTACGCGTTGCCTGGAGGAGGAGACGTGGTTCAGAAGATCAAGCTTTCGACGATTGCAGAAACGCTCGGCATATCAACGGCGACCGTTTCCCTTGCCTTACGCGACAGTCCGCTCGTTGCGGGCAATACCCGCGAAAAGATCAAGGAACAGGCCCGCGCGCTCGGTTACATCTACAATCGCCGTGCCGCCAGCCTGCGCACATCGCGTTCCGGCATTATCGGCGTTGTCGTGCATGACATCATGAACCCGTTCTACGGGGAAATCCTGAAGGCGATCGAAAGCGAACTCGACCGCAGTCGCCACACCTTCATTCTCTCGAACCATTACGATTCCGTCGAGAAGCAGCGTACCTTCATCGAAACCCTGCTGCAGCTCGGCGGTGACGGGGTCATCATGTCCCCGGCGATCGGCACACCGCCGGAGGATATCCAGCTCGCGGAAGAAAACGGCATGCCGGCCATTCTCGTCGCGCGCTCCATGGACAGCCAGGATGTACCGACCTATCGCGGTGACGACAGCTATGGCATTTCGCTTGCTACCAACCACCTGATCGGCCTTGGTCACCGGACGATTGCGATGATCGGCGGCACCGATCAGACCTCAACCGGGCGCGACCGCTATCAGGGCTACGTCAATGCGCTGCGCAAGGCCGGCATCGAGGTCGATCCGAACCTGCGCATTCCCGGCCCACGCTCGAAACAGGGCGGTTTCGAGGCGGCGGTGCATTTCCTTTCCCTGCCGCAAAAGCCGAGTGCTGCCGTCTGCTGGAACGATCTGGTCGCGATCGGCCTCATGAACGGCATTGCCCGCGCCGGGCTCGTGCCCGGCAGCGATATCTCGGTGACCGGTTATGACGATCTGGAGGAGGCTTCGATCGCCACGCCGGCACTGACCACCGTCTGGAACGGCCAGACGGAAGTTGGACGTCTTGCCGCCCGCGCCCTACTTGATCGACTTGCCGGCAGTCATGAGCCTGATGGCATTCATCTCATCAAGCCGGAAATGCGTATCCGCCAGTCCACCAGCCCTTATCGGCCGCGTTCCTGACCGCCGAAGCCAAGAGGAAAAGCTATGTCCCGCATTGCCGTTCTCGTTCCCGGGAAGATGCATGATCGCGTTCTCGCCCAGCTGAAGGATCGTTTCGAGGTGGTGGCCGTCGAGCGCGACGAGACGCTGAAGCTCGATGCCGAGACGGCGAAACGCATTCGCGGCGTAGCGCTCAGCGGCGCTTTCCCAGCCGCCTGGTTCGAGCAGTTGCCGAATTTGGAGATCGTCGCCAGTTTCGGCGTCGGCTACGACGGCATCGATGCAAAGCTTGCGGGCTCGAAGGGCATCATCGTCACCAATACGCCTGACGTGCTGAACGACGAGGTGGCCGACACAGCCATTGCGCTTCTGCTCAACGCTATTCGCGAGCTGCCGAAGGCGGAGAACTGGCTCAGGGATGGTAACTGGAAGCCGGGCGCTTCCTATCCGCTGACGCGCTTTTCGCTGAAAGGCCGGCATGTCGGCCTCTACGGTCTCGGCCGCATCGGCCTTGAAATTGCCAAGCGGCTGGAGCCCTTCAAGGTGAAAATCAGCTACCATACCCGCTCGCGCCACATCGATGCGCCTTATGATTATCACCCGACGCTGAAGGGGCTTGCCGAGGCCGTCGATACGCTGATTGCGATCGTGCCGAAAACGCCGCAGACGCACCGGACGATCAACGCGGAGGTTCTTTCCGCGCTTGGCCCCGATGGCATCGTCGTCAATGTCGGCCGCGGCTGGACGATGGATGAGGATGCGCTGATTGCTGCGCTCGATGCAGGCACCATTGGTGGTGCCGGCCTCGATGTCTTCTATGATGAGCCGAATGTGCCGGCCGGTCTGCTTTCTGCGCCGAATACGGTGCTGGTGCCGCATGTCGGCTCGGCCTCGATACCGACACGTAATGCGATGGCGGATCTGGTGGCGGAAAACCTCATCTCGTGGTTCGAGCAGGGCAAGCCGGTGACGCCGGTGGCGGAAACGCCGGTCAAGCAATAGGCCGTTCCCCGCTCCTTCCGTGAAGGCGGAGGGAGTGTTTTGCTTGTTCCTATTTTGCCCTTGGACTTTTTCCCGTTTCCCTACTTGGTCGGCCGGGAAGGATTGGCTATGATTGGCTCCGGCCGCGTTCATTCCCAGCGGCCGTGATTTTCATCGGCGGCATTTCGCCGTCTCAAGCTTACACATAGCGATTTGATCGGGGAGCGTCTGCTCCGCCCGGCGATTTCTCGTGCGGGCAGCCGGCGCCTCTGGAAGGAGGCAGAAATGGATTATCGCAAGCTCGGTCCCAGCGGGGCCGTCGTCACCGCATATTGCCTGGGCACAATGACCTTCGGGAAGGAGTCCGATGAGGCGGCCTCCTTCAAGATGCTCGACGACTATTTTGCCTGGGGCGGCAATTTCATCGATACGGCTGACGTCTACAGCGCCGGCGCATCGGAGGAGATCATCGGCCGCTGGCTCAAGGCACGCCCGGCAGAAGCAAAGCAGGCCGTAATCGCCACCAAGGGCCGCTTCCCGATGGGCGATGGGCCGAACGATATCGGCCTTTCCCGCCGTCATCTCAATCAGGCTTTGAACGACTCGCTCAGCCGCCTCGGTGTCGAGCATATCGATCTCTACCAGATGCATGCATGGGATGCGCTGACGCCGATCGAGGAGACGCTTCGGTTCCTCGATGATGCCGTTCGCTCGGGCAAGATCGGCTATTACGGCTTCTCGAATTATGTCGGCTGGCACATTGCCAAGGCTTCCGAAATCGCCAAGGCCCAGGGCTATACGCGGCCGGTAACGCTGCAGCCGCAATATAACCTGCTGATGCGCGACATCGAACTCGAGATCGTCGATGCCTGCCAGGATGCCGGCATGGGCCTTCTGCCCTGGTCTCCACTCGGCGGCGGCTGGCTGACCGGCAAGTACAAGCGCGACGAGACGCCGACGGGTGCAACGCGCCTCGGCGAAAATCCCAATCGCGGCGGCGAGGCCTATGCTGCCCGCAACGCGCAGGAACGAACCTGGGGTATCATCAGCATAGTGGAAGAGATCGCCAAGGCACGCGGCGTCAGCATGGCGCAGGTGGCGCTTTCCTGGGTGGCGGCGCGTCCGGCTGTAACCTCGGTCATTCTCGGTGCCCGCACGTCCGAACAACTCGCCGACAATCTCGCTGCTGCGCAATTCGTGCTTTCGGCAGACGAGACGGCAAAGCTCAACGAGGTCAGTGCGCCGATGCCGGGGCAATATCCCTATGGCGTGAACGGCAGCAATCAGCGTCACCGCAAGATCGAAGGCGGCCGCTGAGCTATTTCGCTAAAGATGAAGAAGGCCGTCGGAGCGAACCGGCGGCCTTCAGTTTTCAGGTTATTGCCTGTGGCTAAAGCGATGGCAGCCTGTTGGCGGCGTAATCTCTGACGGCATCGCCGAAAGCGCTAAAGAGCTTGTTCGAGGGCTTGTCGGTCTCGGCCCAGTATTCCGGGTGCCACTGCACGCCGACCGCGAAGGCCTTGGCATCGATGACTGAGACGGCCTCGATTGTGCCGTCCTCTGCCGCGGCCTCCACCTGCAGACGCGGTGCGGTCTTGGCGATCGCCTGCCGATGCAGGGAGTTCACGCGGATCTCGCCGGCGCCGATAATGCCGGCAATGCACGAGCCTTCCTTGATGAAGACGCTTTGACGGATCGCATACATGCCGTCGCGATCGGTGATATCGGGTTTGCGGTGGTCCCAGATGCCGGGCTGTTCCTGGATCTCACTGGCGAGCGACCCGCCGAGCGCGACGTTCAATTCCTGAATGCCGCGGCAGATGGCGAGAAGCGGGATGGCGCGGTCGATTGCGCGGCGGATCAGCGGCAGGCTCGTAGCGTCGCGGGCGGGGTCGAAGGGGCCATCCGCCTCCTTGGCTTCGATGCCGTAGAGCGAGGGGTGTACATTGCTGGCCGAGCCGGAAACCAGCACGCCGTCGACGCGATCCAGAATCGCATCCGTGTCATAGCCTTCCTCGAAAGCGGGAATGATGAAGGCCATCACGCCGGCGGCGTTCAGCGCCGCACGCAGATACTGATGCTGCACGGCATGCCAGGTTGCGCCGTCGAGGGTGCGGATATCGGCAGGAATGGCCACGATCGGTTTCGTCATCTTCGCCTCGGAAAAACAATATCGGACGTTTCTGCGGCCAGACTGGCCGGTAAGTCAACGCTTGGATGCGGGCGGCGGCCAAATTGCGGCGGTTCCTGCAGTGCGCCCGGTATGAGACGCGCTAAGCTGCTGATTCCGATGGATGTGTGGGCCGTGTCACAGAAGGGTCGTGATCCCAAAGACTAATAGACTATAGCTTGAAACGCTTCTTCCGCCATGCTTAGCTTTGCCATTACTGCGGGTAGGGGTGAGGATTGACCGCGCAGTGCCATCTATACGGGAGGTTTTTGATGGATCGTCGTTCGTTTATGAAAAAGGCGGGAACAGCCGGCGCCGGTGCCGTTGCCGCAAGTGCTCTGGCAGCGCCTGCAATTGCGCAGGAGAACCCGAAGATTTCCTGGCGTATGACCTCGTCGTTTCCGAAGAGCCTGGACACGATCTATGGCGGCGCCGACGATATCGCCAAGCATGTTTCTGCTGCCACTGACGGTAATTTCACGATACAGCCTTTCGCAGCCGGTGAAATCGTCCCCGGCCTGCAGGCCGTTGATGCTGTAGCGGCGGGTACGGTCGAGGCAGCCCATACCACCTCCTATTATTTCGTGGGCAAGGACCCGACCTACGCCATCGGAACGGCCATTCCGTTCGGACTGAACAGCCGCCTGACCAATGCCTGGTTTTACCAGGGCAACGGCAATACCCTGATGAACGAATTCTATGCCACACAGGGCATGTATGCCCTGCCGGCCGGCAATACTGGTGCGCAGATGGGCGGCTGGTTCCGCAAGGAAATCAACACGCTCGACGATCTCAAGGGTGTCAAGATGCGCATTGCCGGCCTCGCTGGCCGCGTCATGGAGAAGGTCGGCGTCATCCCACAGCAGATCGCCGGCGGCGACATCTACCCGGCGCTGGAAAAGGGAACGATCGACGCGGCAGAATTCGTCGGCCCCTATGACGACCTGAAGCTCGGCTTCCACAAGGTGGCGAAGTACTACTATTATCCGGGCTGGTGGGAAGGTGGCCCGACGGTGCATGCCTTCTTCAATCTCGATAAATGGAGCAGCCTGCCGAAGCACTATCAGGCAGCGCTCAACGACGCCTGCGCTTTCGCCAACACCAATATGCTGGCAAAATACGACACGAAGAACCCGAGCGCGTTGAAGCAGCTCGTTGCGGAAGGCGCAACGCTGCGGCCGTTCAGCCAGGAGATCATGGAAGCCTGCTTCCAGGCCGCGACCGGTATCTACAGCGAAATCTCAGGCACGAACCAGTATTTCAAGAAGATCTACGAGGACCAGACCGCCTTCAAGCGCGACGCCTATCTCTGGATGCAGCTTTCGGAATACACATTCGATACGTTCATGATGATCCAACAGCGCGCGGGTAAGATCTAGGAGCCCCCGCCGCTGACATTGGTGGTTTACACGAACGCGATACCAGAACCCCGGATTTCGATCCGGGGTTTTGCTTTTTGCTGGCTATTTGGCGGGCGCCGGCGGCGCTCCCGGCAGGCCATTCAGCGGCGGCAGGGTCAGGCCCGGGATCTGCGGCGAGCCATTGTTGCCGCCGAGCGGGGGCAGACCGAGCTGACCGCCGAAGCCCGGGACTTCAATCTTGATCGAGTTCGGGTCGACCTTCGGGCCATGGTCCAGCCAGTAGGTCACCGATTGTGGCCAGAAGATCACGATAGCCACCAGGATCAGCTGCATCCCGACCCAGGGAAGCGCACCCATGTAGATATCCGAGGTCTTGACCTCGCGGCCGGCGATCGAGCGCAGGTAGAAGAGCGCGAAGCCGAAGGGCGGGTGCATGAAGCTCGTCTGCATGTTGACGCAGATCAGCAAGCCGAACCAGATCAGGTCGATGCCGAGATTGGAGGCGACGGGGGCGAGCATCGGGATGACGATAAAGGCGATCTCGAAGAAATCGAGGAAGAAGGCGAGCACGAAGATGAAGATGTTGACGAAGATCAGGAAACCGACCGGGCCGCCGGGAATGCCCGATAGCATGTGCTCGATCCAGCGCGAGCCGTCCATGCCCTGGAAGACCAGGCTGAAACAGGTGGAGCCGATAAGGATCATCACAACCATGGAGGTGATGTGCGTGGTCGATGCCATCGCCTCGCGGACCAGCGGCCAGGTGAGGCGCCGGTTCATGGCCGCGAGCACCATGGCGCCGACGACGCCGAGCGCGCCGGCTTCCGTCGGCGTCGCAAGACCCATGAAAATCGTGCCGAGCACGAGGAAGATCAGCACGATCGAGGGCACCATGCCCATCAGCACCTTCACGAGCAGCGCCCAATTGAAGTCGCCGCGCACTTCCTTTGGCAGCGGCGGCATCGATTTTGGCCGGACGATCGATAGCACCAGGATGAAGAGGACAAAGATCGCCACCTGCAGGATCGACGGGCCGATCGCGCCGCGATACATGTCACCGACCGATTTGCCGAGCTGGTCGGCGAGAACGACGAGTACCAGCGAGGGCGGGATCACCTGGGTGATCGTGCCGGAGGCGGCGATGACGCCGGTAGCAAGGCGTGGATTGTAGCCGTAGCGCAGCATGATCGGCAGCGAAATCACACCCATGGTGATGACCGAGGCAGCCACTGTGCCGGTGATCGCGCCAAGCACGGCGCCGACGAGGATGACCGCATAGGCGAGGCCGCCCGGAATGCCACCGAAGAGTTTGCCGGTGCCTTCGAGCAGATCCTCGGCCAGCCCGCAACGCTCCAGTATCGCACCCATGAAGGTGAAGAAGGGAATGGCGAGCAGGAGGTCGTTGGAGACGATGCCGAAGAAGCGCAGCGGCAGCGCCTGCAGGAGGGCTTCGTCGAAATGGCCGGTGATGATGCCGATGATGCCGAAAAACAGGCCGACGGCGGCCAGCGAAAAGGCGACCGGAAAGCCGTAGAGCATGAAGATGACCATGCCCAGGAACATGGCCGGCGGAATGATGCCGAAATCAAACAAATCCGTTCCTCCAGGCGCGCGTTACTGCAGCGGCTTTTCGTATTTCGTGTCGATGCTGATATGGCCGGTAACGGCTGCGACCCGCTTAATCAGCTCGGAAACGCCCTGAAGGGAGAGCAGCGCGAAACCGGCGACCAGGACCAGCTTGACGGGCCAGCGGATCAGCCCGCCGGCGTTGCCCGATATTTCCCCCTGCCGGTAGGAAAGCGCGAAGAAGGGCCAGGAGACCCAGGTGAGGAAGATGCAGACGGGAATGAGGAAGAGGATGAGGCCAACGATGTCGATCCAGATCTTCGCCCTGTCGGAAACCGAGCCATAGATCAGGTCGACGCGGACATGCTCGTTGTTGCGCAGCGCATGCGAGGCGCCGAGCAGCACGACGAAGGCGAAGAGATACCACTGGATCTCGAGCCAGCCGTTCGAACTGTAGTTGAAGGCGTAGCGCACGATGGCGTTTCCGGCGCTGATCAGACAGCAGAACAGCACCATATATTCGGAAAGTTTTCCCATGAACTCGCTGATCGAGTCGATCAGCCGACTGGCGGCCAGGAATACCGACATTCGCCTCCCCTTATTGTCTCGCCGTTTTCGGCAGTTCTCCCCTGCAACCGGTGTAGACCAGGGTTTTTGAAATTGGAAGGATAAACGGGCCGCCTTGGAATATAGTCTTATACGGCTAAAGACTGCGATCCCGTGGAAAATAAAGGCAACTCAGAGGCGGATATTTTTTCAAAAACCTCGCGAGAAAGCTGTATTATCCCGTATTGAGTGTACCCTTCATCCTATAGTTTTAGAAAAATTGACCAAATGTTTGAACCGTTTGAAATCAATTTTTAAAGGGTTCCGTTTACATTTCCCGCGCACAGGGAAAGTATGGATGAAGCCACATAACCCGAACAGGGTCCCTAAGGATGTGTATCTGTCGTTTGTGAGTTCCCTGTCCGGGAACCGCATGACGCTTATCGTTGGCGTGATTGTGCATGTTGCGACATGCCTTGCCGTGGCTGCCAAGACGCAGCACTCCATCTACATCCTGCTGTCGGTCGCCTTCCTTCTGGTCTTCAGCGCTCGCATGGTTATCTTCCGGCAGTTCGATCGTGTCGACAAGCAGAGCCTGTCGCACGCCGGAATCGAGCGTTGGGAGCGGATTCTCGTTGGCAGCGGAGCCTGCACCACCGCGCTCCTCGGCATCGCCAGTGGCTACGCCATCTTCGTCGTGCATGATTCCTTTGCGGAGCTTGCCTGCATTTCCGTCACCATGGCGACCATGGTTTCCGTCGTCGGCCGCAACTACGGCTCGCGCTTCGCAGTCGACCTCCAGACGCTCTTCTGCTGCCTGCCGATGATCGTCTGCAGCCTACTAGCGCTGGATTTCTATCGTGGCTTGCTTTCGATCTTCCTCATTCCTTTCTGGCTGACGACCCGGGCCATGGCGAATGGCGTGCGCGAGTTTCTCTATGAGAACGTGATTGCGCGCCGTGAAATCACCATCATTGCCGACCGTTTCGATACGGCGCTAAACAACATGCCGCACGGCCTCGTCATGGTCGATGCCGAAAACCGGATCCAGGTGGTCAATCGCAAGGCCTGCGAGCTTCTGAAGATCGGTGCGCCGGACCGGCTGAAGGACCGCGATCTCGGCACCGTGCTGCGCTACGGCGCGCGCTACAGCTTCATGGATGCCTCGCAGCCGGAGCTCATCCTGCGCCAGCTCACCCAGGTCGCCGAGGGCAGCCTGTCGCGCACGCTCATTCATTTTCCCGAGAGCCTGTCACTGGAATTCTCTGCCAGCCGCAGGGCCGATGGCGGCGCCGTGTTGATCTTCGAGGACGTGTCGAGCCGGGTGAAGGCGGAGCAGAAGATCCTGCATATGGTGCGCTTCGACGCGCTGACCGGCCTGCCCAACCGGGAATATTTCGGCCAGCTGGTGCAGGAGTATTTTGCCAAATATCCGAAGAAGAACGGGCCGCTCGGCTTCATGGTGCTCGATATCGACGAGTTCAAACATGTCAACGACATGCGCGGTCATGTCACCGGCGACCATCTGCTCTGCGCCATCACCGCCCGCATCAAGCAGGCCTCCGGAAATGCCATTCTCGGTCGGCTCATGGGAGATCAGTTCATCTTGTTCTTCCCGCGTGCGAAGGAGCAGGCCTCGCTCGACCGCGAAATCCGCCGCGTTCACGCCGCGATCCAGGGCCACTACGAGGTCGACGAAATAACCTTTCTCGTTTCGCTCAGCGCCGGCTACGCGATCCTCGAAAGCGATTCGTTCGCCATGGACGAATGGAGCGTCAAGGCGGACCTTGCCCTGTTCGAAAGCAAGTCGCGTTTCAAGGGTGGCATCTCAGGCTTTGAGCGGGAAATGGACGGCCGCTATATCGAGCAGCAGAAGCTGAAGGCGGATCTCCGCGACGCGGTCTCGGCGCAGGCGCTGCATCTCGTCTTCCAGCCGATGTTCCGGGCCGACGGCTCGCGGATCGAATGTGCCGAAGCCTTGGCGCGCTGGGTGCATCCGGAGAGGGGCTCGATCCCACCCGACGTCTTCATCCGGCTCGCCGAGGATATGGGCATCATCTCCGACATCACTCGTTTCGTGCTGTTCAAGGCCTGCAGCGAATGCATGACCTGGCCGGAACATATCGCCGTTTCGGTCAACCTTTCGGCACGGGATCTGCGCGATGCTGACATCCTTTCAGTCGTCGCCGATGCGCTTGCCCGTTCCGGCCTCGCCGCGGCGCGGCTGCATCTCGAGGTTACCGAGAGCTGCCTGATCGACGAACCGGCGGCGGTGCGCGCCATCCTGGCGGAACTCAGGTCCCGCGGCATCACCATCGCCATCGACGATTTCGGCACCGGCTTCTCCAGCCTCAGTTATCTCGACACGCTGCCGCTCGATATCGTCAAGATCGACCGCTCCTTCGTGCGCAACATCGCCGAGGACGCGCGCCGCCTCAAGCTCTTGCGCGGCACGGTCAATCTCGCCCGCGAACTGGGTTTGAAGATCGTGATCGAAGGTGTGGAGACCGAGGAGCAACTGGCGCTGCTCAACAAGCACCGCAGCGCCGATCTCGTGCAGGGCTATGTTTTCTCGCAGCCGGTGCCTTCCCAGAACATCACGCTGCTGCAAGAGGGTATCGGCCGCCGCACCGTCCAGCGCCGTCGCACCAAGGTCGCCTGAGCCGTCTGCAAGCGACTTGTTATCCAGCCGAAAATCTTGCGCGCCGTTAACCTTAATAATTTAAATTTAACGCAAATTCTCAGATTTTCTTGCCTATAAATCGGCGGCGTATGATTAATGATCCGTTAACGAGCGGATCGAAAAAATGTCAGATACACTTTTTACGCGTGGCGATTTCAGCAGTAAAATCCTGGAAATTCTGGATCATGTCGAATATCGCCGTGTCGAAAGCAGCGAAGACATGGAGGAGGTGGAGCGGCTGCGCTACAAGGCCTACAAGGCCCACGGCGCGCTGTCGCTTGCCCCGGAAGGCCTATTGGACGATGTCGATTTCGACAGCCATGCCTATATTTTCGGTCTGTACTATTATGGTGAACTGGTCAGTACGATCCGAATTCACTATGTGACGCCGGAGCATCGTATCAGCCGGTCCGGCGAGGCTTTTCCCGAGGCGATGGATGAGCTTTTGGACGCCGGGCTGACCTTGATCGACCCGGCGCGTTTTGCGGCCGATCCGGAGATCACCGCCAACATGCCATGGGTTCCCTATCTGACGCTGAGACCCGCCATCGTTGCGGCAGCGTATTTCCGGGCTGACCGCGTTATTCAGTCCGTCCGGCCCCCGCATGCCGCCTTCTACAAGCGGGTCTTCTATGCCGATACCATTGTGCCCGGTCGACTGGCGCAGAGTTACGGGGTTGACGTGACGCTGATGGCGACGAATGTGATCGAGGTCGGGCGCAAGCTGTTGACGCGTTACCCCTTCTTTATCTCCGGCGCCAGCGAGCAGCGCATGATGTTTTCGCGCAATCCGAACGACACGCTGCCGCCGCTCACCATCATTCCGACGGCGCGTTTTGTGCCGCCAGGCGAACTTGGCACCGATTTGCCGCTGTGATTTCCCTTTCTCCGCGATAGAGAGACGACGCCCGCTGGGGCAGATGGGGGTGGCGACAGTCGAAACCGCATCTGTCGCGGGACCTCCTTTCATCCGGCGGCTGACGTCGTCTTTTCGTCCGGATGAGGTCACTGCGAGGCACTCCTGCGGCATTCTCATGCATTGCGCTTTCGCCCGTCATTGTGTAATCCCTGCGGGTGGGGATTTGCCTCGCTGAGGCGAGGGAATCAGGCAGCGTTAAGGCATTTCAGGGAGACGATATTCATGGCCGAACATCATACCGGACCGGTCGAGACCGGCGCGCCGATGGACTACAAGGAACATGAGAAGACCTACAACATGTTCATTGCCGGCACGAAATACGGCACGATGATTCTGATCGCCCTGATGCTTGCCATGACTGCCGGTTTCTTCGGCGGCGCCGGTTTCCTCGGCGGCATCCTCGTCTTCCTCATCATTCTCGTCGCCGGCATCTTTCTGCTCCGCTAAGCGCGGCCTGCAGGAAGACAAGGTCTTCCTAACTTTGTGATGTAGATGCTTGGCCCGTGCAGGCAAGCGGCCTGCCACGGCCCAGCTGACCCGGAGGAGGGGGCGGTTGGCCAATATCGTTTTCGTAGCAAAGGAAATCACGGATGGGGAGACGCGCGTTGCCGCGTCTGTCGAAGCCGTGAAAAAGATGAAGTCGTTCGGCTTCGATGTCATCGTCGAAGCGGGCGCCGGAATGCTTTCTCGTATTCCGGACAGTGAATTCGAGGCCGTGGGTGCCTCAATCGGCACTTTCGCAGATGCAGCGTCCGCCGACGTGATCCTGAAGGTCCGCCGCCCGAGCGAACGCGAGATTCCCGGCTATAAGACCGGTTCCGTCGTCATCGCCATCATGGATCCCTACGGCAATGACGAGGCGATCGCCGCGATGGCAAGTGCCGGGCTTTCGGCTTTCGCCATGGAGCTGATGCCGCGCATCACCCGTGCGCAGTCGATGGATGTGCTTTCATCGCAGGCCAATCTCGCAGGCTACCAGGCCGTCATCGAGGCGGCGGCGGTCTATGACCGGGCCATGCCGATGATGATGACGGCAGCCGGCACCGTGCTGGCCGCCAAGGTCTTCGTCATGGGGGCGGGCGTCGCCGGTCTGCAGGCGATCGCGACGGCGCGGCGCCTCGGTGCTGCGGTCTCGGCAACCGACGTTCGCCCGGCCGCCAAGGAGCAGGTCGCCTCGCTCGGCGCCAAGTTCATCGCCGTCGAGGACGAGGAGTTCAAGGCGGCGGAAACGGCAGGCGGTTATGCCAAGGAAATGTCGGCCGACTATCAGGCGAAGCAGGCCGCACTCGTGGCCGAACACATCGCCAAGCAGGATATCGTCATTACGACTGCACTCATTCCCGGCCGTCCAGCGCCGCGGCTTGTCTCGCGCGCCATGCTGGCCTCGATGAAGCCTGGTGCGGTCGCTGTCGATCTCGCAGTCGAGCGTGGCGGCAATATTGAGGGTGTGGCTGCAGGACAGGTCGCCGATGTTGAAGGCGTGAAGGTGATCGGCTTCTCGAACATGGCGGGCCGCGTGGCGGCCAGCGCCTCAGCGCTTTACGCCAAGAACCTTGTCACCTTCCTCGAGACGATGGTGAACAAGGAAACGAAATCGGTCGTGCTCAACCTCGAGGACGAGCTCATCAAGGCGACGATGCTGACCTATGCGGGGGATGTCGTGCATCCGGCATTCGGCGGCGCCAAGAAGGGGGATAACTGATGGCCAGTGAAGCAATGGACAAGGCGCTGCAACAGCTGAACGACGCCGTGACCGCCGTCGCCACCGCAGCTGCCCACGCTCCGGAAGCGGCAAGTGCGGCAACCGGCGGCGCGATCGATCCCTTCGTCTTCCAGCTGGCGATCTTCGTCTTGTCGATCTTCGTCGGCTATTACGTCGTCTGGTCGGTGACGCCGGCGCTGCACACGCCGCTGATGGCGGTGACCAACGCGATCTCCTCGGTCATCGTCGTCGGTGCACTGCTCGCCGTCGGCATTTCGACCAGCGGGCTTGCGACCGGCTTCGGTTTCGTGGCGCTGGTGCTCGTCTCGGTCAATATCTTCGGCGGCTTCCTCGTCACGCAGCGCATGCTGGCGATGTACCGCAAGAAGGACAAGTGAGGGGCCGATGACCAATATTGCAGCCTTCCTCTATCTCGTCTCCGGCGTCCTTTTCGTTCTGGCGCTGCGCGGGCTCTCGCATCCGGCCACCAGCCGCAAAGGCAATCTCTACGGCATGGTCGGCATGGGGATTGCGATCCTCACGACGCTGGTGCTGGCGACGCCCAATTTTGGGGGCTTCGTGTTGATCATCCTCGGCCTTGCCATCGGCGGCAGCGTCGGCGCCTATGTTGCCCGAACCATCCCGATGACCTCGATGCCGCAACTCGTCGCCGGCTTCCATTCGCTGGTCGGCCTTGCCGCCGTGCTGGTGGCGGCTTCCGCGCTCTATACGCCCGCCTCCTTCGGCATCGGCGAGATCGGCCAGATCCAAACCGAAGCACGCATCGAGATGGCGCTCGGCGTGGCGATCGGGGCGCTGACCTTCACCGGTTCGATTATCGCCTTCCTGAAGCTCGACGGGCGCATGTCCGGCAAGCCGATCCTGCTGCCTTACCGGCATGTGATCAATGCAACCCTGCTGGTGCTGATCGTGCTCTTCATCATCGGGCTGGCGGTGACTGAAAGCCACCTGGATTTCTGGGCGGTCGTTGCGCTCTCGTTGTTACTCGGCATCCTGCTGATCGTGCCGATCGGCGGCGCCGATATGCCTGTCGTCGTCTCGATGCTGAACTCCTATTCGGGCTGGGCTGCGGCGGGCATCGGCTTCACCCTTGGCAATCTGGCGCTGATCATCACCGGCGCGCTGGTCGGTTCCTCAGGCGCGATCCTCTCCTACATCATGTGCAAGGGTATGAATCGCTCCTTCATCTCTGTCATTCTTGGCGGTTTTGGCGGCGAGGCATCGGCTGGCGCCGCCGACAATTCCGACAAGACGGTGAAGCTCGGTTCAGCCGAAGACGCGGCCTATCTGATGGCGAATGCCTCGAAGGTCATCATCGTGCCGGGATACGGCATGGCGGTCGCCCAGGCCCAGCATGCGCTGCGCGAGCTCGCCGATAATCTCAAGAAGAACGGCGTCGAGGTGAAATACGCGATCCATCCGGTCGCCGGCCGCATGCCCGGCCATATGAACGTGCTGCTTGCCGAGGCTAACGTGCCCTATGACGAGGTCTTCGAACTCGAGGACATCAACTCGGAATTCGCCCAAGCCGATGTGGCCTATGTCATCGGCGCCAACGATGTCACCAACCCGGCGGCGCGCGACGACAAGACTTCGCCGATCTACGGCATGCCGATCCTCGACGTTGACAAGGCCAAGACCTGCTTGTTCGTCAAGCGCTCGCTCGGCTCCGGTTACGCCGGTATCGACAATACGCTGTTCTACAAGGACGGCACGATGATGCTGCTTGGGGACGCCAAGAAGGTCACCGAGGAAATAAACAAGGCGATCGCCCATTGATCGAAAAGCCCGCTTCAGCGGGCTTTTCATTTATCCTCGACAGCGGTCAAATCTCGCCTGGCACCAGCGTCATCTTCTCGACGCCGATTGCCAGGTTAAGACCCTCCTGGGCCTGCAGATTCAGCGGCTGCAGCATGAAGGCCTTGTCGGTGCCGCCGGCAATGACCTTGGCACCTCCGCCGGCACCAAGGCTGGCATCTGCGCCGATGCCGTAATATTCCCCGGCGAGTGCGAAGTCAGGCATATTGGTGCCAGTCTTGGCAAGCACCTGCCAGATCATCACACTCTTGCCGGTCTGGCCGATGTCGATACCGAATTTCTCGATCTTGCCGGCATACACCGCCTTGGGGCCGCCGGAAGCCGGCGTATAGGTGCAGATCAGGTTCTTTTCGGAAGTGACGATCAGCCCCTGGCCGCCATCCGATCCGCAGACGAGCCGGCCAAGCGACATATAGTCCGCTGCTGCAGCCGAACCGGCGCAGGCTGCGGCCGAAACGACTGCCGCGGCAATCATGGTTTGCTTGAACATGGTCTTTTTCCTTTTGAATGACCTGTTCGAAACGGATGGTTGCGGTGATTGTTCCGGTTGCGCTACTCGCGCTCCATCATCCGACGCTGGGCTGTAAGGATCCAGACGAGACCTTCGGGGCGGAAGTCAATATCGACCTTGCCCCGGAAAGCGGAGGCGGCATGAGCCTTGATGACGGTGGTGCCGAAGCCGGTGCGCGCCGGCGGTTTGACCGGCGGACCGTTGCTCTCAGTCCAGCTGAAACGCAGCATGTTGTCTTCCACTGGCTGCCAATCGAAACGCACGCGGCCCTGCGGCATCGATAGTGCGCCATACTTCACCGAATTGGTGGCGAGCTCGTGGAGCGCCAAGCCGAGATTCTGCACGGCATCGGGTTTGAGGATGAAATCCATGCCCTCGATTTCGACCTGCTCGCGGGCTTGCGGGAAAGCCTGCAGGTGGATGTCGATGACGCGATGCAGCGAGACACCGGACCACTGTTCGCCAGTCAAAAGCTCGATCGAGCGCACGAGCCCTTCAAGGCGATGGGCGACGGCTAGCCGGAATGTCTCGACGCTGTCGGCCTGCTTGGAGAGTTGGCGCATCATGGCGAGAACAAGCGTCAGCAGGTTCTTGGTCCGGTGGACAAGTTCGTGCATGACGAAGCGCAGCCGGTCTTCGCTCTGGCTCCGGTCGAAAGAGGCGTTCGAAAGCGCAATAGCCACCTGGTTGGCCTCGATGACGCTGGTTTCGACCGGCGAGACGATATGGCCGTCGCCGAGCCGGTTTGCCATGTCGGCGATCTCGCGGATCGTCGAGCGGACCTGCCTGGCAACGGCATAGGTTGCGAGTACGGCAACGAGAAACAGCACGAGCCCGCCGATCAGCAGGAAGCGCCAGGTGCTGAGGATCGGTGCCTGGGCGGTGGCGATCGGCCCCCACACCACGGTCTTCCAGGACCAGCCGGGAATCTGCGCATAGCCCAACAGGGCATGCGGGAGAATCTCGCTGTCTTCGAAAACGCCGCTGGAAGCGACGAGCGAGGGCAGAATGCGCGGGTCGAAGGGTTCGCCCGGCTGCAGGTTGGCCGGGCCACGGCTGGCTACCACGTGACCACCCTGATCGATCACCGCTGCCGACCAGCCGGAGGCAAGGCCCTCGGTCGTGACGAGTTTTGCGAGGTCGTTGGCATTCTGCGTGATGATCAATGCGGCGACGGGACCCTCGTCACGCGGCAGGGTGACGTTGTAGACCCACATGCCGCTCGTTGCGCCCATGAAGACGTCGGAGGCTTCGATACGGCCGGATTTCATGGCGGCCTCGAGAGCCGCGATGTTCGTCGTCTTGCCGAGCGACGTGCCGAAGGCGCGACGGGTATTCAGAAATTGCTGCCCGGTCCTGTCGACGGCGATCACATAGAGCGTATCGCCGCGCAGTGCTGTTTCCGTACGATTGTAGAAAGACTCATAGTCGCCGCTCTCCAGTTCGGGAGAGGAGGACAGCAGCCGCAATGTCGTCGCCATATCCTGAAGCTGGCGATCGATGGTGCGTGACAGGGCCAGCGCATCCTGCGCGGTTTCGCGCTTGAGCGTGGATCGCTGATTGTCTTCCAACTGCATGAGAAGAAGGGCAACGAAGGCGAAGATCGGTAGCGCAATCGCCACGGCCATAGCGACGAGATACGTTCCGATCGAAGCTTTCGGGAAAAGACGGGCGGCAAACTTCATCGATGCCGCCCCCGGTCTGCCGGGGCTGGATGCAGAGGAAGCTCGGTTTCGCAGGGTCTTACGAAAGCAAGAATCCGCATCGCTCGTAAACGCCCCTCACATTCATACCGCCCAATAGCCCGCTATCAAAGCAGGATCATGTTAGGGGGCGAGGCATATGGTTGCAACCTACTAAAATAGTCAGGTGTAAAATCGTCGATTTTTTTCGACTATTTTCTGTCGGTGAAGCGCTGCAGCCGAAAGGGCATGAGGCTTTCGTCAGTCTTGCCTGACAGAAGCTCGTCTGCAACAAGCAGGCCGGCAAGCGGAGCAAGTGTGACACCGGAGTGCATCACCGCGAAATAAAGACCCGGCCGGCCTGCATTGCCGATGATGGGGAAGCCGTCAGCCGGTGTCGGGCGATAGCCGACAGTAAAGAAATCGAACGTCAAATCGCCGTTGTCTGCGATCATCGCCTTGACGCGGGCGAAGAGTTCGGCAGCGCTTGCCTGATGGTCTTTGCCGGGATCGCCGTCACCGAAATCCGTGCCGGCGATGATACGGCCTTCCGCCGTCTGGCGCATATGCAGACGCGGTGTCATGACGAGGCCGTTCAAGCGTTTCGAGACAGGACGGGAGTGCACGATCAGGCCGGCGGGCGTGGAGAGCGGCAATGTGATTCCCGCCGAGGCAGCGATCGGAACTGCGCCTGCGCCTGCAGCTAGCACGACATGATCGGCTTCGTGCATGCCTGCTGACGTAACAACTCCGACGATTTGTCCGCCGCTCTGCAGCAGACCGTTGACCGTGGCATGAACGAACGTCGCGCCGCGCGCTTCGGCGTCCGCAAGCAGCAAGCGCGCAGCGGCAACAGGCTCGACCGCACCTTCTTCTGCCACATGGAGGGCGAAATCC
The DNA here is from genome assembly GCF_056397645.1 of Rhizobium sp. 05L429. Lineage (NCBI taxonomy): Bacteria > Pseudomonadati > Pseudomonadota > Alphaproteobacteria > Hyphomicrobiales > Rhizobiaceae > Rhizobium > Rhizobium sp. 05L429. The sequence goes on along the minus strand of NZ_JBFTNV010000001.1, from coordinate 248,865 downwards.
GGATATTCGCTAAGGCCGGGTTCGAGCAGCGCGCTTTCTTCACGGCCTAGCCGGCTGATACCATAGCCCCAACGGCCATACTCTTCGGCATAGGCCTCGAGATCGGCCGGCGGCGCATCCCAGCAGAGACCACCGCACCAGGAAAGCGGCAAGCCGGGCAGTTCCCGTGCCAGTCGCTTCCATTCGGCCATCGCCCTGCGGCGAAAATGGAAATAGAATTCGGGATTGCCCCAGCTCGCATTGATCCAGGCAAAGGAGCAGGGTGTCGCCACACCGCCGAGTTCTTCGCCGACGACGGTGACTGCTGCACCCTTGCGTGTGAGATGCCAGGCAATGGAGGCGCCGACGATGCCGGCGCCGACGACGATCACATGCGGTTTCGCTGTCATCGCCGCTACCTCTTCCTGATATCCGTCAGCCGGCGGTGCCGCCGACGCGGGCAAGCCCATCGCGGGCCGGCTGGTATTTCGGATCTAGGCCGACTGCATGGCGGTAGGAGCGGATGGCCTTGTCCTTCTCGCCGCGGCGCTCGTAGACGAGAGCTTGGTTTGCCCATGATTCAGCGAGGTTGCCGTTGAGCTCGATCGCGTGGTTGAAGTCGGCGAAGGCGTTGTCGTTATCGTTCAGAGCAATATAGGAAATGCCGCGGCCATTGTAGGGCTCGGGCGAATTCGGCGAGAGCGAGATCGCCTTCGAGAAATCGTCGATCGCCTTATCCTGCTGATTGCGCTTCTGATAGATCAGGCCGCGATTGTGATAGGCGCGGCCATCCGTCGTGCCGAGCTGGATCGCTTTTGAGAAATCATTGAAGGCCTGATCGTCCTGGCCAGCCATGCGGTAGACATTGCCGCGACCGATATAGGCGACGTCATAGCTCTGATTGATCTGCAGGGCTGCGTTGTAATCGGCGATCGCCTGCTGCTGCTGGCCCATATTGCGGTAGACCAGCGCGCGGTTGGCATAGGCTTGGAAAAAGCGCGGGTTGATCTGCAGCGCGGTGTTGAAGTCGTCGAGCGCCTTGCGGAATTCGCCGCCGCGGCCATAAGCGGAACCGCGGACATTGTAGCCTTCCGGATCGCGCGGATTGGCGTTGATGACGGCCGTCAGCGACGCGATGTTCTCCTGCGAGCCCTGCGCCTTGTCGATGCGGATCACAGCGTCCGACGTGTTGGTCGTTTCACAACCGGCAAGGCCAAGCGCTGCGGCAAGCGCCAGCGAGGCTAACACGATCGATTTCTGCGAACGCGAGCGGGACGGATTCAAAGTTATGACAGCCATTCGGGCTCGCTTTCCCCATGCAGCATATCCAGCAAGGCGGATATGTAATCTTCAGCAGAAATTAAAAAGGCGGCGGCGAAACTTATCGCCCCCGCCACACATGCATCTGAAAACGTCGAAAAAACGACGGCACCGCCTTAGTGTGCAACCAGACCTTCGCGCTGCGCGCGCTTGCGGGCCAGCTTGCGAACACGACTAACAGCCTCGGCCTTTTCGCGAGCACGCTTCTCTGACGGCTTTTCGTAATAGTCGCGCATCTTCATTTCGCGAAAAATGCCTTCGCGCTGCATCTTCTTCTTGAGAGCGCGGAGAGCCTGGTCAACATTGTTATCGCGGACAAGTACCTGCACGAGAATCACGTTCCTTTGGTTTGGTTGATGCCGAAAGGCGGCGCAGCGCCCAGGGCAAAACTATAACGTTCGCGCGGCCGAAGCCTTGCGATTGGTTACGCGAAATAGCAGATCGGGTGAGTGAAGTCCAGACGGCACACGTGCGAGTAGGCGGAAAAATACCGCCCATGATTACACGGCGCTAGGAGCGCGCCGTCTCGGGCTTGGTTTCGTCCAATGCGGCGATCGCCTCCTTCAGCGCTGCCATCACGCGGGACCGGTCGGCAGGCTCGAGCCGCGCCATATCCAGATGCAGGTCGAGACCGGCCAAATGCTCGCTTAGAACTCGGCTCTTGTGATCGGCGCCGAGCATCAGCCCGTCCACGGCGTAGGGTACGATCTCCCGCTGGATCCCCTTCATGGTGATCGGCGGCAGGGGATGGGCATCGACGATATCCTTCACCAGCGCATAGGTTTCGTAGCTGATGACGATCTCCCCGCCCTGGGCGATCGATTGCAGGCGCGCAGCCAGATTCGCTTCGGCGCCGATGATCGTATAGTCCATGCGGTCGTTGCTGCCGAAATTGCCGACATTGCAGTAGCCGCTGTTGATCCCCATGCGCACCACGAAGGGTTCTTCCGTGCCGTTTCTGCGCCACCTGTCCTTCAGTTCGCCGAGCCTGCGCTGCATATCGACTGCCATGCGCAGGCAAGCCTTGGCATCTTCTTCCGGCCCCCTGGTTTCGGGATCGCCGAAGAAGACCAGCATCGCGTCGCCGATGAACTTGTCCACCGTGCCGCCGTGCTTCAGAGCGATCGTGGACATTTCTGTCAGATATTCGTTCAGCATCTCCGTCAGCGCTTCCGGCTGGAGGCGCTCGGTCGTCGCCGTGAAATCCTTGATGTCGGAGAAGAAGATCGTCAATCGCTTGCGCTCGGTGTGGACCACCACATCCTTCTGACCGCTGAAGATGCCCTTGTAGATCTGCGGCGACAGGTAACGGGAAATCTTCAGCGAAACGCTGGCGAGGAACTCATTTGCCGCCTCCAGGTCGCGGTTGGCGTTGTGGATGACGCGCGTCTGCTGGCGCTGCAGGACAATGAAGCTGATGCCGATAATGGCGACGAACAGGAAATAGCAAAGCAGATATTTGAAGGCGAGAATATTGCTCGCATAGGGCTGACGGATAATGACTTCCTGGATGCCGCGCACATCGCCCACCTTCCAGTCCTTCTTCGGGCTTTCGGGGTGGGTATTGTGACAGGCGACGCAGGCCTGGCCCATAATGACGGGTGTGATGAGCCGCAGCGTATCGGTAAATCCGATGCGTGTCAGATCGGTCAGCGTCTGGCTGGAATTGGCGCGCAGGGAGGTCAGCGACGCCTTCTCGAAATTATCGAGATCGTGAGGCGCACGATTCCTGAAAGGCAGATCGGAGAGGAAGCGATAGGTAATATTGGCCTGCTGCTCCTTGATAACGTCTCCGAGTTCCAGTGAAAGCGTCGCCGGCAGCGGAATCGCGCCCGGAATATTGGCGTAGTTGTGGGAGACGACGGTGCCGTTGACGTCGCCCGCCTGATGGGCGGCAAGCACCCGGCCGACGACATTCGCCGAATAATAGGAGCGGATGCTCGTGACGAGCGAGCTCATGTCCCGCGCCTGCCGGCGCAGAGCGCTTTCGGAGAGATCACTGATATCGAGCCAGACGGCAAGCGGCAGCCCGGCCAGCATCGCCAACACGACGACGACCAGCCAGTAGCCGCTTCTGCGCGCGTTGAAAGCCGGATCTTCGGCAATTCTTGCCGTGGTCTCTCCTTGCGGATCTGCCATGGCTCATCCCCTCGACAATGATCGATTTGTTAAATCCCCTGAGACACAAGAACATTTCGCCGCAGGCGCGGCAAGGCCGGTGCGTATAGGTCGGGCTAAAAGCGACGGCCAAATCTGGAAGTAATTCCACGCTGTGTTGCCGTTGCATCTCAGCGACAACCTGACCGATGCCGATAGCCGGATTCCGCTTTGTTGTTCAGCTTGTGAGTGAGCGAATGGCCTTTGGTGTCAAACAGGCGTAGCCTGCCTGTGGCGGGACGGCTCCTGGATCCGCCCGAGGGGAGGTCGGGAACGCATGACGCGATTGCAGCAGATCGGTGTGCTGATCGGCCTGATCATTGTGGCTGCGCTCACGATGTTCCGGGCAAGCGATCCACCGGTGCTGAAGCAGATCCGCGACGTTACCTTCGACGAGTATCAGCGCCTTGTGCCGCGCAGCTTCGAAGCGGTGCCGGTTCGAGTGGTTGATATCGACGAGGCTTCCCTGCGGGAGTTTGGTCAGTGGCCATGGCCGCGCGACAGGCTGGCCGCGCTGGTTGAGCGCCTCTCCGACATGGGAGCGGCGGCCATCGCCTTCGACGTCATCTTTGCCGAGCCCGACCGGATGTCCCCGCGCAATGTCATCCAGGAGGTGGAGGGCGTTGATCCATCGCTCGCCGCGCAACTGCCTGATAATGACGAGATCTTCGCCCAGTCGATCGAAGGAAAGCCTGTCGTTCTCGGCTTCGGGCTTTCCAATGAGGGCAACTACAAGCCACCGGTAAAAGCCGGCTTTGCCTTTACAGGTGAAAGTCCGCTGTCGGCGCCTCCGCATCTGAACGCTTCCACGCCGCTCCGGCCGAGGCTGGAAGCGAATGCCTTGGGGCTTGGCCATGTCAGTCTCAATCCGGGCAGCCCGTCATCGGTGGTCCGCGCGGTGCCGCTGTTCCTCAGCGATGGCGAACAGTTCTATCCCAATCTTGCGATCGAAGCTTTGAGGGTGGCGCAGGGTGCCTCGACCTATGTGCTGGCCGGCGCACCCGACCGGGCAGGGATCATCACCTCGGCGAAGATTGGCGATTTCGTCGTTCCGCTGACGGCTGCCGGAGAGATCTGGCTTTATGTGACGCCGAACCGGGCAGAGCGCTACGTCTCGGCTCGAAAAGTCCTTGCAACCGGCGGCGTGGCCTCCGATGTCGCTGCTCAGATCGAAGGAAGCATCATATTCGTCGGCACTTCTGCGGTCGGGCTGCAGGATATCCGCACCACCGCGCTCGGAGAAAACGTGCCGGGTGTTTCGCTACAGGCGCAGACTGTCGAGCAGATCCTTTCGGGCCGCTATCTGTCACGGCCGGACTGGGCCGACGGGCTGGAGATCCTCTCCATTGCCGTGCTCGGCTTCCTGCTCGTCATCATCACCACCTTCGTCAGTCCTGCCGTGGCGCTGGTTTGCGGCCTGGCGATTACCGCGATGGCGCTTGCTGCTTCGTGGTTTTCTTTTCTCTATGCCGGTCTGCTGTTTGATCCGCTGGCGCCTATTATCAGCGGTTCCATCACCCATTTTGCCGCGACGTCGTTCCGTATCCTCGTCATAGACAGGGAGCGGCGGGAAGTGCGGCGCGCCTTCGGCCATTACCTCTCGCCCTCGCTGCTCCACCGGATCGAGCATACGCCCGACGCGCTGAAGCTTGGTGGGGACGAGCGCGAGCTCACCATGATGTTCGTCGACGTGCGCAATTTCACGGAAATCAGTGAAAGGCTGACGCCGACCGCCGTCGTCCAGTTCCTGAATACGCTGCTTGATGCCCTGAGCCGTCACGTCGTGGGGAACGAGGGAACGCTCGATAAATTCATCGGCGATTCCATCATGGCGTTCTGGAATGCGCCGGTCGATGTTTCCGATCATGCAGCAAAAGCGCTGCGGGCAGCACTCGCCATGCGGGAGACGCTCGCCGAGCTCAATGCCCGTGATGCCTTCGGTTTCGGCAGCGCTGAGCAGGTGAGGATCGGCATCGGCATCCATACAGGCCTTGCCTGTGTCGGCAACATGGGCGCGAAGACACGTTTCAACTATTCGGCAGTCGGTGACGCCGTGAATGTCGCGGCGCGCCTCGAATCCTGCTGCAAGGACGTCGGCTTCGATATCCTGATCTCCGACAGCACGGCGCGGATGCAGAGCGGAGCGGCGCTGCTGGAGGCAGGAGCTGTTCCGCTCAAGGGAAAGAGCAGCCGAACGCAGATCTTTGCAGTGGTCGGCGATAAGAAGGTCGCTGCCTCCTCGGAATTCGGTGCCCTGCATCTCGTCCATGAGGACGTGATGAGCGCCTTGCGCGGGCGTTCGAGGAACAGCCGCAAGCTGATCGGTGCTGCAAAGCTCGCCGGGGTACAAGTCTTGCCCGGCCTCACAGGGTTCTACGAACGGATATCGGGCAGGAACGATCATTTCCGGGAGGATATCGGCCTGCCGGAAAAGCAGGCAGGGGAATAGTCAGTCAGCGATTGCGGTTCCCGCCGCCATTTCGGTCCCTGCCGCCATTTCCGCTCCAGCCACCATTTCCGCCCCAGCCGCGATTCCGCTCATGGTCATGATCCCGGTCTCTTCCAGCGCTCTTGTCGTCGCCGGCGGTCGGGTTTTCACCGCCGCTTCTTTCCTGCCTGCCCGGCCCGTCCTGATGGCTGCGGTCCTGATGGTTGTCTGCCCTTTCTGTACGGCTGGGCCTGTCGGGCGCGTCATGTCTATCTGCATGATCGGATCTATCGTGCCGGTCCGGCCTTCCATGATCGCCATGGCGATCGTTTCTGTCGTGCTTATCCTTCCAGCCATGCTTGTCGTGTTCGCCATGCCAGCCATGTTTCGGCCCATCATGGTGGGGTTTGTCGTGGTGGGGCTTGCCGTTATTCGGTTTTTCCGGCCGCTGCTTCGGTGGATCATCCTGCTTTTGTAGTTGCCGTGGGGGCGGCGGATCCGGATCCCGTGACAGCGGTGCTGGGCGAACCCGGTCCTTGCGCTCAGGGTCGACCGAGGCCATCCGGCAGCCGCCGAGCAGGCCAAGGCCGCCCGTCAGGCTCTGATTGCCGGAGAGGAAGGGGAGGGCGCGCTGGTTGCCCAATCTCTGCAGCACGGTGCGGTTGACGGGCTGGGTATCCGTCATGTTGCCGTTCGGCCGGGCAACGACGCAATCGCAACGTTGCTGCAGTTGCCGGCAGCCACCGGGGCCGCAAAAGGTGGCCGCGCCGTTCAGCAACACCACGGCTGTCGTGCCGTCGGGGCCGACATAGAAATCGAAGGCGGTGCCGCGTACACCGATCGTGCCGGCCGGGGTCTGGATCTGATAGGCGGAGGATTTCGAATTGCCGCTGACCCAGCGGAATGTGCCCTTGGCCGCCTTGATGGAGAGGCGTTTGACGGAATCGGTATCGTCGAAAACATATTTGTCGATGACGACAGACGAGCCCCAGCCGACGGCAAGCTTGGTACCGTCGCGGAATATGAACTGACCTAGCCCTGATTGCGAGGTGCGGATGCGCTCGTCGCGGTGGACCACGTCGTTGACGATGATCGGGCCACCCTGTCCGCTCACTTCGGTTCTGATGAGGGTTGCCTGGCCGACAGGTTCAGCGGCAAGCGTAGGCCATGCGCTTAACAGCGCGAAGCACAAGCCCGCGATCCCTATGCTACGCAAACCCAACATGTGACACCCCACATATCCGAATATTAGCATTTGCAGGCGGCCGCTTCTGCCTGCCCTGTTGGGTGAGAAAAGGGTTATGCCGCATTTGCGAAGGGAGGCAGCCGTAAACGGAGGCGGTGCACCTGTCGTCGTGTCAAAACAAAAGCTCTTTCACGTCGCAAAAGAACCGTTGTGCCGCAATTCGATTTGCGATTTGTATGGCCACGACGAAAATACCGTTGCCTGAAGGAGATGATGGCGGATGCGGAAATATTCGGTTTTTGCCGTAGCGCGGGAGGCTCTGCGCGGGCACAGGGGCTGGGAAAAGCAGTGGACCTCGCCGGAGCCGCGATCCGAATATGACGTCATCATCATCGGCGGCGGCGGCCACGGGCTGGGCGCGGCCTATTATCTCGCCAAGGAGCATGGCATCACCAACGTGGCGGTGCTGGAAAAGGGCTGGCTCGGTGGCGGCAATACCGGCCGCAACACCACCATCATCCGCTCCAACTATCTCTATGAAGAGAGCATGCACATTTACGAGCACTCGATGAAGCTCTGGGAAGGGCTGTCTCAGGAGCTCAACTACAATGTCATGTATTCGCCGCGTGGCGTGATGATGCTCTCACACAACGTGCACGACACGCAAAGCTTCAAGCGGCATATTCATGCCAACCGGCTTTACGGCATCGACAATGAGTGGCTGACGCCGGAGCAGGCCAAGGCCTATTGCCCGCCCCTCGATATTTCGGCGACCGCGCGCTATCCGATCAACGGTGCAGCCCTGCAGCGCCGCGGCGGTACGGCGCGTCACGATGCTGTTGCATGGGGTTATGCGCGTGCGGCGTCCGACCGTGGCGTCCACATCATCCAGAATTGCGAAGTCACCGGCGTCCGCCGCGGCGCTGATGGACGTGTGACCGGTGTCGAGACCAACAGGGGCTTCATCGGCGCAAAGAAGGTCGGCGTGTCTGCTGCCGGCCACACGACAACAATCATGCGGATGGCGGATGTGCGCGTGCCGCTGCAATCGAGCCCGCTGCAGGCGCTGGTGTCAGAGCCGCTGAAGCCGATCTTCCCCTGCGTCGTCATGTCGAACACGGTGCATGCCTATATCTCGCAATCCGACAAGGGCGAGCTCGTCATCGGCGCGGGCACGGACCAGTATAATTCCTACTCGCAGACCGGCGGCTTGCAGATCATCACGCATACACTCGATGCCATCTGCGAGCTCTTCCCGATGTTCCGCCGCGTGAAGATGATGCGCCAATGGGGCGGGATCGTCGACAATACGCCGGATCGTTCGGCCATCCAGTCGAAGACACCGGTTCCCGGACTTTACGTCAATTGCGGCTGGGGCACTGGCGGCTTCAAGGCGACACCAGGTTCGGCCAATCTCTTCGCGCACCTGATCGCCCGCGACGAGCCGCACAAGTTCAATGCTGGGCTGACGCTGGAGCGTTTCCGTTCCGGCCGGCTGATCGACGAGGCGGCCGCTGCCGCCGTCGCGCACTGACAGGAGGACGACATGCTGCTGATTTACTGCCCCTACTGTCAGGAAGAGCGCTCCGAGCTCGAGTTTCGTGGTGCCGGTGACGCCCATATCGTTCGGCCGGCCAATATAGCCTCAATCTCTGATGAGCAGTTCGAGGAATATTTCTTCCTGCGCGACAATCCGAAAGGCCTGATTTTCGAGCGCTGGCGGCACATGCACGGCTGCGGGCGCTTCTTCAACGCGGCGCGCGATACTATCAGCGACAAGTTCATCATGACCTACAGGGCCGGCGAACCCAGGCCCGACATCGGAACTGCGGCCGAGCCGCATGCGCCGGTCGAGACCTACGAAGCAGTTGAAGGAGAGGCCCAATGAGCGGCGCGAACCGTATTGTCGGCAAGGGCCGGCTGACGCCCGCCAGGACCGCGCGTTTCACCTTCGACGGCAAGAGCTATACGGCGCTCGAAGGCGATACTGTCGCCTCTGCCCTGATTGCCCATGGTGTGCATCTCGTCGGCCGTTCGTTCAAATATCATCGCCCGCGCGGCATTCTTTCGGCTGGCGCCGAGGAGCCGAACGCGCTGATCGATGTCGCGCGCGACAGCGCCCGCAAGCAACCGAATGTCAGGGCAACCGTGCAGGAAGTCTTCGACGGCATGATCGTGAAGTCGCAGAACCGCTGGCCGTCGCTTTCCTTCGATGTCGGCGCGGTCAATAACCTGTTCTCGCCTTTCTTTGCAGCGGGCTTCTACTACAAGACCTTCATGTGGCCGCGGGTTGCATGGAAGCGCGTGTACGAGCCGATGATCCGCCGTGCTGCCGGCCTTGGCGTCGCTCCGACCGAAGACGATCCTGACCATTATGCCAGCCGTTACGCCCATTGCGACGTGCTGGTCGCCGGCGCCGGCATTGCCGGTCTTTCTGCAGCACTGGCCGCCGCAGAGGCCGGCGCGAAAGTCATCCTCTGTGACGAGCAGGCGGAAGCAGGTGGCGCGCTGCGCTTCGACACCGGCGTTAAGGTGGACGGGCTCGACGGCTATGCCTGGGTCCAGCAGACCCTCGCGCGGCTGACGGGCATGGAGAATGTGCAGGTCCTGACCCGCACAACGGCCTTCGGCTACTACAACCACAATTTCATTGGCCTCGTCGAACGCGTCACCGATCATGTTGCCCGCCCCGCCCGCGATCTGCCGCGCGAACGGCTGTGGCAGGTCCGCGCCAGGCGCGTCATCCTGGCGACCGGTGCGATCGAGCGGCATATGGTGTTTCCGAATAACGACCGGCCGGGCATCATGCTCGCGTCGGCCGGGCGGATGTATCTCAATCATTATGGCGTTGCGGTCGGCCAGAAGGTCGGCATCTATACAGCCCATGATTCAGCCTACGAGGTGGCCTTCGACCTGAAGCGGGCGGGTGTTTCGATCGCCGCGATCGTCGATAGCAGGCAGGCGCCGGGAGCAGCAGTGTTGGCCGAAGCCCGCACGCTCGGCATCGATGTGCTGACCGGTCAGTCGGTCGTCAACACGTCGGGTGCGCTGCGTATCTCTTCGATGACGGTCGCGCGCAATGGCGGCGGTTCGCCGCGGAAGATCGCCGTCGACGCGCTGCTCGTCTGCGCTGGCTGGACGCCATCCGTGCACCTTTTCTCGCAGTCGCGGGGCAAGGTCGCCTTCGATGCCGAGACGCAGCGTTTCCTGCCTGGTACCTATGCGCAGGACTGCCTTTCCGTCGGCGCCTGCAACGGCACGGATGGCCTGCAGCAGACCGTCGAGGAATCGCTGGCCGCCGGCGAGTTGATGGCACGGGCCGTCGGCAGAGAAGCCGGCAGCAAGATCGGGATTTCCGTCGAGCAGGCTTTCGACTGGACGGGCGGCATGATCGGTGCTGCCGAAGGCGCCGGACCGGATACGAACGCCAAGGCCTTCATCGACTTCCAGCACGATGTCTGCGCCAAGGATATCCGCCTCGCGGTGCGCGAGGGCATGCATTCGATCGAGCATATCAAGCGCTTCACGACGAATGGCATGGCTTCCGATCAGGGCAAGCTTTCCAACATGCATGGCCTGGCGATTGCCGCCGAAACGCTCGGCAAGGATATTCCGCAGGTCGGTCTCACCACCTTCCGCGCGCCCTATACGCCGGTGACCTACGGTGCGCTGATCGCGCATTCGCGTGGTGCCTTGTTCGACCCCACGCGCAAGACGCCGCTACATGCTTGGGAAGAGGCCAGGGGCGCGGTTTTCGAGGATGTCGGCAACTGGAAGCGCGCGTGGTTTTATCCGCGCGCCGGCGAGACGATGCATCAGGCGGTTTCCCGCGAATGCCGCACGGCACGCGAGGTTGCGGGTATTTTCGATGCTTCGACGCTCGGCAAGATCGAGGTCGTCGGACCGGATGCGGCCGAATTCATGAACCTCATGTACACGAATGCCTGGGATACGCTAAAGCCTGGCAAATGCCGCTACGGGATCATGCTGCGCGAGGATGGCTTCGTCTATGACGACGGCGTCGTTGGCCGTCTGACGGAAGACCGTTTCCATGTGACGACCACAACCGGCGGGGCGCCGCGTGTGCTCCACCATATGGAAGATTATCTGCAGACGGAATTCCCGCATCTGAAGGTATGGCTGACATCGGTGACCGAGCAATGGGCCGTCATCGCCGTGCAGGGGCCGAAGGCCCGTGAGATCGTGGCGCCACTGGTCGAAGGGCTCGATATTTCCAACGAGGCTTTCCCGCACATGAGTGTTGCCGAGTGCAAGGTGGCGGGTGTTCCGGCGCGTCTCTTCCGCGTCTCCTTCACCGGTGAGACTGGCTTCGAAATCAATGTGCCTGCCGATTACGGCCAGTCGGTGCTGGAAGCGGTCTGGGCCAATGCCGAGCCGCTCGGCGCCTGTGTCTACGGCACCGAAACCATGCATGTGCTGCGCGCCGAAAAGGGCTACATCATCGTCGGCCAGGATACAGACGGCACAGTGACGCCCGACGATGCCGGGCTTTCCTGGGCTGTCTCAAAAAAGAAGGCGGATTTCGTCGGCATTCGCGGCCTGAAGCGGCCGGATCTTGTCAAGGAAGGCCGCAAGCAGCTCGTCGGTCTCGCGACAAAGGATGCGAAGCTGGTGCTCGAAGAGGGTGCGCAGATCGTCGCCAATCCGAACCAGCCCAAGCCGATGAAGATGCTCGGTCATGTGACCTCGGCCTACTGGTCTGAAAATTGCGGCCGCTCGATCGCCTTTGCGCTGGTTGAAGGCGGACGCAACATGGTGGGCGAAACACTCTATGTGCCCATGCCGGATCGGACCATCCCGGTCGAGGTGACGGATATGGTGTTCTTTGACAAGGAAGGAGGCCGTATCCATGGCTGAGGTCGCAATTCGCAAACCGGCTCTCTCCGGCCTCCTTGCCGGTTCGGCCACGGTGCGCCTGACGGTGGCGCCGGTGGCAAGCCGCCTTGCGCTGCGTGCGCCGGCTGAATCGGTACAGACGCTCTCTTCCGCACTGGGATTGGCCTTGCCCACGACGCCAAAGACCTCCGGTCGCTCGGAAGGGCTTTCGGCCCTCTGGCTCGGACCGGACGAATGGCTCGTTATCGAGGAAGCCGGGGCTGATCTGCCGGCACTTCTAAGCGGCGTCGGCGTTCTTCATTCGGCCGTCGATGTATCCCACCGCAACGTCGGTGTCATCGTTTCCGGACCGGGTGCGGAAGCGACCCTTTCTGCCGGTTGCCCGCAAGACCTCTCACTTGCGGTTTTTCCGGTGGGCGCCTGCTCGCGGACGATCTTCGGCAAGGCCGAGATCGTGCTCTTCCGCACCGAGGACGATACGTTCCGGGTGGAGTGCTGGCGGTCGTTTTCGGACTATGTTTTCGGGCTGCTGGCCGAAGGCGCCGAGGATGCGGGCCATTAAAGCCCGCAGAGAACCTTAGGCGTCTTCCGGACGATCCTTCGGGTCGAACTGGATAATGGTGATCCAGCGGGCGGTCAGCGCCGGCTTCTTCTCATTCTCGATTTCGATCGAGCTATCATAGCTGGTCATCAGCATACCTGCGCCGCGGAAGCGGGCGTCCGCGAGCACGAAGTGGCCGCGGATGCGAGTGCCGCTCTTGACCGGCGACATGAAGCGGATTTTGTCGAAGCCGTAGTTGATGCCCATGGTCTGCTCGCGCACTTTGGGCAAGCAGTTGTAGTTCATCGTCGACAGCAGCGAGAGTGTCAGGAAGCCATGAGCGATCGTCCCACCGAAGGGGCTTTCGGCTGCTGCGCGAACGGGATCGACGTGAATGAACTGATGGTCGCTGGTTGCGTCGGCAAAAGCGTCAATCATCTTCTGATCGACGAGAATCCAGTCAGACAATCCTGTTTCCGTGCCGACCAGCCCCCGGATATCCGAGAGCGAAATTTCCATCACCATGCATTCCTCGTAAAAAGCCGCAGCCGCAAGCCTTATCGTGCATTTATGACGATTGCGACAACGATTCACGCGGGTTGGTGGTGTAGATCAATTTTCCGCAAAAAAGGCGACGGAACGTGGCTCTACCGTCGCACGGGTACCGACTTTCCGCGTCTCGCCGGGCAGAAGCTGGCGCCAGGCTGCTTCGCCCACTGAGGGGAGGATAAACAGCTGACGTTGTTCCGAGCGATTGAACAGGACGGCGAGGCGGGTCTGCTTACGGGAGGAGCGATCGCCGGTCGCAAGCATCATGCCGAGAGTGGAGAGCGAGGGCGTTTCCCATTCGCCTGTTGTCATCGGTTCGCCGGAAAGCGAAATCCATTCCACATCGCCGTTGCCGGAAAAGAAGTTCAGGTCGGAGAAGACCGAGAAGCGTCGGCGAAGCGCGGCGACAAAGGCGGTATGGGCGACCAGGTCTTCGTCCAGCAGTTTCCAGTCAACCCACGTGATCTCGTTGTCCTGGCAATAGGCGTTGTTATTGCCATGTTGCGTGCGTCCGGCTTCGTCGCCGGCCGTCAGCATGATGCTGCCGCGGCTGGCAAAGAGCGTAGAGATGAGCGCCATGACATCAGCCTTGCGACGCTCCCGGATGACAGGATAGGCGGTCTCGCCTTCGACGCCATTGTTCCAGGAATGGTTCTCGTCGTGGCCGTCGCGATTGTTCTCGCCGTTCGCATCGTTGTGCTTGCCGCTGTATGAAACGAGGTCCATGAGGGTAAAGCCGTCATGGGCGGCGAGGAAGTTGACGCTGCGAGTCGCTGTCGCGCCATTGGCCGAGAAGATATTCGACGAGCCGGCCAGCACAGTTGCGAGCGAACCTGTTTTCCAGCCATCGCCGCGCCAGTAGCACCTGATGTCATCGCGGGCGCGGTCGTTCCATTCCTGGAAGGGTGCAGGGAAGTTGCCGAGCTGATAGCCGCCGGGGCCGATATCCCAGGGTTCGGCGATCATGATGCGGTCGGCGAGCAGATCGTCGGCGAGGAACGCAGCCAGCGTACCGTTCCGGTCGAAGCCGTTTGCCGTGCGGCCGAGAACGGGAGCCAGATCGAAACGGAAGCCATCGATGCCGGCATTGCGGACGAAATGGCGCAGACTGTCGATGATGAGCCGCTGGACGTAAGGATGGTCGCAGGCAATCGTATTACCGGTGCCGGTATCGTTGACGAGCACGGAGGGCCGATCGACAACATGGCGGTAGTAGCTGAGATTATCGATGCCGCGCAGCGACAGCGTTGTACCGTAGCGGTCGCTTTCGCCGGTATGGTTGAAGACGAGGTCGAGGATGACGGCGATGCCTTCGTCATGCAGCTTCGCCACCGTGTTGCTGAGCTCTGCGATGCCGCCGGGCACGATACGCGGATCGAGCGCCATGAAGGCGACCGGATTGTAGCCCCAGCCATTCGTCAGTCCGAGCGGCGGCAGATGGCGCTCGTCGATCCAGGCGGTGATCGGCATCAGTTCGACGGCATCGACGCCGATGCGTTTCAGGTGAGTAATGACCGAGGGGTGGGCAAGCGCGGCGACCGTGCCGCGCTCAGCTTCCGGCACATCCGGATGGAGGATGGTGAAGGGCTTGACCGCCACCTCGTAAATAAAGCCGCCCGGTTTGAAGAGCGGCTTTCGGATTTTGACGGGCGCGTCTTTGGTGACGACCGACTTCGGGATCAGGTGCTGCGTATCTTCGCCGAAGATTCCGAGGCGGGGGTCGTAGTGAAACGGCCCATCGACCGCCTTGGCATAGGGATCGATCAGCAGTTTGGAAGGGTCGAACCAAAGGCCGTTGTCCGGAGCGTAAATGCCGTCGGCGCGATAGCCATAGAGGGCACCTTCCTTCAATCCGTCGACGAAAAGCCGGAAGACATGGCCGCTGTCGCGGGCCATGGGGAGCCTTGCATATTCCTTGCCGTCGTCATCGAAGAGGCAGAGATCGATCTGCGCTGCATGATGCGACCAGACAGAAAATTCAACGCCGGTCTCGAAGACGATGGCACCGCCCTGCGCGGAACTGTTACCCCCCATGTGCCCCCCGGGATCAGGTGATCACGGTCGGCTCGTTGCGTCCCGTGCGCTCACGAATGTTGGCGATGCTTTCGGCGGCCGCGATCAGATCGGCGAGCGCTTCCTGCGTTTCGATATTGTGGCGAGTCGAATCCGGCTCGTATCGTTCGATATAGACGCGCAGGGTTGCGCCAGACGTGCCGGTGCCCGACAGGCGGAAGACGACGCGCGAGCCGCCTTCGAACAGGACGCGGACGCCCTGATGCTCGCTGACCGACTTGTCGACCGGATCGTGATAGGCGAAATCGTCAGCCTTCTCGACCTTCAGATCGCCAAACGTCTTGCCAGGCAGGGTGGAAAGCTGGTTGCGCAGATTGTCGACCAGGCCATTTGCGGCATCGCTATCGACGCCTTCGTAGTCATGACGGGAATAGTAGTTGCGGCCATAGGTCTGCCAGTGCTGGGTAACGATGTCCTGCACGCTTTCGCCGCGCACGGCCAGCACGTTCAGCCACAGCAGCACAGCCCAGAGGCCGTCCTTCTCGCGGACGTGGCTGGAGCCGGTGCCGGCGCTTTCTTCGCCGCAGATCGTCGCCATGCCGGCGTCGAGCAGGTTGCCGAAGAATTTCCAGCCGGTCGGAGTCTCGTAGAGGCCGATGCCCCGCTTCTCAGCCACGCGGTCGGCCGCGCCTGATGTCGGCATAGAGCGGGCAATACCAGCAAGACCGCCGGAATAGCCGGGCGCCAGGTTGGCGTTGGCGGCAAGGATTGCAAGGCTGTCGGAAGGGGTGACGAAAACGCCGCGGCCGATGATGAGGTTGCGGTCGCCGTCGCCGTCAGATGCAGCGCCGAAATCGGGCGCGTCCTCACCCATCATCTCGTCATAGAGTTCTTTCGCATGAACGAGGTTCGGGTCCGGATGATGGCCGCCGAAATCCGGCAGCGGCATGAAATTACGCACGGAGCCGGAGGGAGCGCCGAGGCGGTTCTCGAAGATTTCCTTGGCGTAGGGACCGGTCACGGCACTCATGGCGTCGAAGGCAATGCGGAAGCCAAGGCTGATCAGATTGCGGATCGCACCGAAATCGAAGAGCTCTTCCATCAGTGCGGCATAATCCTCGACCGGGTCGATGACCGAGAGGATGGTGCCGCCCGGCAGCTCTTCCTTGCCGATGCGGTCGATATTCACGTCGGCGAAATCGGCGATCTTGTAGCTTCCGATCACCTTGGAGCGCGCATAGATCGCGTCGGTGATCTTCTCAGGCGCCGGACCGCCATTGTTGACATTGTACTTGATGCCGAAGTCTTCGGTCGGGCCGCCGGGATTGTGGCTGGCCGAGAGAATGATGCCACCAAAGGCCTTGTACTTGCGGATGATGTGAGAGGCTGCGGGTGTCGAAAGAATGCCGCCCTTGCCCACCATGACCTTACCGAAGCCATTGGCGGCGGCCATCTTGATCGCCTTCTGGATGACTTCGCGATTGTAGTAGCGTCCGTCGCCGCCGATGACCAGGCACTTGCCCTGATAGCCTTCCAGCGAATCGAAGATCGACTGGATGAAATTCTCCGCATAGTTAGGCTGCTGGAAGACGGGAACCTTCTTGCGCAGACCTGAAGTGCCGGGTTTCTGGTCCTGATAGGCCGTGGTGGGAACAGACTTAATCATTTTAGCTCATGCCTTTCGAGACGAGGCTTGAATACAGGGCAACATAACGTTCGGCGCTCTTCTCCCAAGAGACATCCGACTTCATGCCCTGCTTTTGCAATTGGGTCCAGACTTTTTGATCCGCGTAAAGGTGCATGGCGCGGCGCAGTGCCTGTAGCATGCTTCCTTCGTTTACGGGTGCGAATTGTATGCCTGTGGCCACCTTTGCTGCAAGGGCGGCATGATTGGCATCGATCACGGTATCGTTGAGACCGCCGGTGCGCGCGACGATCGGCACACAGCCGTAGCGCAGGCCGTAAAGCTGTGTGAGACCGCATGGCTCAAAGCGGGAGGGGATGATGATCGCGTCGCAGCCGGCCTGCATCAGGTGCGACATCGGCTCGTTGTACCCGATGGAAACGCCGATGCGGCCGGGGTTGCGGTTGGCGGCGGCGAGCAGCGCGCCCTCCAGTGCCACCTCGCCGGAACCGAGCACGACGAGCTTGCCGCCGAGCGCGACGATCTCGTCGGCAGCGCTTGCGACGAGGTCCATGCCCTTCTGCCAGGTCAGGCGGCTGATGACGCAGAAGATCGGCGCGTTGTCGTGGTCGAGATGGAAGAATTCCTCGATCGATCTACGGTTCTCGATGCGGTTTTTCAGCGTCGTCGGGCCATAATGCGTGTGAACCACCGGATCGGTCGCCGGGTTCCAGATATCGGCGTCGATGCCGTTGACGATACCATGCAGCACGTCGCGGCGGCTGGCGATGACGCCTTCCAGGCCCATGCCGAATTCCGGGGTCAGGATTTCCTCCGCATAGGAGGGGCTGACGGTGGTGATGGCATGAGCAGTCTGCAGGCCACCCTTGAGGAAACCGACAGTGCCGTAATATTCGATGCTCTCAGTGGCAAAGGCATGGGGCGGCAGACGCAGGCCGGGGAGAATATCGGCGCCGAACTGGCCCTGGAAAGCGATGTTGTGGATCGTCAGAATGCTCGGCAGTTCGGGCGTCGGGTAATAGCGCATGTAGACAGGCACCATGGCGGCCTGCCAGTCATGGGCATGCACCAGATCCGGCCGCCAGCCGGGCAGCAGTCCGGCGGCGATCTCGGAGCCTGCCAGCGAAAGGGCGGCGAAGCGGCGCCAGTTGTCAGGGTGATCCTTGCCGGTCGTATCGAGATAGGGGCCGCCCGGGCGGTCATAGTAAGCCGGCGCGTCGAGCACAAGGATATCGAGACCCTGATGCTCCACCTCAAGCAATCTTGCCGGTTGGCCGAGCAGATCCGGGAACTCCAGCCGTACGACCGGATTCTGCAAAACCTTCATGACCGCGGGATAGCCGGGCATGAGGGTTTTTGTTTCAATGCCATAGGATTTGAGGGCTATTGGCAGGGCGCCTGCCACATCGGCAAGGCCCCCTGTCTTGATCAAAGGGAAGACTTCGGACGAAACCGAAAGAACTTTCATAAGTCAGATATCCAGCTTGTCGATCATCGGTTGCGTGATCAGGCAAATGCCGCTTTCGGTCCGTCTGAAACGCCGGGCGTCTAGTTCCGGATCCTCGCCGACGACAAGACCTTCCGGGATGACGACACCATGATCGATCACAACGTCTTTGAGCTGGGCGCGCCGACCGATCTTCACATTGGGCAGGATGACCGCCCCTTCCAGTTTGGAAAAGGAATTGGCCCGCACTCCAGTGAAGAGAAGGCTTCGGTTGAGGCTTGCGCCCGAGATGATGCAGTCGCCGGCAACGACAGACGACGTTGCCGAACCGCGGCGGTCTTCATCGTCATGAACGAATTTCGCCGGCGGAGTAATCTCGGCATAGGTCCAGATCGGCCAGGATTTGTCGTAGATATCAAGGGCCGGAACGATTGCCGTCAGGTCGATATTGGCCTGCCAATACGCATCGATCGTACCGACGTCGCGCCAGTAGGGCTCATGCTCGAAATCGGAGCGGACGCAGGACTTGGCGAAGCGGTGGGCGACCGCCTTACCGTGCTCGACGATATAGGGGATGATATCTTTGCCGAAGTCGCGGCTCGAAGTCGGATCAGCGGCATCGCGGCGGAGTGCATCGATCAGGAACTTCGTGCGGAAGACATAAATGCCCATGGAGGCGAGAGCGAAATCCGGCTTGTCCGGAATACCAGGCGGATCTGCCGGCTTTTCGATGAAGGCGAAGATCTCGTCCTTCTCATTAACATGCATGACACCGAAACCAACCGCATCCATGCGCGGTACTTCAAGGCAGCCGATGGTCACGTCCGCGCCGGTATCGACATGCTGCTGGAGCATGTATTCATAGTCCATCTTGTAGATATGGTCGCCAGCGAGGATGACCATGTATTCGACGCCGTAATCCTCGATGATGTCGATGTTCTGATAGACGGCATCGGCGGTACCTTCATACCACTGCGTTTCGGAAACGCGCTGGGATGCGGGCAGAATGTCGAAGCTCTCGTTACGCTCGGGCCGGAAGAAGTTCCAACCGCGCTGCATGTGGCGGATCAGCGAATGTGCCTTGTACTGGGTAGCGACGCCGATACGGCGGATGCCGGAATTCAGAGCGTTCGACAGTGCGAAATCGATGATGCGTGCCTTGCCGCCGAAATAGACGGCGGGTTTTGCGCGTCGGTCAGTCAGTTCCTTGAGGCGGCTTCCCCTGCCGCCGGCGAGAACATAGGCCATTGCATCGCGGGCAAGTGGCTGAATGCGCTTTTCTACCATTTTCTCCTCCCACCAGTCACTAATTCTCGGGTTCAAGCATGATTGTCGCCAGCGGCGGCAGGGTTATCGAGCAGCTTATCTCGCCGCCGGCATCGACGGCTTGCACGCGCCCGCCATTGCCCTTGCCGCTGCCGCCATAAATGTCGGCATCGGTATTGAGGATTTCCCGCCAGCGCCCGGCAGAAGGCAGCCGGATCGAATAGTTCTCACGATAGACAGGCGTGAAGTTCGTGATGACGGCGACGGGCTTCTGGCCAGGCGCTTTGCGCAGCCAGGCGAAGACCGAGTTCTCGTAATCGTCGGCGATCAGCCATTCGAAGCCGTCGCCTTCGCAGTCACGCGCATGGAGTGCGGCCTTGCTGCGATAGGTGAAGTTGAGATCACGCACCAGGCGACGCATGCCTTCGTGCATGCGGTACTGGAGGAGGTTCCAGTCGAGCGACTTGTTCTCGCTCCATTCGGCCCACTGAGCGAATTCCTGTCCCATGAAGAGCAGCTTCTTGCCGGGATAGCCCCACATGAAGGCGTAGTAGGCGCGCAGATTGGCAAATTTCTGCCAATCGTCACCCGGCATCTTGGCGATCAGCGAACCCTTGCCGTGCACGACTTCGTCATGGGAGAGCGGCAGGACGAAATTTTCCGAATAAGCGTAGAGCAGCCCGAAGGTCAGTTCATTGTGGTGGTGCTTACGGTGCACCGGTTCGCGGCTCATGTAGCTCAACGTGTCGTGCATGAAGCCCATGTTCCACTTGAAGCCGAAGCCGAGGCCGCCTTCGTGGACCGGTTGGGAAACCTTCGGCCAGGAAGTCGACTCCTCGGCGATGGTCATGACGCCCGGATGCTCGCCATAGATGCGGGTGTTGAGGTTCTGCAGGAAGCGGACGGCTTCGAGGTTTTCGTTGCCGCCATACTCGTTCGGGATCCATTCGCCGTGCTTGCGCGAATAGTCGAGATAGAGCATCGACGCGACCGCATCGACGCGCAGGCCGTCGAGATGGAATTTCTCGGCCCAGTACAGCGCGTTGTTGACGAGGTAGGAGACGACCTCAGTGCGGCCAAAATTGTAGATTGCCGTGTTCCAGTCCGGGTGAAAACCCTTGCGTGGGTCTTCGTGTTCGTAAAGCGCGGTGCCGTCGAACCAGCCAAGGCCGTGTTCATCGGTCGGGAAATGCGCCGGCACCCAGTCGAGGATGACGCCGATGCCGACCTTGTGACAGCCGTTGACGAAACGGGCGAAGCCTTCCGGCTCGCCGAAGCGGGCAGTCGGGGCATAGAGGCCGGTCGTCTGGTAACCCCAGGAGGGGTCGTAGGGGTGCTCGGTGATCGGCAGGAACTCGATATGAGTGAAGCCCATATCGACGCAGTAGGGGATGAGGCTCGAGGCAAGCTCATCCCATGAAAGCATGGAGCCATCCTGGCGACGCTGCCAGGAGCCGGCGTGAACCTCATAGATGCTGATCGGCTGGCGGCGCATATCGCTTTCGCGCCAGTGTTTCAAATGCGGCTCGTCCTGCCATTCCTGCACAAGTTCGGCGGTCGTCACGGATGCCGTTTTGGGGCGAAGTTCGCTGCGGCGGGCAAACGGGTCAGCCTTCAATGGCAGCAGCACGCCGTCCTGGCCACGGATCTCGAATTTGTAGGGGACACCGAGCGGCACATCGGGGGCGAAGATTTCCCAGATGCCGCTGTCGGCACGCAAGCGCATGACGTGGCGTCGTCCGTCCCAATTGTTGAAATCGCCGACAACCGAGACGCGCTGCGCATTCGGTGCCCATACGGCAAAGTGGATGCCGGTCGCGCCTTCATGCTTGATGCGATGGGCGCCCATCTTGTCGAAGAGCCGCAGGTGCGAACCCTGCCGGGCGTAATAATCGTCCATCGGGCCGAGCACCGGGCCGAAGCTGTAAGGGTCGGTCACCGCCCATTCGGCGTCGGCGCGCCGGGCGCGATAGCGCACAGGCTGGAATTTGGTGATCGATACCTGGCCGCCGAAAATACCGTCTTGATGAAGCTGGTTGAGTTCGCCGATCGGCGTCCCATCCAGCGTCATTGCAGTGACGGCTTCTGCGCCGGGGACGAAACACCTGGTAATGAAGGCCTCGCCGGCCTGGTGTACGCCCAGGACGGCAAAGGGATCGGCATGCGAGCCGTTGAGAATTGCCGCAATTTCGCCCGCCGAAATTTCCCAGGGAAGCTTCACTTCAGGGGTGGCTTTCGGCGGCTTCATCAAGCTCTCCAGATCTCGTCGGCATATTGTCTGATCGTGCGGTCGGAGGAGAACCAGCCCATCCGCGCCGTATTGTTGATCGTCTTCTCATACCAGGAGGACTGGTTGGTCCAGATCTGGTCGACCTCGCGCTGAGCGGCCGCATAGGCATCGAAATCGCCGGCGACCATGAACCAGTCGTGGGAGTAGATACCGTCGATGAGGCCGGTATAGCGGTTGCGGTCGTCAGGAGAGAAGACGCCCGAGCTGATGGCGGCCAGCGCCTGTGCCAGCTCACGTGAGCCTTCGATGATCGCACGAGGATTATGGCCCTCGCTGCGGATCTTGGCGACTTCATCAGCCTGCAGGCCGAAGATGACGATATTGTCTTCGCCGACATTGTCGCGCATTTCGACATTGGCACCGTCGAGCGTGCCGATCGTCAGTGCGCCGTTCAGGCCGAACTTCATGTTGCCGGTGCCCGATGCTTCCATGCCGGCCGTCGAGATCTGCTCGGAGAGGTCGGCAGCCGGAACCATGATTTCGGCAAGCGAGACATTGTAGTTCGGCACGAAGACGACCTTCAGCAGGCCGCGGACCGATGGGTCGTTGTTGATGGTGCGGGCAACGTCGTTGATAAGCTTGATGATGAGCTTGGCGTTGTAGTAGCTCGGGGCAGCCTTGCCGGCGAAGAGCTTGACGCGCGGCACCCAATCCAGCTCGGGGTGCGAACGGATCTGATCGTAAAGTGCCACGGCTTCGACGATGTTCAGAAGTTGGCGCTTGTATTCGTGGATGCGCTTGATCTGAATGTCGAACATCGCCGACGGATCGAGCTTCACACCCATGCGGCTGGCGACGAGATTGGAGAGCGCCACCTTGTTCGCGCGCTTCACGGCAGCGAATTTCTGCTGGAAGCTCGGGTCGGTGGCGAATTTGTCAAGCGGGCGCAGCTTCTCGGCATCGTCGAGGAATTCATCGCCGATCGCTTCGCGCACCAGGCCCGTCAGGCCGGGATTGCACTGCTGCAACCAGCGGCGCGGCGTGATGCCGTTGGTCTTGTTGTTGATACGGTCGGGATAGAGCTTGTGCAGGTCTGCAAAGACCGTGACCTTCATCAGGTCCGTGTGCAGTGCCGACACGCCGTTGATCGAGTACGAGCCGACGAAGGCGAGATTGCCCATGCGCACGCGGCGGTCGCCGCTTTCATCGATCAGCGAGATCGAACGGATTTCCGTGTCGGAGAAATTACGGCTCTTGCGCGCTTCGATCAGTATCTTGGCGTTGATCGCATAGATGATCTGCATATGGCGCGGCAACAGGCGCTCGAAGAGCGGAACCGGCCAGCTTTCCAGCGCTTCGGGAAGAAGCGTGTGGTTGGTGTAAGAGAAGGTGCGGCGGGTGATATCCCAGGCCTGTTCGAAATCCAGGCCATGCACATCGCAAAGCAGGCGTGTGAGTTCGGCGACGGAAACGGCCGGGTGGGTGTCGTTGAGCTGGATCGCGACCTTGTCCGGCAGAGAGGTGAAGTCGTCATACTGCTGCAGGTGGCGGCGCAGGATGTCCTGCAGGGAAGCGGACGAGAAGAAATACTCCTGGCGCAGGCGCAGTTCCTGGCCGGCAGGCGTTGCGTCGGCCGGGTAGAGAACCCGCGTCAGGCTCTCGGCCCTGTTGCTCTCGCGTAGCGCACCGATATGGTCACCGGCGTTGAAGGCATCGAGCAGGATCGGATCGATCGGCTGAGCCGACCACAGGCGGAGCGTATTGACGCGCTTGCCGCGCCAGCCGACGACCGGCGTATCGAAGGCGGCGGCGATGACACGCTCGGCCGGCTTCCAGACGTAACGCGGTTGCTCGTCATGGCCGCTGATGACCTCGATCGAGCCGCCAAAGCCGATTTCGTAGGCGCTCTCGCGGCGTTCGAATTCCCAGGGATTGCCGTGGGCGAGCCAGTTTTCTGGCAGTTCGACCTGCCAGCCGTCTGCCATCTGCTGACGGAAGAGGCCGTGGACGTAGCGGATGCCATAGCCATAGGCGGGCACGTCGACGGTCGCCATCGATTCCATGAAGCAGGCAGCGAGGCGGCCGAGACCGCCGTTGCCGAGTGCGGCATCGGGCTCCAGCCCGGCGATGACGTTGATGTCGACACCGAGCGAAGCGAGCGCATCACTCACCTCTTCCATGAGGTTGAGGTTGGATACAGCATCGCGCATCAGGCGGCCGATCAGGAATTCGAGAGACATGTAATAGACGCGCTTGGCGCCGGTCTCATAAGCCTTGCGGGTGGATTCCATCCACTTGTCGATGATGCGGTCACGCACCACGAGAATGGTCGCCGTCAGCCAGTCGTGAGGCTTGGCGACCTTGGCGTCCTTGCCGATGCGGTAGGTCAGACGCTCGATGATTTCCTCAGCGAGGATTTCAGGCCGGGAACTGCGCGGAGCGGGTGCGGGGATGATCGGCTTCGAAACAGTATTCATTCTCAGGTCTCGCCAATTTTGATTTGGTTACAGTAAGATACGCCTGATTCAATCGATTTGTCATATATGCGGACAGGGCAGTTTATGCACCGTTACGAAGCACTTGCAACAAGGGAATTGGCCAAACGAAAAATTTGCGAAACCTTCATATTCACGAGGCCTAAGGGACTTGATTTCAATCGGTTTTCCCGATCTGATAGGCAGGACTGAGTTTAAACGAAAAGCCGCCCCGTTTGTTCCGGAGCGGCTTTTGTTTGCGCTGCAGTTGCGCTGATTACTGGGTCAGCAGAGTCTTGTCGGCGGCGGCACTTTGGCCGATCGCTTGGAAGGCGGAGGTCAGGTCGTTCATGCTTTCCGCCTGAAAGTAGTATGTCGGACCGCTAGCGCATTTGCTCAGTAAGCTCTGCCCCCGCGTCGGGGCCATGAATGCTATCGAATAAATCTTTATCCCGGCATTTTTTGCATTGGTGCATGTCGTTAAAGTATTCGTGTCGGACAGGTCCTTGTTGTTTTCACCATCCGTCATGAATACGATGTATTTGGTCAGACTGGTGTTGCCTGCGTTCGCTTGAATCTTGGATTCGGAGCCGCTGTCCGTCTTGTTAAGGTCGTTATAGGCTTGCAGCATCGGTGCCGCGGATTCGGTATTGCCGCCCGCTGACATCGTATTGATGACCTCTGTTCTTGTGCGGTTGGTACCCCAGCCGAACGTGTTCGAATCCTGAACGGCGCCGCTCCATGCAATTGCATTTGTGCGAACGTATTTCGCTTGTGGATCAGCTTTGTCCAACTGGTCGAGCAGCAGGTTGGCTGCTGTCTTCAAGGCGTCAATCTTCTTGACGTAGCAGGGGCTCTTTGTGCCGATCGACTGGCCGCTGGAATTGTACTGCTGGCAACTCTTGGTTGGAACAATCTGAGTACCTGTATTTGCCAGCATTGAGCCGGATTCGTCGAGGACCAGGGTCATTGAGACGGCGCTGCGCTGTTGGCTGATGCCGCTGGTCGTCTTGCTTGCCGCTGCGATGGTGCTGGTCTTGAAACCCAGGACATTCATGAAGGGCGTAAGACTTAGCGGATAGGAAGCATTGACGGAAATCCCGTAGCTTTTGCCGTTTGCGGAAGTGGTCGTCGTGATGGT
The DNA here is from genome assembly GCF_056397645.1 of Rhizobium sp. 05L429. NCBI lineage: Bacteria > Pseudomonadati > Pseudomonadota > Alphaproteobacteria > Hyphomicrobiales > Rhizobiaceae > Rhizobium > Rhizobium sp. 05L429. Next base: position 223,632 of record NZ_JBFTNV010000001.1, on the reverse strand, counting down.
TACACTGGTTGACGATTTGATCGCGCTGATCGTGGCTTCGTCGACATAATTCGCCATCTGCCCGGTGACGAAATCCTTCGCCAAAGCCTTTGCCTGATCATCGGTGGTGACCTTGCCGGAGGAAAGCGCGGTCGCTGTTGCAAGTGCTCCCGAGTCGGCTGCCTCCTGAAGCTGACGCTGCGAGGCTATGATATTCATGGTATCAATCGCGAAGCCGGCACTGCCTACAAGCACAGGCAGCAAGATAGCCGTCATAATGCCGAAATTGCCGCCGCGGTCGCGCCGCAGCCGATCGAGAAGCGAATGCAGGGTGTTCATCATGTCCACCGATTTCAAAAGAGCCTTAAGTAGGCGCAATTGATGGACCGGATGACTTTAATGGCCGCTAAAGCCAGTACCTAAAATTCTAGACAACTGGCTGTTTTTTCCAATTTCGGGATTATTTCAGGGCAATCACGTCCACGGCCTGCACGGAACGCTGGCTGCCATAACTCTTGAGTACACCGATAACGGGAGCGACATCAGCGTAGTCGCGACCATATGCGACGACGATATGGTCGGTTCCGGCAGGAATGTTGTTGGTGGGATCGAGCTCGAGCCAGCCGGCCGTCTCGCCGCACCAGACGCGTACCCAGGCATGCATGGCATCGGCGCCCTCCAGGCGCTCCTTGCCGGGCGGCGGGATGGTGCGCAGGAAGCCGGAGACATAGCCGGCGGGGATGCCGAGGCTGCGCAGCGCAAGGATCATCACATGGGTAAAGTCCTGGCAGACGCCGCGCTTCAGCTCGAACGCTTCGAGCGGCGTCGTCTCGACGGTCGTCGCTTCCGGATCGTAGGTGAAATCCTTGTTGATGCGGGTGCAAAGCGCATAGGCGATCTGCATGACCGTCAGCGAGGGTCGGACGCAGGTCTTGGCGTATTCAGCGATCGCCTTGGTCTCCGTCAGGCGCGGGCTGTCGCCAAGGAAATGGTGAGGCGATTCCGGATCGAGCGACCAGATTCCAGCAACCTCCTCCGGCAGCTCGGCCAATAGCGGTGAGAAGTCTGCGGATATCGCCTGGCTTTCGACCTGTACGCGGGCCTGCATGCGGATATCCAGCTTTTCATGCGGCGAGCGCAACAGGAAAGATGTCGCCGGATGCTGGAAGAAGTCGATGAAATGCGACTGTTCGTCCGGCTGGGGCGCGACGCTGATCGAGCCTGCGACAAGCCGCTGACGGTTTGGCAGCGAGAGCGGCATCAGGCGCATGATGTGGCGCGCGCCGGATGCCGGCGTGTCATAGCTGTAGCCCATATGCAGGGTGAGATCGTAGAGGACGGTCGTCATCCGAGATAGGTCTGCGCCAGAAGGTCGGAGAGGTGTTCCAGCTCACGCTCCAGCCGATGGTAGACATCACCGTCCATGGTTTCCGGCGTCATGACGGCGAGGCCGGAATGCAGGCGCATCGCCTCGCGGTAGAAGGGCGACATCTGGCCGTTCATAAACGCATTCGGAAGCTGCTCGACCTCTCGGTGGATCTCGTTCATCTGGAAGAGGACCGAGCGCGGGTTCAGCGGATCGAGCGCCAGCAGATCGGTCACCGTCAGCCGTGCCGTGTTGACGTTGTAGCGGCGACGGTGGGTCATGACGCTGTCGCCGATTTCCAGCAGCATGTCGAGTGCGCCATCGGGCGCTTCCGGGCCGGACATGTGGCCGAGAAGGCGCGTCATGTGCAGGCCGCGTTCGATGTATCGGCCTAGCGAGAGGAAGCGCCAGCCGGTGAAGCGGTACATGTTTTCATGCACGAGACCGGCAAAGCCCGCGAGCTTTCGCAAGAGAATGGTCATCGCGTGGCTGGCGTCGTCGCCTGATGTAATGGTCGAGTGAAAGCGGCGGGCGGTCTTGGCGAGGTCATTCAAGGCCAGCCAGCCATCCGGCGAGAAGCGGTCACGGATGTTGCTTGCTGAATAGACGGCGCTGTCGATATTGCGCAGCAGCGATTCCGGCACGGGTTCGCCGGTGTCGATATCGACGGCGGCAAGATATTCGGTGACGTCAGCGAGCAACGGCTGGTTCGGGTCGGCGGCTTCGGCGTAGCGGGCGTGCCAGGCGCGCAGGATGCGCAGCGCCCCTTCGGCGCGTTCGATATAGCGGCCCAGCCAGAAAAGGTTGTCGGCCGCGCGGCTCGGCAGGCTGCCCGGCATGTTGCGGGTGAAGCTACCTTCGGCTGGCAGCAGCGTGTGGCGCTCGACCGGTTTGTCGCTGACGATCCACACATCAGCCGCCGCACCGCCGGACTGCATGGCTATGGCGGCGACATCGTCTCCCGAACCGATGCGGGCAAAACCGCCGGGCATGATCTGCCAACCATTGGCGGTGCGGGCGGCAAAGACGCGCAGCGACATCGGCCGCGGCGTCAGTTTGCCGTCGATCCAGGCCGGCGTGGTCGAGAGGGTGACGACTTCCTGACCTACGAGTTTTGCGCCGTCGCTCGTCAGCCAGTCCGCAATCGAGTTCTTGGCGGTGGCGCGCAGCGAAGAGCCGAGAACGGATTCGCCGCCGTCATCGAAGAAGGGTGCGCGGGAATAGGCCGGGCCGATCACCATCTTTTCGATATTTGCAGCCACATGGTCGCGCTCTTCCTTCTGACCGCACCACCATGTCGCGATGGATGGCAGGCGAAGATCTTCGCCCAGCAGCGAGCGACAGACGGCGGGCATGAAGGCGAGCAGGGCGCGCGTTTCCAGAACGCCGGTGCCGAGTGCGTTCACGATGGTGACGGTTTCGGCACGCAGGGCCTCCACAAGACCGGGCGTGCCGATATGCGAGTTCTGGTTCAGCTCCAGGGGATCGGCATAAGCGGAATCGAGACGCCGCCAGAGCACGCCGATCGGCTTCAGGCCGGCGACTGTGCGCACCATGATGCGCCTGTTGACCACCACAAGATCTTCGCCTTCCAGCAGCATGAAGCCGAGATAACGGGCGATATAGGCATGTTCGTAGTAGGTTTCGTTCGCCGGGCCGGGGGTCAGGACTGCGATGCGGTCGTCACCGGAATGCTTCATCGCCTGCAACGCATCGCGGAAGGCGCCGAAGAAGGAGGCAAGGCGATGAACGGGCGTTTCGGCGTAGATATCGGAGAAGGCGCGGGTGGTTGCCACGCGGCTCTCCAGCGCGAAGCCTGCGCCGGATGGAGCCTGCGTGCGGTCGGCCAGTACCCACCAGTTTCCGTCAGGGCCTCGACCGATCTCGAAGGCACAGAAATGCAGGTAGTGACCGGTCGCAGGCTTTACACCGACCAGCGGCCGCTGGAATTCGGGGTTGGCGGCGATCAGTGCGGGTGGAAGAATGCCTTCCTCCACAAGCCTGTTTTCGCCGTAGATATCGGCGATTGTCGCTTCCAAGAGATCAGCACGCTGGACGAGGCCTGCCGAAAGAACCTGCCATTCGCGCTCGTCGATCAGCACCGGAATATGGGAGATCGGCCAGGGGCGCTCGCCGCTGCCCTTGGCGCCGTAGGCCCGATAGAAAACACCGGCGTCGCGCAGATAACGGTCGGCGCGGGCGAAACGCTCGGCCAGTTCCTTTTCGGGCATGGCATTCATATGGGCCATGAAGCGCTGCCAGACCGGACGGATGGCCCCGTTATTGTCCACCATCTCGTCTGCAATGCCGGGCAGAGGCGCATAGTCGAAGACTGCATCCGCGCCGGCGCGTTCCTCGATCTCGTCCCTCAATTCCAGTGCAGGCTTCTTGCCCATCAGACCCAGCTTCTTCAAGTTCCGACCGGCCGCCTCAGATCCAGCGTGAGCGGGAATTCAGGCGAAGGCGTTTCGGCGCGCGGAATATAACCGCCTGCCGTATGTCCCCACGGTTCGAAACGGGCGAGCCGCCGTGCTTCCGCCTCGTTGCCGTTGACCGGGAAGGTTTCATAGTTCCGACCGCCCGGATGGGCAACGTGATAGATGCAGCCGCCGATCGAACGTTTCGACCATGTATCATAAATATCAAAAGTCAAAGGCGTATTCACCGGCAGCACAGGGTGCAGGCCGGAAGCCGGCTTCCAGGCCTTGAAGCGCACACCGGCGACAGACACGCCTGATGTCCCCGTTGGCGCCAGCGGCACGGTGCGGCCGTTGCAGGTGACGGTGTAGCGCGCGGCGTTGTTCGTTTCGAGCCGAACCTGCAGACGCTCGACGGAACTATCGACGTAGCGGACGGTGCCGCCCGGCGCACCTTCCTCGCCCATGACGTGCCAGGGCTCCAGCGCCTGGCGCAATTCCAGCTTCGAACCCTCGTATTCAACCTCTCCGCAGAAGGGGAAGCGGAATTCAAGCTGCGCCTTGAACCATTCGGGGCTGACATCGAAGCCGTTTTCGCGAAGGTCTGCGAGGACGTCGAGGAAATCGGTCCAGACGAAATGCGGCAGCATGAAACGGTCATGCAGGGTCGTACCCCAGCGGACGAACTTGCCATCGGCGGGGTTCGTCCAGAAGCGGGCGATCAGCGCGCGTACCAGTAATTGTTGGGCTAGCGACATGCGAGCATTCGGCGGCATCTCAAAGCCGCGGAACTCGATGAGGCCGAGCCGTCCAGTCGGGCCATCCGGCGAAAACAGCTTGTCGATGCAGATTTCGGCACGGTGAGTGTTGCCGGTGACATCGGTCAAAAGATTTCGGAACAGTCGGTCGGTGAGCCAGGGCAGCGGCAGTTGACCACGACCCGGCGCTCCGACCTGCGCCATGGCGATCTCCAGTTCATAGAGAGTGTCGTGGCGGGCCTCGTCGATGCGCGGCGCCTGGCTGGTCGGGCCGATGAACATGCCGGAAAAGAGGTAGGAGAGGGAGGGATGGCGCTGCCAATGGAGGATGATGCTTTTCAGCAGGTCCGGGCGGCGCAGGAAGGGGCTGTTGTTCGGATTGGCGGCGCCGACGACGACGTGATTGCCGCCGCCGGTGCCGGTGTGGCGACCATCGACCATGAACTTGTCGGCACCGAGCCGGGTGGCGCGCGCTTCCTCGTAGATCGCCGTGGTGATGTCGACGCAATCCTGCCAGTTGGAGGCCGGGTGAATATTGACTTCGATGACGCCGGGATCGGGGGCGACGCGGATGACGTTAATCCGCTCGTCCTGCGGCGGCGGATAGCCTTCGATATGTACGGGGAGCTTGAGTTCGGCAGCAGCGTTTTCGGCAGCGGCGATCAGCTCCAGATAATCCTCGATGCGCTCGACTGGCGGCATGAAGACGCAGAGCCTGCCTTCGCGCGGTTCGACCGACAGGGCAGTGCGCACGGCACCGCCTATGTCGCCAAGGGTCTGTTCTATGCGGACAGCGTGGCTCTCCTCCGCCTGGAACGAGGCTTCGGGCATGGCGCGGCCGGCGGGCACGAAGACGTCAGGTAGCGGCGCGCGCGGTATCGACGGATCGGCGGGGTGGATATAGGGGTAGCGCGCTGGCGGGACATAGGGCAGCGTGCCGAGTGGCAGGCGATAACCGATCGGGCTGTCACCCGGTACAAGGAAAATCTTTCCGCGGCGCGTGCGCCATTTTTCGCTGACCCAGGTGCGGCTTGCGGCGGCCTTGGCATTCCACACTTGAACGGGGAGGACATACCCCGTCGGCACGGTGAGGCCGCGGGCGAAGACGCGGGCAATGCGGCTGCGCTCCTCGGGGTCCTTCAGCTTCGAATTCGACGGATCGACGTTTTCGGGAAGGCTGCCTTCCTTGATGATCCAGTCTGCCGGATCCTCATAGGCCGGCTGCACCATATCGGGCTTGATTGCCAGTTCCCTGGCGATCGCCGTCAGGAGCTTTTCGGCATCCTCCGCCTTGACACCGGTATCCTTGCCTTCAGCGGCGATCAGATCGAGGTTCTGCCAGATCGGCTTGCCGTCACGGCGCCAGTAGAGGGAGAAGGTCCAGCGCGGCAGGCTTTCGCCGGGATACCACTTGCCCTGGCCGTAGTGCAGGAAGCCACCGGGCGCGAAGCGCTCCTGCAGCCGGCGGATCAGGTTGTCCGCCTTTTCGCGCTTGGTCGGCCCGACGGCCGCGGTGTTCCACTCCTCGGATTGGAAATCGTCGATGGAGACGAAAGTCGGCTCGCCGCCCATCGTCAGGCGCACATCCTCGGCTTCGAGGACGCGGTCGACCTTCTCGCCGAGCTGGTTGAGCTCCTCCCAGCTCTCATCCGAGAAGGGTTTGGTGATGCGCGGATGCTCGGCGACCCGAGAGACCTTCATATCGAAGTCGAATTCGGTTTCGGCCTCGCCGAAATAACCGCCGGAGATCGGGGCCGCATTGCTGTAATGCGGTGTGGCTGCGAGCGGTATATGGCTTTCGCCGGTCAGCAGCCCGGAGGTGGGATCGAGACCGACCCAACCGGCGCCGGGCAGATAGACCTCCGCCCAGGCATGCAGATCAGTGAAATCGACCTTGGTACCGGAAGGGCCGTCGAGCGCCTTCAGGTCCGGCGCCAACTGGATGAGGTAGCCGGAGACGAAGCGGGCAGCGAGCCCGAGATGGCGCAGGATCTGCACGAGCAGCCAGCTGGTGTCGCGGCAGGAGCCCTTGGCGGTTTCCAGCGTCTCTTCCGGCGTCTGGACGCCGGCTTCCATGCGGATGACGTAACCGATCTGCCGCTGCAGACGGGCATTGAGGCCGACGATCATGTCGACTGTCGGCTGATCGGGCGACCAGTCGAGCGTCGGCAGCAGCGCCTTCAGGCGCGGGCCGGCCGGCTCCGGTATCATGTAGATCGAGAGATCCTCGCGGAGCGTTTCCGGATAGTCGAAGGGCCACTTCGTCGCTTCCTCCTCGACGAAGAAGTCGAAGGGATTGTAGACGGTCATGTCGGCAACGAGATCGACCTCGATCTTGAATTCGGTCACCGGGTCGGGGAAGACGAAGCGGGCGAGATAATTGCCGTAAGGGTCCTGCTGCAGGTTCACGAAGTGGTTGGACGGCGTGACCTTCAAAGAATGGCTCAAAACCCGCGTTTTCGAGTGCGAGGCTGGCTTGAGGCGGATGATCTGAGGGCCGAGGCGGATCGGTTTGTCATACTGATAATGCGTCAGATGATAGATGCTGGCTTTGATCGACATATTGCTCTTTTATCCGCTTGCCGTTGATCGGCTTAGCTGTTCCCATGGCCAGTGTGTGCAATGCAGCGAAAGAATGCAAGGCGGAAAGGTTAGCGTGGTGACCGCTTTCAGGCTGCGCGGTTGAATGTCACGGAAGCTTTGAGGCCCCTGCCGCCACGGCCTGATATCAGTACGAGCCTCGCATTGAAAAGATTGGCGATTTCCTCGACGATCGGCAGGCCGAGACCGGCACCGGGCGCACCGGATTCATTGCCGCGGGAGAAGCGCTTTCTGACCGCTTCCAGCTTTTCCGGCAGAATGCCCGGGCCGTTATCCTCGACTTCCAGCCTGACCGTTTCCGCATCCTCCATGATACGGACAGTCACTTCCGCGCCCTTGCCCGCATAGGCGATGGCATTGCCCGCGAGATTGCGCAGCATTTCGCCGATCAGCAGTGGTTCGGCGCGGATCATCGCCGGCCCTTCACCCTCGAAGCCGAGATCGATGCCGGCTTCGGCGGCACGGGGGATCTGCTCGCCGGTGATTTCCTGGGCGATAGCGGTGAGGTCGATGGCCGAGACCGTCAGCGCTTCCTTGGCGGTTGCGGCATCGATCTTGGCCATCAGCAGAAGCTGGGCAAGGATGCGCTCGGCGTGGGCAACCGCCTGATCGCCCTTGAGGGCAGCATGCTGCGCGTCATCCAGAGAGCCGGCCCGGACGGAGAGGGCAAGTTGGGTGCGGATGATGGCAAGCGGCGTGCGGAGCTGGTGGCTGGCATTGCCGGTGAAATTGCGGAGCGCATCGAGCGCTGATTGCAGGCGCACCATGAAGGAGTTGACGGTGTCGACGAGCGGCTGCACTTCGCTCGGAACGGATTGCTCGATCGGATGCAGGTCGTCGGGGTTGCGCTCGCCGATGGCATCGCCGAGCTTGTAGAGCGGCCGCAGCGCCACGGTGACGGAAATCCAGACGATGATTGCAGCGCCAGCGATCATCAAGGCAAGACGCAGCGCCGAGCGGACGAGAATCGCCCGCGCAAGCTGACGGCGGGCAATGGTGGTTTCGGCGACGGTGACGACGAAAGGCACGGAGCGGATGCCGGTCGAGGCGGATCGTTCGAGCGTCGCCACGCGGATCGGCTCGCCGCGGAAGATGTCGTCGGCAAAGGCAGCCGTATCGCCCTGCGTTTCCTTCAATACCGGCAGCGCCTGGTAACCGGTGATGAAATTTCCGGGCGGGCCGTCGACGCGGTAAAAGACGCGGTCCTGCGCTGCCGAAGTCAGCATTTCCAGCGCGACATAGGGAATGTCGACCTCGAGCGTGCCGTCTTCAGCAACGACGACCCGTTCGGCAATCGCCAGCGCGGAGCCCGCCAGCACGCGGTCGGAAACGATGTTCGAGGTCTGCACGGCCTCGCGCCAGGTATCGGCAAGCGCCAGCGTGCCGATGACGGCGGTCGAGACAAGCAGCCAGAAAAGCAGTCGGCGCCGGAGTGAATAGGCAGCCGTCATGAGGCCTCTGGCAGCTTGTCGAGATAGTAGCCGATGCCGCGGGCGGTCTTGACCGTCAGGCCATGCGGCGAAAGCCTTTTTCGCAGGCGGCTGACATATTGCTCGATGGCATTGGCGGAGATGTCGTCGTCGAAAGCGGTCAGCGATTGCATGATTGCTTCCTTGGCGACGACCTTGCCGGCGCGCATGAAGAGGATTTCGAGCAGACCGAGCTCGCGAGCGGGAATATCGAGCGGTATGGCGCCGGCGGAAAAGGCGCGGGAATTAAGGTCGAGCGAGATCGATCCGAAACTGACCGTCGAGGAGTGCAGCCCGGCCTGACGGCGAAGAAGCACGCGGACGCGTGCCTCGAATTCGGCAATGTCGAAGGGTTTGATGAGATAGTCGTCCGCACCGAGATCCAACCCCTTCACACGTTCTTCCGGTGATCCGCGGGCTGTCAGGATCAGCACGGCAGCCCGGCTGCCGCGAGCGCGCATGGCGCGCAGCACATCGAGCCCGTCCATCTCCGGCAGGTTCAGATCGAGAATGACGAGATCGAAATTTTCCGCGGCGATGACGGCATTGGCCGAGGCACCGTCATGGACGACATCCACCGCATGGCCCGTGCCGCGCAAGATCGCCGACAGGCCGTCGGCCAGTGCAATATTGTCTTCGGTGAGCAGGATGCGCAACGGATGTTCCCCAGATTTTTCAGCGAGTTTATCAGGGATGGCAATCTGATGTCACAGCGATTCTGGGAATTGGTGAACGGAGGATGGTATTTGCTCCCGTTCATCACGAGCCCTGTCGCCACGACGCCGTAAACCAGTTTCACTCCGCGCCGAATACCGATGGTAGGTGAAAGCTGTCATGATAGACTGCGGGAGGGTCGTGGAGGCTTTGCAGATGGGGAACGTATCGGTCGCGCTCGCGGAAAGCCCGGAAGAGATCGATGCCGTTCGACATCTCAGTCGCGCCTTCCGACAATGGCTTTACGACAACTATTCGGATGAGCGGGCGCAGATCGAACTTTATTACAGTCCGGAAAAGTTCGAGGCGATGCTCGCCGACCTGCCGAAAATCCACGCAAGGCCACAAGGCGCTATCTTCCTGGCGCGGCTCGGCGGAGAGATTGTCGGCTGCGTGATGCAGCACGAGATCGCGCCGGGCATTTCGGAGATGAAACGGCTCTTCGTTTCCGATTCAGCACGCGGCAGCGGCGCGGCGCTGGCGCTCTGCGAAGCTTCTCTCGCGCAGGCCAGGAAGGATGGCTACAGGATGATGCGGCTCGATACCGGCCGTCGGCAGATCGCAGCGCAGAAGCTATATCGGCGCCTGGGTTTTCAAGAGCGAGACGCCTATTACGAGATCCCTGAAGATCTGAAGCCGATCCTGATGTTCTTCGAGCGCGAGCTTTGAAGTCCGGCTGCAGCGCCCGCCGGAAGCCGACCCTTGTCTGGCCTGAGCAGCTCGGGCATTCTTGCGCGATGAGGAGCCTTTTCATTCTGTTCCTGTGCCTGGTGCCCGGCCTTGCCGCCGCGGATCAGGTCTTCTATCCGGCAAAGTCGGGCAATTCCGATGCGCCGGTGCTGACTGTCTATTCCTCGCTCGACGAGCCATTGGCGCAGCCGATGATCCGTGGCTTTCAGGAGGCCAATCCGGATGTGGCGGTCAAATATGAGGACATGCTGACCGGGGACATCTACGACCGCATCGTCAAAGAGACGGATGCCGGCGATAAGACTGCGGACTTCGCCTTCTCCTCTGCGATGGACCTGCAGGTGAAGCTTTCGAACGACGGCTATGCGCAGGTGAGCAACCTGCCGATGAGCGCCCAATGGCCGAAATGGGCGAACTGGCGCAACACCGCCTATGCGCTGACCTTCGAACCCGCGGTTTTTGTTTATCACAAGCCGAGTTTCATCCATGAGCCGGTGCCGAGTTCGCGGGCGGAATTCGTCGATTACCTGAAGCGCAAGGGTAACGAGGTCTATGGGCGGATCGGCACCTATGACATCGAACGTTCCGGCGTGGGCTTTTTGTTCATGGCGCGCGATCAGGAACAGTTCGGCGATATCTGGTCGGTGATCGGGGCGATGGGGGCTGCGGGCGTGAAGCTCTATTCCACGAGTTCGGCGATCCTGGAGCGGGTGGCCGACGGGCGCTTCGTGCTCGGCTATAATATTCTCGGCTCCTATGCGGCCGACTGGGCCTCGCGTCACCCTGACGTCGGTATCGTTCTGCCGAAAGACTATACGGTTGTAATGTCGCGCATCGGCCTGGTGCCGCAGGCAGCCGCCGAGCCGGAACTGGGGCGGCGCTATCTCGCCTTCTTCATGTCAAAGGAAGGCCAGACGATCATGGCCCGCGAGTTGCAGATCCCGGCCGTCAGCCCGGAAGTGGCCGGTGAGAATACCGCCAATACGTTGCAGGAACTGCTTGGCGCACAGTTGCGTCCGGTGCCCGTCAGTCCGGGTCTGATGGTCTATCTCGATCAGGTGAAGCGGGCACGGCTGATTGCGCACTGGAATGAGGTGCTGCGGACGCAGTAAAAATCTCGCTCGCCAATCTCGCCGTTAGGCGGGAATGGTCCGAGTTCTAGGTCGGAAATGCATCAGGGCGAGGGTGCTTCCGGCGAACCTCGCCCTTTCGCAGCGATGTGGCCGCAATAGCTGCAATCAGCCTTTGCGTATCACCACTTCCAGATATTCAGCCGGCACGACCATGGTGCCATCCTTGGCGCGGTTGAAGCGGGCGATGAGCGCAAGAAAATCCTTCTCAAGCGCCACCTTGCCGGGCTCTGGCAGAGCTTCAAAAGCTTTGTGGACAGGGCCATACCAGGTGCGGAACACTTCCAGCCAATGCTCGGGCGAGCGGTAGCGGAAATTGTACATGAGCGACGTCGCCTCGATGCTGGCCTGGCCTCCGAACATTTCTTCCAGCCTTGCCTTGGTCCCCCACAGGGCCGGCGACCTGACGCCCGGCATTGGCGGAATATGCTGGCCTATCGTCTTGAAGACCTGGCCGATGAAGCTCTCCGGCGTCCAGTTCGCCATGCCGATGCGCCCGCCCGGCCGGCAGACGCGCAGCATCTCCCTTGCTGCCTTGTCCTGATCCGGTGTGAACATGACGCCGAAGGTGGAGACCACGACATCGAAGCTTGCGTCCTTGAACGGCAGGGCTTCGGCGTCGGCCTGCTGGAACTCTACCGCCAGGCCGTTCGCCATCGCCCGTTCTCGGCCGCGCTCCAGAAGTTCCGGAACGTAGTCGGTCGAAGTCACCTCGGCCCAGCGCCTGGCGGCGGCAAGTGTGGCATTGCCGTTGCCGGCGGCGATATCGAGCACCTTTTCACCGGACCGCAGGTCGAGGGCTTCGCAGAGGCTTTCACCGACGATCTGCAGCCGGGCGCCGATGACGGAATAGTCGCCGGATGCCCAGGCGACCTGCTGGCGCGACTTCAACGCGGCGAAATCGGGTGCGGGCTGTGTTGCGGTATTGAGCGTGGTTTGCATGGCATGTCTCCTCTCATGTCGGCGAGCACAGGCTGTTGGTGCGATCGCTCGCCGGTTTTGCAATGATATTCAGGTGTATGCGCAGCGTTCGACCGGCTTCTGGAAGCGTCTCAGGTCGGCTCACACGAGATCGTGCCTCGGGATGTGCGATAGGCCTAGTGTAGAAAATGGACCGGGACCGGTACAAAAAATGGATCAGGCGGCTGCATAGGAGCTGCGCACCATCCAGTTTCCGATGCTTGCGGCAAGTGACGTATCGCCGATGAAGGAGATGCGCTCCCCGGCGATCTCCATATCGAGACTGGAATGCCCCATCCAGGCCGAGGTCATCGCCTTCAAATCGGCGGTGACGAAGAGATCGACATCGTAACCTGGATCCGTGAGGCAGAGGTCCACGGGCGTGCCCAGCCGCGCCACCAGCCAGTAATGCCGTTCGTCGCGCGGCAATTCGGGATAGGTGAACTGGATAACGCTGCGCTTGCGCAAAGGCAGGGCGGCGGCATTGACCTTGCGGCGCATGTTCCACATCAGAATGCGGGCATCGAGCTTTTCGAGCGTTACGTTGGCGTCGATATTGCGATGCGCCCAAGTGCCGAGCGCGTGCACGATCGGCTCAAGCTCGTTGGCAATCTCGGTGGTTTTGTAGGCGATCTCGCCGGTCGTACGGTTTTCCGAGCGGGTGACGAGACCGTTTGCCTCCATGTCACGCAGCCGCTTTGCCATGAGGGTTGGCGACATTCCGGGCACGCCGCGCCGGATCTCGTTGAACCGCGTGGAGCCGGACCACATTTCGCAGAGTAGCAGCAAGGTCCACCGCGGCTCAAGCAACTCGCACGCCTTGGAAACCGGACAAAACTGGTTGTAACCGCCATTTGCCATCGGATCGCCCTCCGTGGCCGAGTATCGGCCAAGTTCCTGAGGGCGTCCAGTACGGACAATGTATTAATCCGGTCGCCTTTCGCGGGCAGGCAGCCGAATTACGGCAAAAAAGTGTCCTGCTGCACTGGATATCCTGATGATGTCAGCTAAATGACAGCTTCATATGATGGCTTGGGCTACTTCCTTTCCGTGGAGGCGGAGAGTTGAAGAATTCCGGGAGGACTTCCGCTCGCTATCAGGACAATTGCGTCCACCGATCGGTGATCTCTCCTCATTTTCAAAAATAGCACTGGCGGTCCGCTCAGCCGCAGCACGGAGGACACATCGTGAAGCACACTTTCATCGCAACTCTTTTGGCAGCGGCTATCGCGCTGCCGGCCTATGCGGCCGATTACACAATCATCGCTCCGGCAGCGCCCGGCGGCGGCTGGGACCAGACGGCCCGCTCGCTGCAGACGGTGCTGCAGCAGGAGGGCATTTCCAAAAGCGTCCAGGTTCAGAACGTACCGGGCGCAGGCGGCTCTATCGGCCTTGCCCAGTTCAGCAGCCAGAGTGCGGGCAATCCGAACGCTCTCATCGTCGGCGGCTATGTCATGGTCGGCGCGTTGCTGACCAACAAGTCGGTCGTCACGCTGAAGGACGTCACGCCGATCGCCCGTCTGACCGGCGAATATGAAGCCGTCGTCGTTCCGGCCGCGTCGGATATCAAGACACTTGCCGATCTCGTCACCAAGCTGAAGGCTGATCCGGGCGCCGTTTCCTGGGGCGGCGGTTCTGCCGGCGGCACGGACCATATCGCCGTTGGCCTGATCGCCAAGGCTTCCGGCGTCGATCCGACGAAGATCAACTATGTCGCCTTCTCGGGCGGTGGCGAAGCACTCGCTGCTATCCTCGGCGGCCAGGTCACGGCCGGCATTTCGAGCTACAGCGAGTTCGAATCGCAGGTCAAGGCCGGCACGTTGCGCCTGCTCGGAGTTTCCAGCGATGCCCGTATCGCCGGTGTCGATGCCCCGACCTTCAAGGAAGCCGGTACCGACGTGACCATCCAGAACTGGCGCATGGTCGCTGCCGCTCCGGGCCTGACCGATGAAGAAGTCGCCTCGATCGCTTCTGACTTCGACAAGCTGCACAAGTCTGCCGCCTGGCAGGAAACTCTGAAGACCAAGGGCTGGGCCGACACCTACCTCGCGGGTGACGAGTTCAAGGCGCAGCTCGAAAAGGATGTCTCCGCTACCGAAGGCATTCTCAAAGATATTGGTCTCGTTCAATGAGTGAGGCCGATACCTCATCGCCAATGACGCGCCGCCCTGATTGGGCGGCGCTGGTCATTGCCGTTTTCCTTATCGCCGTCGCTGTCGTGGTGTTCTGGGATGCTTCGCATTTGAAGACGATCGCGCAGTATGACCGCATCGGCCCGTCGACTGTGCCGAAAGTCGTCGCTCTCGGCCTCTTCTGTCTTGGTATCTGGACGGCGATCGAAGCCTGGCGCGGGGACTTTCCAGAGCGTGAGCATCAGGAAGTGGCACCTGTCATCTGGGTCATCGCGGGCCTTGCCGGGCAGATGCTGCTGCTGCGCATTGCCGGCTTCTCGATCGCGACAGGCGTGCTCTTTGCGCTGACGGCGCGCGGTTTCGGCAAGCGGCAGATCTGGTTCTCGCTGCCGGTCGGCATCATCATGAGCTTCATCGTCTGGGCGATCTTCTCGCAGCTTCTGCAGCTTACGCTGCCGGCAGGTCCGCTCGAACACCTGTTCTTCTGATAGCGCTCGCCTCGCGCAGGGCGCCATCAGTTCCTTTGCTTTTTGCGCGGACGGTCCTGTACCCCCTCAGGAGCCGCCGCTTGGGATAAAACCATGAGCACATTCGAATTCCTCTGGCAGGGCATTCTGGTTGCTGCGCAGCCGATCAACCTGCTCTATGCCTTCATCGGCGTGACCCTTGGCACAGCAGTCGGCGTACTGCCGGGTATCGGCCCGGCGCTGACCGTGGCGCTGCTCTTGCCCGCCACCTATAAGCTCGATCCGGGCGGCTCACTCATCATGTTTGCCGGCATCTATTACGGTGGCATGTATGGCGGCTCGACCACCTCTATCCTCCTGAACACGCCAGGCGAAAGCGCCTCGATCGTCACGGCGCTCGAGGGCAACAAGATGGCGCGTGCAGGCCGCGGCGGACCGGCGCTGGCGACGGCGGCCATCGGTTCTTTCGTGGCCGGTCTCATTGCCACGCTCGGCCTTGCCTTCATCGCACCCTATATCGTCAAGCTGGCGCTGGTGTTCGGTCCGCGCGAATATTTCGCGCTGATGGTGCTTGCCTTCGTCACCGTCTCCTCGGCCTTCGGGGATTCGGCGCTACGCGGTCTCACGTCGCTCTTCATCGGCTTTGCGCTTGCCATGGTCGGCATCGACCAGCAGACGGGCCAGGCTCGCCTTTCCTTCGGCATTCCCGACCTGCTCGACGGTATTGAGGTGACGACGCTGGCTGTTGCGATGTTTGCCATCGGCGAGACGCTATACATCGCCGCCCAGGGCAATCGCGGCGAGGACAAGGTGGAAGCGGTCCGTGGCTCGCTCTGGATGAACGCACAGGACTGGGCGCGTTCCTGGAAGCCGTGGCTGCGCGGCACGCTCATCGGCTTCCCCATCGGCGCCATGCCGGCGGGCGGTGCGGAAATCGGCACGTTCCTCTCCTATGCCACGGAAAAGCGGCTGTCGAAGAACCCCGAGGAGTTCGGCCATGGCGCCATCGAAGGCGTTGCCGGTCCGGAGGCTGCCAACAATGCCTCTGCCGCCGGCACGCTGGTGCCGTTGCTGACGCTCGGCCTGCCGACGTCTGCGACGGCGGCGATCATGCTCGCCGGCTTCCAGCAATATGGTCTGCAGCCGGGTCCGCTGCTTTTTGCAACCAACCCGCAGCTCGTCTGGGGTCTCATCGCCAGTCTGCTCATCGCCAATGCGATGCTCCTGGTGCTGAACCTACCGATGATCGGCCTCTGGGTTCGCCTGCTGACGGTTCCGAAGCCGTGGCTTTATGCCGGCATCCTACTGTTTGCGACACTCGGCACCATTGGTGCAAACCCGTCGGTTTTCGAACTCGGCATGCTGCTCGCTTTCGGTGTGCTCGGCTATGTCATGCGCATCTTCGGCTATCCGATCGCGCCTGCCGTCGTCGGCCTCATTCTTGGGCCTCTGGCAGAGCAGCAGCTTCGCAGAGCGCTCTCGATCAGCCAGGGTGATGTGACCACGCTCGTCATGTCACCCATCGCCTGCGGACTGCTGATCGTCGCGGCTGCGGCCTTCCTGATTCCGCTGATCCTGAGATTGCGGGGCCGCGGCCAGGTTCTCTCGCAGCTCGCGGCAAATGAAGACTAAACCAAAAAGACAACCTGACCCCTAATTCAGGCCGGCCGTGGCGACATGGCCGGCCTTTTCTTTGTGATTTGTCACTTTTTGTCGGCATCTGGAAATCCATGCCCCGTAAGTGTGGGAATTATAAAAGAAATTTTCCACATCGCTGAGTTCTGTTCTTTCGCCGGCGAAAGAAATATGCGCTTTTTGCATAGCTGCGGTGATTTCCTGCGCGTTGTAGGTGCATGCAGCTTCCCCCATCTATAGGGGGTCAACCAAAGAGCGAGAGGAAAAGAAGATGTCCGCTTTCAGAAAGTCGATCCACAATGGTTTTCTGGCCCGTGCCTTTGCAGCGCTCGGTGCCGCGAACGCAGTCAGCGCCGCTGTCGAAGGTGGCCGCAAGCCGCGCGCCCGTGACCTGCAGGAGCTTGGTATCGATCCGGTAAGCTTCGGCCGTGTCATCCGGTAAGACGCGGCGAATGCATAGATTGAATATCAAAGTATCTATTGAATGAATGAGCCCGCAACCGTTGGTCGCGGGCTTTGTTTTTTGAGACTATGCGAGCCGCAGCGCCAGACCGCCGCGGCTTTTTGACTATCAGGCGTGCAGGCGCTCCCGCTCGGGGACATCAGCTTCTTTCTGACGTTCCTGCCTGTTGTAGCGGATCGAGGACCAGAGCGAGATGCCGATGAGCGCCGCGCCGCCAAGACCGGTGATGACTTCAGGAATGTGCGTCAAGGTCTGCACATACATGATCACCGAGAGGATCAGGATGGCGTAGAAGGCGCCGTGTTCCAGATAGCGGTATTCGGCAAGCGTTCCCTTTTCCACCAGCATGATCGTCATGGAGCGTACGTACATGGCGCCGATGCCAAGGCCGATGGCGATGATGAACAGGTTCTGCGTCAGCGCGAAAGCGCCGATGACGCCGTCGAAGGAGAAACTGGCATCCAGAACTTCCAAATAGATGAAAGCGCCGAGGCCGCCTTTTGCCGCCTCACTCATCGCACGCTGCGAAGCATCGAGAAGACCGCCGATGACTTCAACCACCAGGAAGGTCACGAGACCGTAGATGGCGCAGTAGACGAAGGTGGTCGCGTCTTCGCCTTCCAGGAGATAGGAGAACAGCAGGATGAGCAGGAGCACGAAGGCGATCTCGATGCCCTTGACGGCGGCCGAACGCGCCATCATCCGCTCCAGCGAGCCGATCCAGTGGACTTCCTTCTCCTGGTTGAAGAAGTAGGAGAGGCCGACCATCATCAGGAAGGTGCCGCCGAAGGCTGCGATCGGCAGATGCGCGTCGTTCATGATGCGGGCATATTCGGCCGGTTCACGCGCCGCCAGTACGAGTGCTTCCCATGGGCCTATCTTTGCCGCGATGGCGACAATTGCCAGCGGAAAGACGATGCGCATGCCGAAAACGGCAATGACGATACCCCATGTCAGGAAGCGCTGCTGCCAGACAGGGGTCATTTCCTTGAGTTTGTTGGCATTGACGATGGCATTGTCGAAGGAGAGCGAAATCTCCAGAACGGCCAGCACGGCGCAGATGAAGAAGATGGTGGCCATGCCACCCAGCGTGCCTGTCGACTGCCAGCCGAGGAATGCGCCGAGCGCGAGGCCGAGCGCGGTGACGATAAAGGCCCAGCGGAAATAGCCGAGCGAGGATTTTTGGGATTGAAGCTGGTTCATGGCTGCACCTCGCAGCCGCAAACCGTTTCTGAAGAGATGGTGAAAGCAGAAAACCGCATACCATCAAGGGCATGCGCGTTTGGCATGGTGAGTTTTTTCATCGATGAAAAATCCGCCGGCTGATTTGCAG
This sequence comes from Rhizobium sp. 05L429, assembly GCF_056397645.1. Taxonomy (NCBI): domain Bacteria; kingdom Pseudomonadati; phylum Pseudomonadota; class Alphaproteobacteria; order Hyphomicrobiales; family Rhizobiaceae; genus Rhizobium; species Rhizobium sp. 05L429. The sequence continues at coordinate 205,518 of NZ_JBFTNV010000001.1, read as the reverse complement.
GCGGTACCGACATCACGAGAGCGCCGTAAAAACTCTCGCCAGAGGGGCCCGGCACCAGGGTTCCCCCGCAGCCGATGTCTGGATGAGGCGGCGGGTGCATCACTAGGTAGTGATGTTACGGCGCCAGTCAAGATGCCCGTTCGAGCAGAGTTGGCGATTTCTTTGGAACCATGCGGTCCCTCGCTCGTTACGATCTGGCTGAGCCGATGAAAACATCTCAGATACTCTTAAAGGAGGGCGATGATGCATAATTCGACCCATGTTCCCGATAAGCGCACGGAAGCCTCCGACCGCATGAAGCGGGCGAAACCCAACCGTATGCAGAAGGCACAGGTTCTGCCTCCGCATCAGGTGGATCTGACGTTGACGCCGGGGGTTCTCCACGACATTCACGTGCCGGCGCACGTGACCGGCAGCGACCTCTCCAGGGGTGGGCCTGATATCAAGAGCGACGATCCCAACGTCGCTAAGCCCGTTCGCTGAAAACCAGTTCCGCAACCGACAAGCCAGTGAGATACGAATGACGATCAACCTTGTGCCGCGCGATATCTTCATCCAGCACGAAAATGAGTGGCAGGCCGTGCGCGAAGCGGCCGAACGCCGGATCGATGTCGGCAAGCGCCAAACGCCATCCGTGCCGCCGAGTGGACAAACTGCAAAACCCGCTGTTGTACCTTCGGCAGCGCAAGGCTGCTGAGCACATAGCAGAGTTTGAATGATACGCCCGGCCCGGTGCCGGGCGTTTTCGTTTCCGGTGGATTCCTGCTTGGGAAACCGATCCTGGGCTATGCCTTGCCAACCTTTCCGAAAGGATTGAGCAGCGATAATCCGGCCCATTCAAGGGAATCGGATCGATGGCCAAGACAGCGACACGCGGCCGCCGCAAGGCGCCGGCAAGAAGAAAGAACACCGCATCCTCCGGCGGCGCTCTGCCTTGGATGGTGATCGGCCTCGCTGCGGTGGGTACTATTGCCGCCTACGACAACTGGAATAACATCCGCCCGATGCTCGGCAAGGCGCCGGCTGCAATCGTCCGCGATACGGCCGATGCCAAACCGCAGGCAGCCAAGGAGGCGCCGAAGCAGGTTGCCGTTGCGGCACCTGCCGCCAAGCCGCGGCAGACAAACGATCCTGTGCCACCCGCTGCAATCCCCTTCACCTCCTCCGCTCCAGTGCCGACGGCGAAGATCGTGCCAGCCTCCATTTCCCCGGCCGCTTCGGAAACCGCCAAGGCTGCTTTCGGATATTGCGGGCAGGGCGAGCATATCAACTGCGTCGGCGATGCCGGCACCTTCTGGTACAAGGGTGAGAAGATCGTCGTCGCCGATATGGTGAGCCCGGATGTCGACCGCGCGCGCTGCGAAGACGAACGGAAGATCGCCTTTGCCGCCAAATCACGGCTGCTCGCGCTGCTGAATGCAGGTCCGTTCAACATGGATGCCGCCGGCAAGTCGGATGACCGGGGTGCACCGCGCGTCATTTCGCGCGACGGACGCTCCTTCGGTATGCGCCTTATCAACGAGGGCTTGGCGAGGAAGCCGGGATCTGCCTCAGGCTCCTGGTGCGCCTGAGGCCGTCAGTCCAACGATCTCTTATTTTCCACCATTTTTCCGTGCCGGCGCCTTGCCACTGGTGCGGAAGCTGCCCGTAAAGGCCGAATCCTTGCTTTCCGCCGTGCATTCGATGGCTATCGGCTTGCCGGCATAGGGGTTGCCGAAGGTGCAGAAGCCGGCAACCTTCACTTCACCCGTCATCTTGTTGCCGACGCCAGTGGTGACGAGGCTGAGGGGCAGGCGGGCGTTGCCATTGGATGCAGGCTTGATGCCCTTTCCATCGCCCTGGAAGCCCAGCAGCTTGCCTTCAGAGGTGAAGATGAAGGTCACTGTGCCGTTGACCAGTGTAACGCTTGCAAGCTCTCCCTTGCAGCCCTTCGTGGCATCGAATTTGGCGACGACGAGCTTCTGACATTTACCGGAGAGTGCGATGACGCCCGGCGCGCCCGGAAAATTGTCCTCCCCCTGCGCTGCCGCCGCAAAAGCGAGAGTGGAGAAGGCGGCGATGCCAAGCGCTGATAATTTCATTTCGATTCGAACCCCATGTCCTGACGAGGCGAATCAGTGCCTCAGGTCCATTATCGCGCATGGCACGGCTCTGTGTCTGAATTTGGTTTCGGTGCGACCTCTTATCTCCTGTCAGCAGGGATACATTCGCTTGAGCGACGTGAGCAGGACGTAGGGATAAACCTGGAATGTTTCCTCGCCGGTATCTGGGTGCATTTCCAGATATTTCTTCACAATGGCAACATATTCGGCGTTTGAAATCGCGCGGTCCCGCGGTGGGCAGTATAGCCGCGGTTGGCCTGCATCCTTGAGTTCGTCGTTCACAAATAAGAGTGTCAGTCCAGCTGCGCCGATCAGCATTTCGACGACACTCGTCTGCTTGCTTTCCATCAGCGTGCGGAACTTCATATCTTCCTTTGCGGAAGCCGGGCTCGAGCTCAGCACCAACAGCAATATCAATCCAACAGTGATTTTCATGCGCACCCCCAATGAGGGAGAGCGAAACAACATTGCAACCGGTTGGTCAAGCCTTCCCTCGGGGGAAGTCTGCAGGACTGCTTTGTGATTGAATTGCAATGCTGCGCAGGCGTGAGATGATTTGCGAGCCGCAAATCGCCAAAATGAAAAAGGCCTCTCGATTTCTCGAAAGGCCTTGCTTTTCAGCAAATTAGGATGGTGGGCGTGACAGGGATTGAACCTGTGACCCCTACGATGTCAACGTAGTGCTCTCCCGCTGAGCTACACGCCCATCCGATGGCGGCGCATAGATCACAAAACCTCCGGAGCCGTCAATAGGCTTTTTTGAAGTTTTGTGACGAGCCGCCAAGAAGCCTTATGCGGCAAGCATCTTGTTGACCTCGTCCACGAGATCGCGCAGGTGGAAAGGCTTGGAAAGGACCTTCGCATCCTTCGGCGCCTTCGAATCAGGGTTCAATGCAACGGCCGCAAAGCCGGTGATGAACATCACCTTCAGGTCCGGATCGAGTTCGGTCGCGCGGCGTGCCAGCTCGATGCCGTCCATTTCCGGCATGACGATGTCGGTCAGCAACAGCGAGAAGGGCTCCTCACGCAGGCGGTCATAAGCGCTAGCGCCGTTGTCGTAGGAAAGGACCTTGTATCCGGCCTTTTCGAGCGCCTTCACGAGGAAGCGGCGCATGTCGTTGTCGTCTTCGGCGAGAAGTATCTTCTGAGTCATTAATCCGGACCGCTGATCACTGATGTTTTATGAGATACCAGCCATCTACACTAGACTTCGCCCGGTAAACAACCGGTGAAATCGCCCTAGCCGCGACTGCTATCCCATGTATGTAGTATGGACTTAAGGGCAGGCAACTGGCAACATGGTCGTCACAGCCACTTGATGACATGGTAAAGAGGGCAGAAAGTGCCGGAAATACGCGAATACGAGCTTTTTGAAGTGCATGAGCCCGTGTCGCAGACCATTCCCTTCGTCTACAACTCCCCTCACAGCGGCCGTATTTATCCACCGGAATTCATCGCGCAGTCCCGGCTGGAAGGTATCTCGATACGCCGTTCCGAAGACCACTATGTCGATGAGTTGTTCGGCGCGGCTGTGGATCTCGGCGCGCCGCTGTTGCTTGCGAATTTCCCGCGCGCCTATCTCGACGTCAATCGCGAGCCCTATGAACTCGATCCGCGCATGTTCGACGGGTTGCTGCCGCCCTATGCGAATATCAACTCGCTAAGGGTTGCGGGTGGACTCGGCACCATCCCGCGCATCGTGGCCGAGAATATGGAAATTTATGCACGCCGGCTGCCCGTTCAGGAAGGGCTGGAACGTGTCGAAAGCGTCTACAAGCCCTATCACTCGACGCTGAGGCGGCTGATTGCGCGCACGCATGTGCAGTTTGGTTTCGGTGTTCTGATCGACTGCCATTCCATGCCGGGTAATGTGCGCGTTGCCGGCAGCAATGCGCGGCCCGATTTCATCATCGGCGACCGTTACGGCACCAGCGCTTCGGCTGAGCTGTCGCGCACGGCGATTGGTATCCTTGAGGAAATGGGTTTTGCGGCGATCCGCAACAAACCCTATGCCGGCGGTTTCATCACCGAGCACTACGGCCGCCCGTCACGCGGGCTTCATGCGTTGCAGATCGAAGTGAATCGCTCGATCTATGTCGACGAAGTGACATTGGAGAGGCGTTCCGATTTTTCCACCGTCGTAACGGCGATTACATCCTTCATGCAGCAGATGGCTGACTATGTCGAGAAGTTCGCTGGCGACCACCGGGCGCTTGCAGCCGAGTAACTCCTGCTTTCAGATCAAAAAAAACCGCGCTTTGTCAGCGCGGCTAAGTCTAGGGAGGAAACACCCAAGGAGGGTATTTACAGTCAGAAGACTGTAGGTCGGAAACTACTGCTGCATTGCACAAATGTCAAGCAATATATTGCGCTGCAAAATCTTTAGGCAGCCAACCGGAAATTGCCTGTTGCATTTGCATTCCACCGGTTTTTCGCTATGAAAAACGCCATCTCCCGCCAGCTATATGGATTTCTCCATGCTTCCTGACCGTGCGTTCTTCAACCGTCTCGCCGAAGCTGCCAAGGCGGAAACCCTGCCGCGATTTCGCTCCAGCATCGATGTGACCAACAAGCTGTCATCGGGTTTTGATCCCGTCACGGAAGGCGACAGGGCGGCGGAGACGGCCATTCGCGCGCTGATCGAGGCGCATTTCCCCGAACACGGTATTTTGGGCGAAGAGCACGGCAGTGTCGGCCTTGACCGAGAACATGTGTGGGTGATCGACCCGATCGACGGCACGCGCGCCTTCATCTCCGGCGTCCCGGTCTGGGGAACGCTGATCGGCCTGCAGAAGAACGGCCGGGCGGTTGCCGGCATGATCGAACAACCCTTCACCGGCGAGCGTTATTTCGGCGACGAGAATGGTTCGACTTATAGCGGGCCCGAAGGCGAGCGCCGGCTGCAGGTACGCGATTGCGGAACGGTGTCCAAAGCCATCCTTTTCACCACCTCGCCGCATCTCTTCGTTGGCGAGGAAATGGAGAAGTATCGGGAGATCGAAAGCCAGGTTCGGCTCTTCCGGTACGGCTGCGATTGTTACGCCTACGCACTGCTGGCGGCAGGCCATGTCGATCTCGTCATCGAAAACAACCTCAAGCCCTATGATGTCGGCGGGATCATCCCCGTTATCGAGGGCGCCGGCGGCATCATGACCACCTGGGATGGCGGGCGGCCGGAAAACGGCGGCTCGATCATCGCTGCCGGCAGCAGGACGGTCTACGAGGAGGCGATCGCCATTCTCCAGCGCTAAAGCATGTCGCGCAAAAGTGTGCAGCGGTCTTGCGATAACGACATGCGTAAAATCGCAGCTTCAGACGCCGATCGCCGTCACTTCCTCGGTCGCTTCGGCATCGCTACCGGGAATGAAGGCGTTAAAGGCGGCAAGGGCTGCGGTGCGATACATATCCCTTTCCTGGAATATCTCGTGGCGGGCGCCATTGATCGGCACGAGCTGACCGGCGCGGAAGTAGCGCGAAAGCCGCTCCTGCGCCGTATAAGGCACCAGGCCATCGCGTGTCGGTGCGATGACGACAGAGGGGATGGTGATCGAAAAGAGATGGTAGGGCTCCGTCACCCGATCGATCGCCTTCATGCACTCATGCATCCACCGCGCAGTCGGCGCTCCCAGCGCAAGTTCCGGATGTGACTTCACCACGGCAATGTTGCGCTCGAAGCGCGTTTCGTCCGACGTAAGCAGATTATCGGGGAATTGCAGCTCCTTCATTTTTCCGAGCGGCAGGCCGCCGAGGCCGATGGCGCAGAGCGCGGCCGAAATCGTCCGGATGACACCCTCAGACGCAGATTGCCCGCTGAGGCCGAGGAAGGGTGCCGAAAGCACCATGCGCTCGATGCGTGTCGAAAGGTAGGGGGCGGCGGAAAGGGCGATCAGCGCGCCGGTGGAATGGGCAAGCAGATAGAAGGGCAGGCGCGTATCCGGCAGCACGACCTTCTCGAGGAAGGTATCGAGGTCACGCTCGTAATCCGCAAAGCGGCGGATGTGGCCATGGTTGCGCTTCTTGATCAGCCTGGGCGAGCCGCCCTGGCCGCGCAGGTCGAAGGTCGCGACCCAGAGGCCCTTGGCGGTGAGATCGCGGATCGTCTCGAAATACTTTTCGATGCATTCGCTGCGCCCGTGCAGGAGGACCACCGTTCCATGGGCGATCGGTGTCTGCGACCGGAAGACGGCGTAACGCAACCTATGGCCGTCGTGGGTCTCGAAAAAACCTTCGGTGCGGTTCTCCGGCGTCGGATTGTCTGGGGTCGAGTAAAGAACCTGTTCCATAGGCAGAATGTTTCTTCGCGTGAGAGATATACTAGGGGATACCGCAGGGGCCAGGAAAATCAACCGCCAAATTGCCGCTTAATATAAGCTAACTATAATACATTAAGATCTTTCTATATGGCAAGCTTCGCGAAAGCAGAGACACGCTATGGTTAGTGCGAACGAAAGATTTGTTCCGGCATGAGGCCGGTTATCCGCACGTTCATGACTGAAGATTGGGGCGCCGGGAGGCTGGCCATGAATTCGGTTTCTTCCGTCGGGTCTGTCAATTCCGGCGTCCGCCAATCAACCGGTCCGGAGCGGCCGGAGTCCGTTCTCGACTATCTACAGTCGGATTATCTCGATATCGATCCGCCGGAAGCGCATCTGGCGATCCTGAAGCTTTTCAGCGACAATCCGAAGTCACAGGCAGCTTTCGCGCGGGAATATGCTGCACTCATGGCAATGCCGCAGAATTCCGGCATCTCACCGGAAAATGGCCAGTTTCTCGCGCTCGAGCAGATGATCATTGATAACCGCGACGCCTTTCCGGCAGCGGGGTTCACGATCAGCACGAAGCTGCCGGGCGGCGGTTCCATCGTTGCCGAAGTGCCGCCCTCAAACAGCGGCGGCAAGGAGAGCGGCAGTCCTTTTTCGATATTTTCGAGCAGCGATTCAGCCGCGTTGTCGCGCATCATCAGCGCTCTCATGCTCAGTCATCAGGATGCCGCGGCTGACAGGCTGGATGCGACGCAGGATCAGTTTGCAGAGCTTTATGCCTGAAGAAAAGAGGCCGGCGGAGCTGAGGGAGCCCTTGGCCGGCCGAATTTAGGCTGAAGAAGAAGGGACGATACACTTCAACCTTCGGGCTAGTGTCACCCGATGTTTTATCTCTGGACCTCAGCGCCTGAACCTTTGCCGAACCCGTCGTTCATACAGGGTTCACGGAGCAATGCGGGTGCTTTGAAGAAGGCCTTGAAGTCTCAGAAAGCCATCCCCATCTGAACTTTGCGGACGCCAGAAGGGTCCGCGCAACCGTCCCGAAGCCGCCAAGAGTGGGGTTTCAGGGCATGATATCGCAACACGTCGCTTCCCTAGGAGGACATCATGCGTCACGTAGACTTCTCTCCCCTTTATCGTTCCACTGTCGGTTTCGACCGTCTCTTTACCATGCTCGACAGCCTCTCCCAGCCGGAGCAGGTTCCGAGTTATCCGCCGTACAATATCGAGCGGACCGGTGAGAACACCTATCGCATCACGATGGCCGTTGCCGGCTTTGATGAAACCGAACTCTCCATTGAATCGCATGCCCACGCGCTCATCGTGAAGGGTGAAAAGCGTGAAGAAAATGCCGATGGTAGCGAGTTCCTGTATCGCGGCATCGCAAAGCGCGCCTTCGAGCGCCGCTTCCAGCTTGCCGATCATGTCGAAGTGACCGCCGCTTCGCTGAAGAACGGCCTCCTGCACATCGACCTTCTGCGGAGCATCCCGGAGGCTCTGAAGCCCCGCAAGATTGCTATTGCTGCTGAGCCGGTCGATACTCCGAAGGCCATCGAAGCGCAGGTCGTCAACAGCTAATCCGATTTAACGGATCAGACGCGAACGGCGCCCGAGAGGGCGCCGTTTTTGTTTGTCTTTGTGTTTGTTGGAGGAGGCCTTTGGCTGGGGTCAGGCCGGGCTGGCGGCTTCTTCCAACTGCTTTTCGGTGGCCCGGCGCGCTGCAGCGGCTGCATATTTCTGGGCGATAACGGCGCAGACCATCAGCTGGATCTGATGGAAGAGCATCAGCGGCAGCACGATTGCCCCAATCGACTGGCCGGCGAAGATGACGTTTGCCATCGGAACGCCGCTTGCGAGGCTCTTCTTCGAGCCGCAGAAGGTGATGGTGATTTCATCGGCCTTGTTGAAGCCCAGCCAGCGGCTGCCATACATGGTGATGATCAAAACGACGGCCAGCAGCACCATGTCGGCGATGATGACGGCGGCGATGTCGGCTATCGTGAAGGTATGCCACAGTCCTTCGACAACCGCCGTCGAGAAGGCCAGATAGACGACCATCAGGATGGAGCCGCGATCGACGGGCATGAGAATCTTCTTCTTCGAGCGGATCCATTCGCCGATCCAGGGCTGGAGGATCTGGCCTACGACGAAGGGGGCCAGAAGCTGGAGCAGGATCTGTTCGAGTGCATCGAAGGAAAAGCCGCCATGGCCGCCGACCGAGAAGAGCAGGCCGACGAGCAGCGGCGTCAGGAACATGCCGAAGATGTTGGAGGCCGAAGCCGAGCAGATCGCCGCCGGCACGTTGCCGCCGGCCATCGAGGTGAAGGCGATCGAGGACTGCACCGTCGACGGCAGCACGCAGAGGAAGAGAATGCCGAAATAAAGCGGCTGCGGCAGGATCGAATTCGGAATGAAGCCCATCGCCAGGCCAAGAATCGGGAAGATGCCGAAGGTCGTCAGCAGGATGATCAAATGTAGACGCCAATGCAGCAGGCCGGCGATGACGACATCACGAGAGAGGCGTGCGCCATGCAGGAAGAACAGCAGCGCGATCGCGAAATCGGTCGCCACGCCAAACCAGCCGGCGAACGTGCCGCTCGCCGGGAAGATCGAGGCGAGTATGACGGTGCAGACGAGCAGGATCGTGAAGGTATCGGGCAAAAAGCGGCGCATGACAGTCTCGCTGGATAAATGAGTCATTGTTTTGTCGCTCATTATGATCCAGGATGCAAGGAATAACAGTTATTACAAATCTGGATCATCCTCATGCTCGACCTTTCGCAGCTTCGCAGTTTCGTCACCGTCGAGCAAATGGGCAGCTTCACGCTTGCCGCCGAAAGGCTGGAGCTCGGACAATCGACAGTCAGTCAGCACATACAAAGGCTGGAAACCTCGCTCGGGCGCCGGCTGCTGGAGCGCGATACGCACAAGGTCGTGCTGACCGGTGATGGCGAGGCCTTGCTTTCGCATGCCCGCGCCATGCTGTCGATCGAAGGGCAGGTACAGTCGCTGTTCAGGAGCGGCAGCCTGCGCGGACGCCTGCGGTTGGGCGTCTCCGAGGATTTCGTGACAAGCCAATTGCCGGCGGTTCTGGAAGACTTCGTGCGTTCACATCCCTCGGTCGATCTGGAATTGACGGTCGCGCTGTCGGGCGTGCTCTATGAAATGCAGGATGCGGAAGCGATCGACCTCGTACTTGCCAAGCGGCGGCTTGGTGACGTGCACGGGCGGCTGGTCTATCGCGAGCCGCTGGTGTGGTTGGCGCGTGATCCGGAGCATGTACTTGCATCCGGTCCGCTTCCCTTGATCGCTTTCCCGCCGCCGAGCGTCACGCGTGCCATTGCACTGGAAGCACTCGGCCGTCACGGCGTAGCCTGGCGCATCGTTTGCACCTGCGGGAGTTTGAGCGGGCTGACGGCTGCTGCGCGTGCCGGCATGGGAGTGCTCGTCCAGCCGCGCAGCATGGCGCCCGCGGGATTGAAGGAAATCGCCTCTGGCAGATTGCCGGTGCTGGAGGATGTGGAATTTGTACTCGTACCGCGAAAGGGGGCCGATCAGGCGCTCGTGGCGGCACTTTCCGATGATATTTTGAAGAAGGTCAGGGGTTTGCGGTCGGCCTGAACACCTTCAATCAAATCCCGCCGGAGCGGGCGGGATTTTATTTTTCGAAATCAGAACTCTACGACAAAAACGCACTGGTGGCGCGGACCGCAGTAGCGGCCGGAACACAGGCTCTTTCGGACAAGCGTTCCGGCAGTTGCGAAATCAGGCAGAGAGGCACTTCAGGAAGCCGTCGACATCGGCTTCGGTCGTTGCAAAGCTGGTGACGAGACGGACCAGCGTTTCGCTCTCCGAAGCGAGGTCCGGCATGCCGGCCGGGATCGGCCACTCGTAGAATTTTGCGCCTTTGTCCTCAGCCGTCTTTGCTGCTGATTTCTGAATGACTGCGAAAACTTCGTTTGAAGCGGTCGGCCAAACGAGCCGAGCCGAGTTGCTGGCCCCGATACCGGCGCGCAGACCGTCGGCCATGCCGTTGGAGTGGCGGGCGAGATCGAGCCAAAGGCCGTTTTCGAAATAGGCATCGAACTGGGCGGAGATGAAGCGCGACTTGGAGAAGAGCTGGGCGGCGCGCTTGCGGATGAAGGGCATTTCCTTCGCCTGATCCGGATTGAAGAAGACGATCGCTTCCGCGCACCAGCAGCCGTTCTTGGTGCCGCCAAAGGAGAGGATGTCGACGCCACGTTTCCATGTCATTTCGGCAGGCGTTGCGTTCAGTGCGACGAGCGCATTGGCGAAGCGGGCGCCATCCATGTGCAGAGGCAGATTGCGCTTCCTGGCGATGGCGGAAATTTCGCCGATTTCCGGCAGCGAGTAGACAGTGCCGATTTCGGTCGCCTGGGTAATGGTAACAGCGCTGGCGCGGCCGTGATGGACGGCATCCTCGGGGAAGGCGGCAATCTTTGCGGAGAGTGCGGCCGGGTCGATCTTGCCGAAATCGCCGGCGACCGGCATCAGCCGAGAAGAACCGGAGAAGAACTCGGGGGCGCCGCATTCGTCCTGGATCGCATGGGCTTCCTGATGGCAGAAAGTGATGCCGCCGGGGCGCTGTACGCTCGCGAGCGAGAGCGAGTTGGCGGCTGTGCCTGTCGCCACGAAGAAGACCGAGACCTCACGCTCGAAGATTTCAGAGAAGCGAGCTTCCACCTTTTTGTCGAGGTCGCTATTGCCATAGGCGGCAGCGTATCCGGGGGATTCAGCCAACAGGCGCTCGGCAATGGATTTATGGGCGCCAGCCCAGTTATCGGAAGCAAAAAACATGGGAGAAACCATTGGAAAGATGGGGCAGGAGGTTCGGACGGGGACATTACGCCAAAGCTTAACAGGATCAAGGGCGGAAGTCGGGATGCATCACAGAAATTGAACTGCGCAATCAATAAACAAAATAATGCAGTGTTGTGTAATTTTATGTCGCGCTTTTCGCTGATTTGGCAATCTTCCGTCGTAAATTGACGTTTTTTTAAGAGGACACTCTTGCGAAGAGGAACTGTTTCTGGCATTGAGCTGATGAACTAGGACAGGGTTGCTGTCCTATTTTGGCCTTCCCGGCCGAAGAGGCGCCGAAAGCCCTGGCACAGAGCGGCTTTCACGCTATAGTTCTTTCGAGCGCCAAAGCCTTCACATGGCGGCGCGCGGAGGCGAATGGCAGGCGCGGAACGCGACGGTTTGCTTTCCTTGAGAAGCAGTTGTCTGCGATCGGATCTTCACAATGCAACAGCGCTGTCACGCGCCGGACCTATCTTCAGGGTGCGGAGCGCGACAAAAAGCCGCCCGCAGCCCCGCGGGCTTCGACAGGAGGAAAAACGATGACGAAGATGACGCCATCCACGGGTATTGACCAGTTCGCAGCAGCAGACGTGCGCGCAACGGCCAATACGCGTAAATCCGCCTCCGGCCTGCCGAAAAAACAGGGGCTTTACGATCCGCGCAATGAGCATGACGCCTGCGGCGTCGGCTTCGTCGCGCATATGAAGGGTCAGAAGTCGCACCAGATTATCAAGGACGGTCTCTTCATCCTCGAAAACCTGACGCACCGCGGTGCCGTCGGCGCCGATCCGCTGATGGGCGACGGCGCGGGCATTCTCGTGCAGATTCCCGACCGCTTTTTCCGCGAGGAAATGGCTCAGCAGGGCATCACCCTGCCGAAGGCCGGCGAGTATGGCGTCGGCCATATCTTCCTGCCGCGCGATGAAAAGCAGATCGAGCATTTCAAGAAGGTGATCAAGGACGTCATTACCGAGGAAGGCCAGGTCTTCATCGGTTTCCGCGACGTACCGGTCGATAATTCCTCGCTCTCCAAGGCGCCGGCGATTGCCGCGACTGAACCGCATCACGTTCAAGTCTTTATCGGTGCGGGCAAGGATGCTGCGACGAACGACGAGTTCGAGCGCAGGCTCTTCACCCTGCGCAAGGTGATCTCCAACCGTATCTATGATGAGTTCGACGGCGAGGAGAGCAACTTCTATCCGGTGTCGCTGTCGAGCACGACCGTTGTCTACAAGGGCATGTTCCTGGCCTACCAGGTCGGCGCCTATTATAAGGACCTGTCGGACCCGCGCTTCGAAAGCGCCGTCGCCCTCGTGCATCAGCGTTTCTCGACCAACACCTTCCCGTCCTGGAAGCTCGCACATCCGTACCGCATGGTCGCACATAACGGCGAGATCAACACGCTGCGCGGTAACGTCAACTGGATGGCAGCACGCCAGGCCTCTGTCTCCTCTCCGCTCTTCGGCGAGGACATCTCCAAGCTTTGGCCGATTTCTTATGAAGGCCAGTCGGACACGGCCTGCTTCGACAACGCGCTCGAATTCCTTTTGCGCGGCGGCTACTCGTTGTCCCATGCCGTGATGATGCTCATCCCGGAGGCCTGGGCCGGCAACCAGTCCATGTCGCCCGAGCGCAAGGCATTCTACGAATACCATGCCGCCCTCATGGAGCCGTGGGATGGACCGGCTGCCGTTGCCTTCACCGATGGCAAGCAGATCGGCGCGACGCTCGACCGCAACGGCCTGCGTCCGGCCCGCTATCTCGTCACCGATGACGACCGGGTTATTCTCGCCTCTGAAGCCGGCACGCTGCCGGTTCCGGAAGAGAGCATCATCCAGAAGTGGCGCCTGCAGCCGGGCAAGATGCTACTGATCGACATGGAAGAAGGCCGCATCATCTCCGACGACGAGGTGAAGGCGCAGCTTGCAAACGCGCATCCCTATCGCAGCTGGCTCAACCGTACACAGCTCATCCTCGAAGACCTGAAGCCGGTCGAGCCGCGCGCGCTGCGCCGCGACGTCTCGTTGCTCGACCGCCAGCAGGCCTTCGGCTACACGACCGAGGATACCAGGATCCTGATGTCGCCGATGGCGACGACGGGTCAGGAAGCGATCGGCTCGATGGGCACTGATACGCCGATTTCGGCCATGTCCGAGAAGTCGAAGCTGCTCTACACCTACTTCAAGCAGAACTTTGCGCAGGTGACGAACCCGCCGATCGACCCGATCCGCGAAGAGCTCGTCATGAGCCTCGTCTCCTTCATCGGGCCGCGTCCGAACATTCTCGACCACGAGGGTATGGCGAACGCCAAGCGCCTCGAGGTGCGCCAGCCGATCCTGACCAATGGCGATCTCGAAAAGATCCGCTCGATCGGCCACACGGAAGACCGCTTCGACACCAAGACACTGGACTTCACCTATGATGTGGAGCGCGGCGCTGAAGGAATGCCGGAAATGCTTGATCGCCTCTGCGAACGCGCGGAAGCGGCGGTCAAGGGTGGCTACAACATCATCGTGCTGTCCGACCGCCAGGTCGGCCCGGACCGTATCGCCATCCCGGCGCTGCTGGCGACCGCTGCCGTGCATCATCACCTGATCCGCAAGGGACTGCGTACCTCAGTCGGCCTTGTCGTCGAAACCGGCGAGCCCCGCGAAGTGCATCATTTCTGCCTGTTGGCAGGTTACGGCGCGGAAGCGATCAACCCCTACCTCGCTTTCGACACGCTGCTCGACATGCATGCCAAGGGTGAATTCCCGAAGGAAGTGGACGCCAGTGAAGTCGTCTACCGCTATATCAAGGCGGTCGGTAAGGGTATCCTCAAGGTCATGTCCAAGATGGGCATTTCGACCTACCAATCCTATTGCGGCGCGCAGATTTTCGATGCTATCGGCCTGCAGTCGGAATTCGTCGACAAGTACTTCTTCGGCACGGCAACGACCATCGAAGGCGTGAACCTCGAAGAGATCGCCCGCGAGACCGTGGCTCGCCATAATTCAGCCTTCGGACGTGACCCGCTCCTGGCCAGCACGCTCGATATTGGCGGCGAATATGCCTACCGCATGCGGGGCGAAAGCCACGCATGGACGCCGGATGCCGTCGCTGCCCTGCAGCATGCGGTGCGCGGCAATGCCGAGGACCGTTACCGCGAATTCGCCGATATGGTGAATGACTCGGCCCTGCGTATGAACACGATCCGCGGTCTCTTCAAGATCAAGAGCGCCGAGGCGCTGGGTCGCAAGCCGATATCGCTCGATAGCGTCGAGCCCGCGATCGACATCGTCAAGCGCTTCTCAACCGGCGCCATGTCCTTCGGCTCGATCAGCCGCGAGGCGCATACGACGCTGGCTATCGCCATGAACCGGATCGGCGGCAAGTCGAACACCGGCGAGGGCGGTGAAGAAAGCGACCGCTACATGCCTTTGCCTGATGGTTCGGCGAATCCAGAGCGTTCGGCGATCAAACAGATCGCCTCCGGCCGCTTCGGCGTGACGACCGAATATCTCGTCAATGCCGACATGCTGCAGATCAAGGTTGCGCAGGGCGCCAAGCCCGGCGAAGGCGGCCAGTTGCCGGGCCACAAGGTAGACGCGGTCGTTGCCAAGACCCGTCACTCGACGCCGGGCGTCGGCCTGATTTCGCCGCCGCCGCACCATGACATCTACTCGATCGAAGATCTGGCGCAGCTGATCTACGACCTGAAAAACGTCAACCCGACCTCGGATGTCTCGGTCAAGCTCGTCTCGGAAGTCGGCGTCGGCACGGTTGCCGCTGGCGTTGCCAAGGCGCGCGCAGACCATATCACGGTATCCGGCTTCGACGGCGGTACGGGCGCTTCGCCGCTTACCTCGCTGAAACATGCCGGCAGCCCTTGGGAAATAGGTCTTGCGGAAACCCAGCAGACGCTGGTGCTGAACGGCCTGCGTTCGCGCATCGCCCTGCAGGTCGATGGTGGTCTGAAGACCGGCCGCGACGTCATCATCGGCGCGTTGCTCGGTGCCGACGAGTTCGGTTTTGCAACGGCTCCGCTGATTGCCGCGGGCTGCATCATGATGCGCAAATGCCACCTCAACACCTGTCCTGTCGGTGTGGCGACGCAGGATCCCGTCCTGCGCAAGCGCTTCAAGGGTACGCCTGAGCACGTCATCAACTACTTCTTCTTCGTCGCCAACGAAGTGCGCGAAATTCTGGCCTCCCTCGGCTTCACCAAGCTCGATGACATTATCGGCGCTGCCGAATTGCTCGAGAAGGATGAGATGCTGGCGCATTGGAAGGCTAAGGGCCTCGACTTCACCAAGATCTTCCACAAGGTCGACGCACCGAAGGAAGAGACCTACTGGACGACGCGCCAGAAGCACCCGATCGACGACATTCTCGACCGCAAGATGATCGAGAAGGCCCAGCCTGCGCTTGCTTCGAAGACGCCTGTCGCTTTCGAGGTCGGCATCAAGAACGTCGACCGTTCGGCCGGCGCCATGCTGTCAGGCGAGGTGGCCAAGCGCTACAATCATCGTGGCCTGAAGGAAGACACGATCAACGTCACGCTCAGGGGCACGGCAGGTCAGAGCTTCGGCGCCTTCCTGGCGCGCGGCATCACCTTCAACCTGATCGGCGACGGCAACGACTATGTCGGCAAGGGTCTGTCAGGCGGCAAGATCATCATCCGTCCGCCTGAGAATTCGAGGGTCGTGGCTGAGAACTCGATCATCGTCGGCAATACCGTGCTCTACGGCGCGACCGAAGGCGAGTGCTACTTCCGCGGTGTGGCGGGCGAGCGTTTTGCGGTTCGTAACTCCGGCGCGATTACCGTCGTCGAAGGCGTGGGCGACCATGGCTGCGAATATATGACGGGCGGTGTGGTCGTCGTGCTCGGCGCTACGGGTCGCAACTTTGCGGCCGGCATGTCCGGCGGTGTGGCCTATGTCCTTGACGAAGCCGGCGATTTCGCCAGCCGCTGCAACATGGCCATGGTCGAGCTGGAGCCGGTTCCGGAAGAGGACGATATGCTGGAGAAGCTGCACCACCACGGCGGCGACCTCATGCACAAGGGACGTGTCGACGTCTCCGGTGACATGACACGTCACGACGAGGAGCGCCTTTACCAGCTCATCTCCAACCATCTGCACTACACGGGCTCCACCCGCGCCAAGGAAATCCTTGAGCATTGGGCCGACTATCGCCCGAAATTCCGCAAGGTCATGCCGGTCGAATACCGCCGCGCACTTGAGGAAATGGAGCGCAGCCGGATGGGCATCGCTGCCGAGTAATTGCACCGAACAATCCGCCACGCCTCAAAAGCGCGTGGCGGGTGACTGAAATATCTCAATGACTCAACGACGATCAGCTGCAAGCTTGAAGCTTGCGCAACCGCGCGGATGGCTATCAGGGGATATGTTCGAATGACGGTCAAAACAAACAACCTGCCTCCGCGATCGAGGCTGAACACACAACTGGCCGCGGGCGAGGCGGTCATGAGGGTAAGGGACGAAAATATGGGTAAGGTAACAGGGTTTCTGGAAATCGACCGGCAGGTAGCGAAGTATCAGCCCGCATCGGATCGCATCCGGCATTTCCGCGAATTCACGATCCCGATGTCGGACCCGGAAGTGCAGAAACAGGCAGCCCGTTGCATGGACTGTGGCATTCCCTATTGCCACGGACCGACCGGCTGCCCGGTGCATAACCAGATTCCTGACTGGAACGACCTCGTCTACAACAACAATTGGGAAGCGGCGATCCAGAACCTGCATTCGACCAACAACTTCCCGGAATTCACCGGCCGCGTCTGCCCCGCTCCGTGCGAGGAGGCCTGTACGCTGAACCTCGAGGATACGCCGGTCGCGATCAAGACCGTCGAGCAGGCGATCGCCGACAAGGCCTATGAACTCGGCTTCATCCGTCCTCAGCCGGCGACGATTCATACCGGCAAGAAGGTCGCGATCATCGGTTCCGGTCCGGCCGGCATGGCAGCGGCGCAGCAGCTCGGCCGCGCCGGCCATGATGTGCATGTCTATGAGCGCGAGACGAAGCCAGGCGGCCTGCTGCGCTACGGCATTCCGGACTTCAAGATGGAGAAGAACTTCATCGATCGTCGTGTCGAGCAGATGAAGGGCGAAGGCGTCACCTTCCATTGCGGCGTCAATGTCGGCGTCGACGTGAAAGTCGAGCAGTTGCTGGCGGATCATGATGCCGTGCTTTACTGCGGCGGCTCCGAGACGCCGCGCGAAGCCGGCATTCCCGGCACCGATCTTGCAGGCGTCCATGACGCGATGCCCTATCTCGTGCAACAGAACAAGCGCGTGGGCCGTGAGAACATCGACAGCACCGGTTGGCCATCTGATCCTATTCTCGCCGGCGCCAAGCATATCGTCGTCGTCGGCGGCGGCGATACGGCATCCGACTGCGTCGGCACGGCCTTTCGTCAGGGTGCGGTCAAGGTGACCCAACTCGACATTCGCCCGCAGCCACCGGAGAAGGAAGACAAGCTTGCGGTCTGGCCGTTCTGGGCAACGAAGATGCGCACCTCTTCTTCGCAGGCCGAAGGCGCAATCCGGGAATTCCAGGTCGCAACGCTCGAATTCGTCGGCGAAGACGGCGTGCTGACGGGCGTGAAGTGCTGCGAGGTCGATGAACGTCGTCGTCCGGTTCCGGGAACGGACTTCATCATCAAGGCAGATCTGGCTTTCATCGCCATCGGTTTCAGCGGCCCGTTCAACGATAGCGTGCTGAAGGAACTCGACGGCAAGCTGACGCTCAATACCGACAAGCGCGGTTCGACAAACGTTGTCGCCAATGATCGCGATTACAAGACCTCTGTCGACAAGTTCTGGACGGCAGGCGATGTGCGCCGCGGTCAGTCGCTGGTGGTCTGGGCAATCCGTGAAGGCCGCCAGGCAGCCCGCGCCATCGACGAAGCATTGATGGGCTCGACGGTTCTGCCGCGCTGATCCACTTCGAACAGTTAATCGATTAAGAAACTCCGCCGCATCCCGGCGGAGTTTTTCGTGGTGCGACCGCTTGACGCGGCGGGGCTTCAGGCAAGCTTCGTGCAATTCCCGAACTGCAGCTTCCTGATGCTTGCAGGCCCGCACCGGTCTGCGGCGACTGCCGGACTTGCCCCGCCCGTTCAGTCGTGAGGCGTTTCACTGTTGGCCGTGGCGCAAGGGACATGGTTGCCGCGGACCATTACAAAGGACAAACCATGGTTTCCGCAATCGACAGTACGCGGCTGGTCTCAGCCCAATATGCCCTGAAGAATCTTCGGGATTCCGATGACGACAGCAGTCAGAGTGCTACCGATCCCTCCAGTGCCTCAACTATCCTCAGCAGCTACGGCTTGGACCCGGATACGTCGTCGCTCCTCTCCAACAATGCGCTCGCAAGCCTGCTCGACACGCTTTCGGCGCAGAATGACCAGCCGGTCGAGACAACCGACACAGCCAGCGAAAATCCCGATGTGACGAGTTCCTCCTTCATGGCGATGCTCAAGCAGCAGCTGGAGGAGGCGGTCGAACAGGAAGGCACTGATGGCTCGGCGCATGACATGCTGGCTGCTCTCGAGAACGGCACGCTGACGATCGTTGATCCGACGCAGGGCGTTTCCATAACCGCCTGGAATGTCGAAAGTCCGGATGAAGCGAATACGAACAACAAGACCGGCACCAATATCGAGGCCAGTGGCTGGAACGACTTCCTCAATGCGCATCTGAAGCGGGGCGACGACGCTTCGTTCGTCAAGCAGGCCGGTCACTATGTAGATAAGGTCGACAACAGCAATGCCTATTTCGGCCAGATCGGCTCCGACTTCTACTATCTGACCTGGCCGCAGGCGACAGCCAAATAAATCCGGACCATCGAGCGAGGGCCGCACCACACGCTATAGCGGCCCCTTCTCATTTCACGGAAACTTCCGCCGTCGTCTTCAGCGTCGGCATGCGATAGTCGTCGATACGGCCTGCGGGCGCAGGCGCCATTTCTCCCTGTTCGACCAAAAGATCACGCGGCGATTTCGTCAGTGTCACCGGCGGCGTCTTGCCGGCACCGAGCAGCTCTGCTCCGCCATCGAGGTTCGGGTCGGACAGACTGATCGGCTGCGTGTGTTCGACGGGATTGGTCGGCAGCGTCAGCGCCGGCAGGTTGCCGGGGTCGAGGCGCACGAGATCGGGGCTTGCCTGGGTGCCAAGAATGCGGCGCGCCGGTTTTTCCACGTAGAAGGCGAGCTTGCGGCGGCCGGCCTGTGTCAGGTTAATTCCGTCGGTAGTGCGCAGACGTACCTGCTGGCCGTTAACATCAGAACCGGTGACGATGAACTTGCCGTTCTCATCCACGAAGCCATCCCAGATATCGACGAATTCGCCGCCGATGCTTTCCACCTGATTGCGGTAGAGCTGGTTCATCTGCACGGCATCGGCCGTCATCGAATCGGATTCGAAGGCGGGAAGTCCGACCCAGAGCAGCGGAATCTTGCGGCCGGTAATCTCCTTGCCGAAGGCGAGCACACGGCGCTGATATTCGCTGAACCAGCCGTCGGTGCGGAATTTCTCCTTGCCGGCATCGGTCACCATCTGTTGACGGTCATTCGCGCCGATCATGATGACGACCATTGCCGGCTTCAACTCGTCGATCATCTTCGGCAATTCGCCGGGCCAGTTGTAATAGTCGTCGCGCACGAGGCCGGATGAGACATTACTGCGGGCTTCGACCACGACGCCGGGCGACGCCTCAAAGGCAGCGGTGAGGCCGTCACCCAGGCCGCCGGCGAGAAAGTCGCCGACGATCAGGATTTTTTGGGCATCGTCCAGCTTCTGAACCACGGGTTCGGCGGGCGCTACCGGCACGGTGCGGGTCGGCGTCATAGCCTTTTGTGCAGGCGGGCGCTTGCGTTGTTGCTGTCGCCGCCGCGGTTGGTCACGCATCTCCGGTTGCGGATTATCATCGATGTAACGGCGACCGAGAAAGAAATCGAGGATGGAGCGGCGCTGGTAACGCGTCTCCTGTGCCTCGGCATAGTGCACCGGCACCATCGAGCCAAGGCAAAGAGAAAGCGCGGCCGCGGCAAGCGCAAGCCCGCGAAACCGTCGGGTTGGGTCAGTTTTTCTTGTCATGGGGCAGTTCCGCATCTGCCGGGCATCTTGCATAGGCACCGGCTTTCCGTCCACTCCACCCATACTATTTAGGTCAGACTTTCGCCGCTTCTAGCGTCGCAACGCGTGCAGAAGCGAAAGCGACGGCTCACCATCCGCCTGCATGCCGATACGCTCCTGCACGGCAGCGATCGCCGCCTTGGAGCCGGAACCGAAATTGCCGTCGACATCGCCGCTATAATAGCCAAGTGTCTTCAAGCGCGTCTGCAATTCGAACTTCTCGGTAATATCGAGCGCGCCTTCCGGGCGCGGCCAGCGCTGCTGCATGCCGCCAAAGCCGGCAATCTGGTCTGCAAGCAGGCCGACGGCGAGTGCATAGCTGTCGGAGGCATTGTAATTTTTGATGGTGAAGAAGTTGGCCGTCATCAGGAAACCCGGACCATTCGCACCAGCCGGCATCTTCAGCATGGCGCGGGTATCACCATCCTTGAAAGCCTTGCCGTTCGGACGCTTCAGGCCGAGTGCCGCCCACTGCGCGAGCGTGCGGGTCTTGCCGACCTGCTGGGCAGCGGATGCCGGTACTGCGACCTCGTAACCCCAGGTTCGGCCGGCATCCCAGCCATTCTTCATCAGAAGATTCGCTGACGTCGCCAGCGCGTCGGGCACGGAATTCCAGATGTCGCGATGGCCGTTTCCATCCGCATCGACCGCGTAGAGAAGATAGCTTGTCGGGATGAACTGGGTATGGCCCATGGCGCCGGCCCAGGAGCCGGTCATCTCTTTGGCGGGAACATCGCCGTTCTGCAGGATCTTCAGGGCTGCGATCAACTGCTTCTTGGCGTATTTGCCGCGCTTTGGATCGGCATAGGCAAGTGTTGCCAGCGCCCGCGGCACATAGTGAAGGCGCTCATCTTTAGCGAGAACTGCCCCATAATTTGATTCCATCGACCAGATCGCCAGCAGAATCGACTTGTCGACGCCGAAGCGGCGCTGGATGGCGTCGAGCGTCCTGGCGTGTTTGGCTGCCATCTTGCGGCCGATTTCCACAGTGTAGGGGTTGACGCGGGAATCGACATAGTCCCAAATCTTCGATGTGAATTCAGGCTGATAGGTCGCCTTTTCGAGGACTGTCGGATCTGGTTCGCTTACCCCAGAAAACGCTTTCTGGTACGTTGCCTTACTGATGCCACTCTGAGCAGCAGTTTGGGAGAAGTCCGCGATCCACTTCTGGAACCGGGCATCGGCTTTTGCGTTATTGGGGGCCAATCCAGCCGCGGTTGCAACAACGATGGCGAGAGCAAGACCACGAAGGGAGTTTGCGTATTTCTGGGTCATCGGCAATCGTATCCGTCATCTTCAGTTTTAGCCAAGGCGGTACGTCATGTCCGCCCTACGCCGAAATTACAGGAACGGAGTCAACAAATTCTTTACCATAGGCGGCCGGAACAGTCATCATTTGCAAAACCGTAGCAATTCTATACTAGTTCAAATCGATATAGCGTTTAGTTAAAAGCGGTATAGTCAAAACAGGAGATCGGTGTGGCTCAGCATAAGAAAGTTCGTAAGGCAGTATTTCCAGTCGCGGGACTGGGAACGCGGTTCCTTCCGGCTACCAAAGCGGTTCCGAAGGAAATGCTGACTGTCGTTGATAAGCCAATCATTCAGTACGTTGTCGACGAAGCACTTGAAGCGGGCATTGAACATCTGGTTTTTGTTACCGGTCGTAACAAGCATGTCATCGAAGACTACTTCGATATTCATTTCGAACTTGAGCAGACGCTCAAGGAGCGCGCCAAGAAGGCGGAAATCACCCTGTTGCAGCAGCAGCTTCCCAAGGCAGGCACGGTGAGCTTTACCCGTCAGCAGGAGCCGCTCGGCCTCGGCCACGCCGTGTGGTGCGCCCGCGAGATCGTCGGCGACGAACCTTTCGCGCTGCTTCTGCCCGACATGATCATGAAGGGTGAAAAGGGCTGCATGAAGGGCATGATAGATCTCTACGAGCACAGCGGCGGCAACATTATCGCTGTCGAGGAATGTGCTCCCGATCAGGCCCACAAATACGGCATTGTCGGCGTCGGCGACGCGATCGGCGAGGGCTTCCGCATCACTGGCATGGTTGAAAAGCCGGCCAAGGGCACGGCTCCTTCCAACTTCTTCATCAACGGCCGCTATATCCTGCAGCCGGAAGTCTTCAAGATCCTGGAAACTCAGGAACGCGGCGCGGGCAACGAAATCCAGCTCACCGACGGCATGCTGAAGCTGCTGAAGGAACAGGATTTCGCAGGCTACCACTTCAAGGGTGCGACTTACGACTGCGGCGCCAAGGATGGCTTCATCCTCGCCAACGTTGCCTTTGCTCTCGAGCGTGCGGATATCCGTCCGAGCGTCGAAGGCGGCTTCAGGGAACTGCTCGCGGGCCTGAAGTAAGTCTCGTCAGCGCTTCACCTTGACACCGACGCCGGCTCGCCATTGCCGCGAGTCGTCGCCTTCCTTGCGCGTCGTCAGCTCGTAGCCAAGCGTGCTGGTGAAGTCGAGGTAGCGGTTGATGTTCCAGATAAGACCTGTCGAGGCGGTGTAAACCGTCTCGTCACTTATTGTGCTACCGCTCGGATAATCGCGCAGCGTCACGCCGCTGATGGTCGTCGCCACCAGATTGTCGCGCAACTGATGATCGACCGTGGACGTCAGCTGATGTGAAACATAACCGCTTTCGCCGGCTGCGGTCGAAGGCTGGATGCTCGTCTGGAGGTCGATATTGACATTCGTTCCGCGGATCGGCGACCAGAGCAGGCTGGCATCGAGCGTGGCCGTATCGATCGATTTCAGGCGGCTATCATCGAAATCCGCCATTGCATAACCGACTGCAACCTCGCCCTTGAGCTTTTCACCCATATCGACCTGCACGCCGCCCTTGGCGCCGTAGCTATCTCCGGAACGCTGGTAGCCCGAAGAATCAATGCGATCATCATAGTTGGTCTTGCCGACCGACGCTTCGATGAAGGGAATGAGCGCCGGCGAGAGTTCGTAACCGATGCGGCCGCGCACCGTGCCTGTGGTCTGGTTGCGGTCGCTCAGCGAAACGGTCGTGCCGTTGGAAAGCACGGCATCCGAATAGATCGAGCGGGAGAGCGCAACGGCGGCTGTGCCGCGCAAGATCCCGAAGTCGTGCTCGATGGAAGCGCCGCCGGTAAATTCCTGTACGTCCGACTGCTGGGCGGCGTCGGTGATCGCGTCCGGATCGTCCGTATCCTCGCGATAGAAATTGTAGCCGCTGGTGATATGGGCGACGGTGTCACGCGGCAGGTCCAGCCGCAGATCGCCATCGATCTTGAAGGAGGGCTGTTCTTCTCCTTCACCGCTGATGTTCTTCTGCCAGGCGCCTTCGGTGGTGACGGTCAACTGATGCCGACTCCAATCGGAGGTCAGTGTCGCGCCCATATCGGTTTCGAGAAAACCGCGGCTCTGTTTCGTGCCGCCGTCTTTCGTGGTTTCGCTGTTGATCGTCTGGGTGACGCTTGGGCGCAGCACGAAGCTGCCGATCGGGATACCGGGCGTCTGTTCGGTCGATATGCTCTCCGGCACCCTGCGAGCCGGCGTTTCGTCCAGGCGCGGTTCGCGGGTGTTCAGCTTGCGCATATCCTCATCGAGGATTGAGCCGGTAGTCTCGTCGTCGGGCTGCGTCGTCGGGGCGGGTGCAGCCGCGGTGTCTTGATCCCGGGCATTGGCAGGCGCCGTCGCGGCATCGTCCGTATCGCCGGAGTCCTGCGCCGCATTGTTCGTGGCCACACGTTGCGTGGCGACGGTGCGGGAATTTGCCGTGCTTCCCGATTCTTGTTGATACGTCGTCTGCTGCGCGAAAGCGGCGGGCGCGACCAGCAGCCCGACAGCCGTGATGGAGACGGCACGGCTCATGGCGCGGAGCGGCGTCACACTGCTCGTCTGTTTTCCCTGGCCCATTCAATCCGCGCCTGAAATGCTTCGAAGTCTTACCCAAGCGTAAAGCCTTGTGGTTAACCATTCGTTGCACTGCCGGCAGCGTGTTCATACATCGGAAACATTGTCGGGTGGACAGGTAAAGTGAAAAGGTCTAACGCATTGCCATGATCAGGAGAGCCGTGAAACTCGTCGAAAACAGCGTGCTGGAGTCGGGCAAGCGCACGATCAGCATCGAAAGACGCGCCCTCGAGGCACTCGAACTTGCCTTTGATAATGGGCTGGCCGGACCTTTTACCCGTGCGGTCGAGATGATCGGCCAAAATTCTGGCCGCGTGATTGTGACCGGCGTCGGCAAGAGCGGCCATATCGGCACCAAAATAGCTGCCACTTTCGCTTCGACAGGTACGCCGGCCTTTTTCGTGCATGCGGCGGAAGCCAATCACGGCGACCTCGGCATGATCGCCGGCGACGATGTCGTCCTTGCGATCTCCAAGGGTGGTGAGAGTGCCGAACTGAAGAGCATCATTTCCTATACACGGCGTTTTTCCATTCCGCTGATCGCGATGACCTGCAGCCCACAGTCCTCGCTGGCGACGGCCGCAGATATCGCATTGCTGATCCCCAACGAGGAAGAGGCCTGTCCGAACGGGCTGGCGCCGACCACATCGACAATGATGCAGCTTGCGCTCGGCGATGCGCTGGCGATCGCACTTCTTGATGCGCGCGGCTTCACGGCGACCGATTTTCATGTCTTCCATCCCGGCGGCAAGCTCGGTGCGAGCTTGATGCACGTTGCCGACATCATGCATACCGGTGAGCGCTTGCCGCTGGTGGTGAAGGGCACGTCCGTGCCGGAGGCAATCAGAGTGCTGTCGCACAAGCATTTCGGCTGCGTCGGCGTGCTGGATGCCGAAGGCCGGCTTTGCGGCATCGTCACTGATGGTGACATGTCGCGCAACCTCACCCGCAATCTTGCGCAGCTAACGGTCGACGACATCATGACGCGCGCACCGAAGACCGTAAGGCCGACGATATTGGCGACTGCAGCTCTGGCGCTGCTTGAGCAATACAAGATTGGCGCACTTATCGTCGTTGATGACGAGCAGCGTCCAATCGGGCTCGTTCACTTCCATGATCTCTTGCGGATCGGCGTGGCCTGATCAGGTCGGCTCGACGGTCAGGTCGCGGCCGTTACTCGAAACCACTTTGACCTGCGTCCCGGCCGGAAGATCCGGCCCCATGACCTGCCACATCGTGTCATCGAGGCGAATGCGGCCGCGGCCTTCGCGGATCGGCTCGCGCAGCGTCGCGGTGCGGCCGACGAGGCTCGCACCACGCTGGTTGAGGAATGGTTCATCCGTCGTGTCGTTGCGCAGCGTGAGCCGCCGGCCGATGAGCGTGGCGACGACCGCGAAAACGGCGAATAGGATCGCCTGAAGCTCCCAGATCCAGAAAGCGGCATCCCAGAAGATCAGCGACAAAACGCCGACGGCAAGAGCTGCGAGGCCGATCCAGACAAGGAAGAAGCCCGGCACGATCAGCTCGGCGGCAAGTAGCACGAGGCCTGCCACCCACCAGCTCCACGGCCCAAGTTCGCCGACGATCTTCGCCAGCATGGCTTATCGCTCCGGATTGGGATTGAAGGGATTGGCCGGAGCCGGGCCGACCGACGGCGTCGAGCGTGCCGGACCTGCGCTTGGACGCGGCGCAGACGGCGGATTGTTGCCTTCGCCAAAGACCTGCCGGGCAATCGCGCCGATGCCGCCGAGCGAGCCGAGGATGGAAGACGCCTCCATCGGCATCATCACGATCTTGGAATTGGGCGCCGAACCGATCGAGGTGAGGGCCTCGGTGTATTTCTGTGCCACGAAATAGTTGATTGCCTGGATGTCGCCCGCGGCGATTGCTTCCGAGACCATCTTCGTCGCCTTCGCTTCGGCTTCGGCCAAGCGCTCGCGAGCTTCGGCATTGCGGAAGGCGGCTTCGCGCTGGCCTTCGGCCTGAAGGATGGCGGACTGCTTGGCGCCCTCGGCCCTCAGGATCTGCGCATTGCGCGAACCTTCGGCTTCCAGCACCTGGGCACGCTTCTCGCGCTCGGCCTTCATCTGGCGGGCCATCGCGTCGACGAGGTCGCGCGGCGGCTGGATATCCTTGATCTCGACACGGGTGACCTTGATGCCCCAAGGATGCACGGCCTCGTCCACGACGCGCAGCAGCCGGTCGTTGATCGCATCGCGATTGGAGAGCAGCTCGTCGAGATCCATAGAGCCCATGACTGAGCGAATATTGGTCATGGTGAGGTTCAGGATCGCATTTTCCAAGTTGGAAACCTGATAGGCGGCCTGAGCGGCATTCAGCACCTGGTAGAAAGAGACTGCATCGGCCGCGACCGAGGCATTGTCCTTGGTGATCACCTCCTGGGTCGGCACGTTCAGCACCTGCTCCATCACGTTCATCCTGGCGCCGACGCGCTCGATGAAAGGGGTGATCAGGTTCAGGCCGGGTTCCAGCGTGCGGGTATAGCGGCCGAAGCGCTCGATCGTGTAGCGATAACCCTGTGGAACCGTCTTGATGCCCGCAAAGAGCACCATGATGACGAAAATCACCAATACGATCACGACGATATCGAAGCCGCCCAGCAGCATATGTTCCTCCCTAAGCCCACCTATCTGACGTGGTGAGTTAGCACGTTCTTTGCAAGGAAGGAATGACAGTCCCGCCTGTCAAATCAGGGTGATAGGCCGGCATCATCGAGGTCGCTCTTTGTGATGTAGCCGCCCATCAGGCAATTGGTGAGGAACGGCTGATCGTCCGGCTTCAGATTGCTGGTTTTGACATCGCGGAGGCGAAGCTGACAGGCGACCTGACCGACGATGCCTTTGGGAGGGGCGTTGGCATAGACCCGCTGATAGTGCTCCCACGCGAGGTAACCGCCACCTGCGACGACGAATAAGCAGGCGAGGACAATCAATTTTCTAAAACCCGAAATCATGAAATTCGTCCAGATGAATAAAGCCGCAGACCGAGAGCCTGCGCGCCGCAGTTGCGGTTGTCGGCTTCGGTCCTTCCTTAGATCTGGAGCGGGGGACGTCTTTATCTATTGCGGGTCGCCAGAAAATCTGACGCCGCGTCTGTCATGCCCAGCCCAGCAGCTCACGGCGCACGACTTTTTCCAGCACCTGCATGCCGTCCTCTCCGTCATTCAAGCACGGAATATGCGCGAACTGCTCGCCGCCATTGTGCTTGAAAGAATGTGCGGCCTGTTCGGCAATCTCCTCCAGCGTCTCCAGACAGTCGGAAACGAAGCCGGGGTTCATGACTGCGATGCGCTTGACGCCGTCCTGCGCCAGCTTCTCGACGGTCTTATCTGTGTAGGGCTGCAGCCATTCTTCCGGCCCGAAGCGGGACTGGAAGGTGACCATGAAGTTCTCCTTCGTGAGACCTAGACGCTCGCGCAGCAGGCGGCCGGTCTTTTGGCACTGACAGTAATAGGGATCGCCCTGCTGGAAATAGGAAAGCGGGATGCCGTGGAAGGAAGCGAGCAGCATTTCCGGCTTCCAGTCGAGGGTAGCCAGGTGTTGTTCGACCGACTTCGCCAGCGCTTCGATATAGGTCTCGTCGTCGTGATAGTCAGGCACCGTGCGCAGCGCCGGTTGCCAACGCATGGTGAGCAGCTTCTGGAAGGCCTTGTCGTTGACGGTTGCCGTGGTGGCGGCGGCATATTGCGGATAGAGCGGGAAGAGCAGGATGCGGTCGCAGCCTTCATCCTTCAGCGCTTCGATGCGCGAGGGAATCGACGGGGTACCGTAGCGCATCGCCCAGTCCACCTTGACGTTTGGCAGGTCCTTCAGCCGGTCGGCCATGAAATCAGACTGATTGCGGGTATAGGTGCGCAGCCAGCTTTCATTCAGCTCCTTGTTCCAGATCGTCTCATAGGCCTTGCCGACCTTCTGCGGGCGCGTATTGAGCACGATGCCGAACAGGATCGGATACCATTTCCAGGGCGACCATTCGATGACCCGCTTGTCGGTCAGGAATTCGCGCAGATAGCGGCGCATGGACGTATAATCGGTGCCATCAGGCGTGCCGAGATTGACCAGCAGGACGCCAACCTTGCCGAATTTGACGGCGGGATGGTCCGCCGGGCGGAGTGAAGTATCTGTCATTCTGGCCCCAACGCGCTTTCGTGTCTCGCCGGCTCATACGCAGCCAGCCGATCACGGTTCACCCTATAAGAAGAAAAACCGGCCCGGGGAACCCCGGACCGGCTCTCATGATCGGGACAAATCGTCTTACTTGGCTGGAACCTGGATTTCCTCGCCGATCCGCAGATGGCGGGGGTTCGGGCTGCCATTGGCTTCCGACAATTTGCGCCATTCGGCACCGTCGCCGTAGAAGGACTTGGCAAGATCCCAGAAAGTATCGCCGGCAACGATGACGTGGGTCGAGGGCGTGGCAGGTGCAGCGGCTGCCGGTGCAGGCGTTGCCGGGGCGGGTTCCGTAGCAGGTGCAGGAGCGGTAGGCGCCGGAGCCGGCTCGGCTGATGGGGCCGGAGCGGATGGAGCAGGAGCAGCCTGGGCTATTTCCGTGATGCGACCGTCCGTATAGGGCTTATAGGGCGAGTGGGCGGCGAGATATTCAGCGGTCACGTCGGCCAGATCCGGGCCGAAGTCATAGGCGTTCTGGCCGTCCTTGAAAGCGACATATCCATCGCCGCCGGCGCGCATGAAGTTGTTGGTGGCGACGCCATAGGTTTTGGCATTGTCGATCGGTACGAAATTGTCACCGTCCTTGACCTGGACGTCGCTGACGCGGCTGCCGACCGGCTTCGACTGGTCGAAAGTGAATTTCAGACCGGCGACTTGCGGGAAACGACCGGCGCCCTGGTCGATCTGGCTGACGCCGTTTTCGAGCGCCTTGACAACATCGGCGCCAGTCAGCTGGAAGGTGGCGAGCGTGTTCTGGAACGGCAGCACGGTGATGACTTCGCCCTGGGTGACGTCACCGCCATCTATCGAGGCACGCAGGCCGCCGCCGTTCTGGATGGCAATGGTGACAGCCTGGTTCTTGGTGCGGTCGAGTATGGCATCGGCCACCAGATTGCCCATCGAGCATTCCTTCACGCGGCAGACCTTGCTGTTGCCCTCGATCGGGCTTTCGGAGGAGCCTATCACCTTCTTGCGCAGGTCGTCGATCGGCTTTGCCAGTTCGACAATGCGCGCCGCGACGGCCGGATCCGGCGTGAAGGAGGAATCGATCAGGATCGGATCGCCCTTGGCGTCCTTGACGACGCCGTTGTCATCGAAGTTCACGACGAGATCGCCGAGATATTTGCTGTAGGAGGCTGCCTGCACCACCGGCACCTTGTAGCCGCCGGGGTTGTCAACCAACGTCGGATAGGGGCCTTCGGCCTTCGCGTCGGTGTTCGAGAGCAGGCTGTGCGAATGGCCGCCAACGACCACGTCGACATCGGGGATCTTGGCAATCAAGGCAAGGTCGCGCGGGTAGCCGACATGGGTGAGCGCAATGATCTTGTTGACGCCTTCGCTCTTCAGTTTCTCGACCTCTGCAGTGATGCTCTTGACGTCATCGGCAATCGTCACGTTCGGGCCGGGCGAGGAAAGCTCCGGCGTATCGTTGGTGACGGCGCCGACGATGCCGATCTTCTGACCAGCGATATCGAGCACGAGAGAAGGCTTGATGCGGTCGCCGATCTTGGAGGCGGCACTTGCCTTGACGTTGGCGGTGACGACGGGGAATTGCACCTTGTCGAGGAAGGTCGCGAGACCATCCTCGCTGTCGTCGAATTCATGATTGCCGACCGTCATGGCGTCGAACTTCATGAGGTTCAGCATTTCGGCTTCAGCCGCGCCCTTGTAGGTCGTGTAGAACAGCGAGCCCTGGAAATTGTCGCCGGCATTGAGCAGGAGCACGTTCTTGCCCGTCAGGGCCTGACGGCGCTGGTCGATCGCTGTCTTCAGGCGTGCAGCGCCACCGAAGCACGCGTTCTTGCCCTCGTCCTCTGCAGAGCACGTGGAATCGAACTTGTTGATCGATTCGATGCGAGAGTGGAAATCGTTGATATGAAGAATATTGAGTTCGTAATCCGCAAATGCGGCGCTTGTGCTCAGCGCCAGAATAGACGCGGTCAAAAGACCGAAGCTGAAAGACTTCGTCATCCCTGTTCTCCTGATTAAAGCCAGGATCTGTACCCCTGATCCTGGCCATCCCTCATGTGGATCATCACCGACGATGCCGGCGCGCGGATGTTTCCACCTGCGTGGATCAACCGCAAGAGGGAAGCTGTGAAGAGGATGGGGCTTTCCAAGAGGGCTGCTGGCAAAAAAGCCGTAAGCCCGCCAATATCAGGAAAGGCTCTAACTGCGGCGGGTCAGGACGAATTGTGCGCCGGCATCCGAGGTGCAGTTCAGCTGGCCGGTCGTGACGAGGGCGCAATTGACCTTCGACTGCGTGTTGCGAACCAGCGAGGTCATGTTGATTTCCACCAGCGTCGGCGACGTCTTGATATAGGTGCCGGAGGCCAGAAGCTGGTTGCTGTCGGTCGTGCGCGTCGTGAAGGTACCACTCTGGAAGGTGGAGACGATACCGTTCGGATCGGCCCAGGTTCCCTCGACACCGGTAGGAGCGGGTGCCGATGCCACGGGGAGGGGGCGCGGGCCGGAGGAAACGCAGGCGGCAAGAGCTGCCGATGCAACCGCAAGAACGAGACCAGTTCTGATTTTCATAAGGCTTCTCCCGGCGAATTTAAGCGGAAACTATCCGCGACAGTCGCCAAAAACATGGCGCGGACCCTCCGCGAAGGCAAGCCTTCGGCAGAGCCCGTCCGGTATTTAGACAGCAGGCGTTACAAAAATGCCCGCCTCGCAGCGGGCATTTTCGACAGCGTTACGGCAGGGCTCAGCGAACGAGGATGTTCTTGAACTGCCACGGATCCTTGGTGTCGATGTCTTCCGGGAACAGGCCCGGACGGCCGTCGAGCGGGGTCCAGTCGGTATAGTGGCCTTCAACCGGGCCGAGATAGGGCAGCTGCACTTCGAGGCAGCGCTTGTAATCCATCTCGTCGGCTTCAACGATGCCGGCCTTCGGGTTTTCGATGGCCCAGACCATGCCGGCGAGAACGGCCGATGTTACCTGCAGGCCGGTCGCGTTCTGGTAGGGGGCGATGCGGCGGGTTTCTTCCAGCGACAGTCGCGAACCGTACCAGTAGGCGTTCTTGTCGTGACCGTAGAGCAGTACACCGAGCTCATCGACACCGTCGACCAGCTCGTTCTCGTCGAGAACGTGGAGAACCGGCTGTGCCTTGCCGCCGTTGCCGAACATCTCATGCAGCGACAGAACCGCGTCGTTGGCGGGATGATAGGCGTAGTGGCAGGTCGGACGATAGGTGACGTCGCCGTCCTTATCCCTGACCGTGAAGAAGTCGGCGATCGAGATCGACTCGTTATGGGTGACGAGGAAGCCGTATTGCGGGCCGGGCGTCGGGCACCAGGTGCGAACGCGGGTGTTGGCGCCGGGCTGTTCGAGGTAGATGGCGGCCTTGTTGCCCTTCTTGTGCTTCTTGGCGTTCTTCGGCATCCAGTTTTCATGGGTGCCCCAGCCGAGTTCTGCCGGCTGCAGGCCCTCAGAGATGAAGCCTTCGACCGACCAGGTGTTCCAGAAGACGTTGAGCGGCTTCGGATGGATGGTGCGCTGCGTATCGCGCTCGGCGATATGAACGCCCTTGACGCCGACCTTCTTCATGAGCTTTGCCCATTCTTCGCGGTCGTCCTGGCCCGGCTCGTCGAATTTCAGGCCGATATCCTTGGCGAGGTTGAGCAGCGCCTGCTTGACGAACCAGGACACCATGCCCGGGTTTGCGCCGCAGGTGGAAACGGCAGTGGTGCCGCCCGGGTTCTTGGCCTTTTCCTTGCGAACGGTTTCGCGCAACGCATAGTTGGTGCGCTCCTCGTTCTTCATGTCCTTGTCGAAATAGAAGCCGAGCCAGGGCTCGACGACGGTATCGATGTAGAGCACGTCAAGCTTGCGGCAGAGCTTGATGATGTCGAGCGACGATGTATCGACCGAAAGGTTGACGCAGAAACCCTGGCCTTCGCCTTCGGTCAGGAGCGGCTTCAGCAGTTCCTTGTAATTGTCCTTCGTCACGTGCGCCTGGATGTGCTTGACGCCGTGCTTTTCCAGAATGTGGGCATCGTCCGTGCGCGGGTCGATGACAACCATCCGGCTCTTGTCGAACTTGAAGTGGCGCTCGATCAGGGGCAGCGTGCCGCGGCCGATAGAGCCAAAGCCGATCATGACGATCGGACCGGTAATTTCGCCATATACCGGATAGTTCTGTTCCGTCATTCTTTTCTCCTGTGGAAGGGAACGAAGGCTTTCAGCCTAAAGAATTCATGTGAAAATGCGACGAAGGTCGCGAAGTGACCGGCTCTAATCACAAAATGACGTCACAATAAAGAGCGTTCCCCTGCAAAGGTCAAATATCGGACCTACAAAGCGCCCGCAATTTCCCCACGAGCTCGGCACTTTGCACGGTCAGGCCCTTGTAGGCAGCCTGCTGATCATCGAGCAATTCCAGCTGATCGGCGAAACTTGCTGCGAGTTTCTGCGCCTGCGGATGGCGGGCAATGACAGCAACCGGATCGATATAGATGCGGATGGTGAAAAGGATATCGCTTGACACGGCAAGCCTGCGCAGGGTCTGGCGTTCGACGCGGACGAAGCGTTCCTCCAGCGTGAAGGCTTCGGTGTAAGGCGGCCGGCGATGTTTCGAGATGGGGAGGAAGAGATCGGCCGTGGTGTTGACCGACCAGTTCAACCGCTCGACCGGCTGGTCAACCCGCAGATTGTCGAAGATGCGGGTAATAAGCGCCGCATTGCGTGTGCCTTGGCTAAAGTCCGGTACGTCAGCATGGATCTCGTGCATCGGGCGGCTGAACTTTTCGCGCAGCGACCACGAAGAAGGAAAGGCGACGTGGGCGGCAACGAGATGCCAGCCATCGGCCTTGCGGCGCATGAGGACAAGATCATCCTGAACGAGCGAACCGGCCTTGAAGAGGGGCGGTAGGGCCGAGGTGTCGTGACGGCGCATTGCCGGATGCCGCTCGCCAAGGTGCGCGAGAAGAAGATCCAACGCCTCCTGCTGGGCAGTTTCCGTTCTTTCTTCAGCGACGAAAATGTCGTCGAATCGCTCGCCCGCCAGCCGAGCTTTTTCCTTGAGATAGCGTTGCAGATCGTCGTCGGGCTCGATCCAGCGGTGGGGATCGAGGGGCATCAGGCCGATGGTGAAAGGCCGTGCCGAGCCGTCATAAGGTGTATAAGTCGGAAGTTTCATCGCCGCTCCTTTTTGAGCCTGACGAGCAAAAGGCGCGGTTCGTGAATCAGCGCTTCAAAGCCTCCAGCCCGTCCGTCACCGTCGTCAGTGCAACTTCGGTGATGTCGTATTCGGCGACGCCGTAGATGGTGAAGGGATCGACCGCCACAAAGGCTTCGATCTCGGCGCGGTCACCGACAGCGAAAATGACGCCGCCGGTGCGCGGCACCTTGCGGCCGGAGGCGAGGAACCAGCCTTTGGCATATCCTTCCTTAACCCAAGCCATATGCGGCTCCATATGCCTGTCGGCCTCTTCGTTCGGCTTCACATAGGTCAGGGCGAGGATAAACATGTTCAGTCCTTTTGCAGAGTGGCGCGGATCAAACCGCGCAGCGAATTTCCGACGTAAAGCCTGCCCTTGTGTAGCTCCTCGAGCGTGATGCGCCCGACGCGCGCCTTGCGCTGGCAGATGAGTTCGGTGCGCAGCACGCCGGCGAGCAGGCCGCAGGAGATCGGCGGGGTGCGGAGAATGCCGGAGCCATCATCGAGGAAGACGGAGGTTATGGTGCCTTCGCAGACCTCCTGCCGTTCGTTGAGAAGGATGACTTCGTCCGCCTGTTGCTGTGTGAATTCGGCGCGTGCTGCCTCGTAGATGCTGCGGCGCGTGGTTTTGATGCGCAGCAGTTTGTCGGCGGAATCGAGATGGGTATTCGAGATACGGAGGGTCCAGACGGCATCGGGCGGAAGCGGAGCGAAGGGAGCTGTTGTGATATCGATACACCCCTGTCCATCGAAGGTCAGCCTGACGCGGCGCTGGCCCTTTTCGTCCTTCAGTGCTTCTTCCAACTTGGCCGCCGCATCCAGCGGCTCGGGAAAGCCGATGCGGCGGGCGGAGCGAGAGAGGCGGGCGAGATGCAGGCGCAGGCGAATGAAGCCTTCATCCGGTTGCCAGCGCAGCGTTTCGATCAGTGAGAAATCCGTCATCGGGCGATCCATTGGTCGCCGACCGCGAAGCGGGCCTTGAGCAGACATTCCTCATATTCTGCTTCAGCGGTGGAATCGAAGACGATGCCGCCGCCGACGTTGAAGACCGCCTTGCCCCTATCGAACAGCGTCATGGTGCGGATGGCGACGGAGAAGCGCATGGCGCCACCCGGCGAGATCATGCCGATCGCGCCGCAATAGGCATCGCGCGGCGTGTCTTCGAGATCGTGGAGGATTTCGATGGCACGGATCTTCGGCGCGCCGGTAATCGAGCCGCAAGGAAAGAGCGCCGCGAATATGTCGCGTATGGAAAGATCGGGCAGGAGCTTTGCCTGCACATGACTCACCATCTGGTGGACGGTGGGATATGTCTCGATCTCGAAGAGCTTGGGAACATCGAGCGTGCCGACTTCGGTGATGCGCGAGATATCGTTGCGTAACAGGTCGACGATCATGCGGTTTTCCGCTTGCGTCTTGATGTCGGCCTTCATGGCTTCGACGATTTCGGCATCTTCGGCCGGTGTCGCACCCCGCTTTGCCGTGCCTTTCATCGGGTGCGTCTCGATCCAGCCATCTTCGTCGATGCGGAAAAACAGTTCCGGCGAGCGGGAAAGAATGATGGGGCCGCCGAGATCGGCCAACGCACCGTATTTGACAGGCTGGCGGTCGATCAGTGACCAGAAGGCGGCGAGCGGGTCGCCGTTCCAGCGGGCTTCGATCGGCATCGTCAGATTGGCCTGATAGATATCGCCGAGGCGGAGGTGGCGGTGGAGGCGTTCAAAACGCTCTTTATATATATGGAAATTCCAGGCTGCCTTCGGCGCGGTCAGGAACTCCTCGTTTTCCTGCCGCTGTCGCGGTGTCGCGAGTGGATGACTTTCCGGCTGAGGCGCATCGAAGACGCCGAACAGCAGCAAGGGCGTCTCCCGGTTCTCTTCGGCGAAGGAGGCAAGCTTGCTTTCGAAGAGATGGCCAGCCTCATAGGCGATGTAACCGGCAAGCCATTTTCCGGCTCTGCGCGCTTCTTCCATCCGCTCCAGCGCCGGCAGGAATTCGGCGTGCGTGCGAGCAACGATCATGCATTGCGGACCGGCGAAGAGCATGACTTCGCCGGTCGTATCGTCCCGGAACAGGATGAATGGTTCGGAGGCTGCCATTGCCTTTCCAGTGAGGTGCGGGCTCGGGCAGCCTTATGCCTTGTCCAACGCCTCGAGTTCGTCGATCAGCCCTTCGATCATCGACAGGCCCTTGCTCCAGAAGGAGGGATCTGTCGCATCGAGGCCGAAGGGCTTCAGCAGTTCGGCATGATGCTTGGTGCCGCCGGCCCTCAGCAGTTCGAAATACTTCTCCTGAAAGCCCTTCTCCGCCTTCTGATAGACGGCATAGAGCGAGTTCACCAGGCAGTCGCCGAAGGCATAGGCATAGACATAGAAGGGCGAATGAATGAAATGAGGGATATAGGCCCAATAGGTCTCGTAGCCCTCGGAGATCTTGATCGCCGGGCCGAGGCTTTCGGACTGGATCGAAAGCCAGAGCTCACCGATATCGTCGGCGGTCAGTTCACCGGCCTTGCGGGCAGTATGGACCTTGCGCTCGAATTCGTAGAAGGCGATCTGGCGCACGACCGTGTTGATCATGTCTTCGACCTTCTGGGCGAGCATTGCCTTGCGTTCGCGGTTGTCAGCCGTGCGGTTGAGCAGCGCGCGGAAGGTCAGCATCTCACCGAAGACGGAAGCGGTCTCGGCGAGCGTCAGCGGTGTCTGGCACATGAGTGCGCCTTGTGCACCGGCAAGAACCTGATGCACGCCATGCCCGAGCTCGTGGGCAAGCGTCATGACATCGCGCGGCTTGCCCATATAATTGACGAGCACGTAGGGATGCGCGGAAGGCACAGTCGGATGGGCGAAGGCGCCCGGCGCTTTGCCGGGGCGAACGGGCGCATCGATCCACTGTTCATCAAAGAAGCGCCTGGCGATATCAGCCATTTCCGGCGCGAAGTTGCCGTAGGCGGAAAGCACCGTGTCCTTGGCTTCGGACCAGGAGATGATGGCGTTTGAAGTTTCCGGAAGCGGCGCATTGCGATCCCAGAAATTCATCTGCTCCATGCCGAGCCACTTGGCCTTCATTTTGTAATAACGATGCGAAAGGCGCGGATAGGCTTCCTTGACGGCCGCGGCCAGAGCATCGACCACCTCGCGCTCGACGCGGTTTGCCAGATGGCGGCTATCGGCGATGTCTTCGAAGCCGCGCCAGCGATCGGCGATTTCCTTGTCCTTGGCGAGCGTATTGGTGATGAGCGTGAAGATGCGGATATTGGTCTTGAAGGTTTCGGCGAGCGCCATCGCCGCCTTGCGGCGTACTTCGGGATCCTTTTCCTGCAGCATGTTCAGCGCCACTTCGAGCGGCAGCTTTTCCCCGTCAATCTCGAAGCGCAGTTCCGCCATCGTTTCATCGAAGAGACGATTAAAGGCGGCAGCACTCGTCATCGACTTTTCGAGGAAAAGCTGCTCCAGCTTATCTTCGAGCTGATAGGGCTTGTCCTTGCGCAGATCGACCAGCCAGGGACGGTAATGGCCGGCAAGCGGATCGTTCGCCACGCAGGCATCGATCACCGCATCGTCGATGCGGTTCAACTCCAGCGCGAAGAAAAGCAGGCGGCCGGAATATTCTGTCAGTTTGGTCTGAACGTCGCCGTAGAGCTTTCCGTTTGCCGGATTGGAGGTATCAGAAAAATAGGTGAGGCCGGCGAAGGAGCCGAGGCGGCCCATGATGTCGTCGAGCGCCTCATATTCCTTCAGCGCCTGGCCGATGCCTTCCTCGCCCTTCTTCACGGCGGCCTCGGCAAGCTTGCCCTTCCATTTGTCTTCGAACGCGGAAGCGGCCTTGCCAGCCTTTTCCATATCGGCGACGAAGGCGGTGGAGATGGCCGAGGGGTAGAGGTCCTGCAGCTTCCAGGTCGGAAGGTCGCCCAGAGCCGGGGCTGCCGCTGCGGCGGGAGCCGTTGCCGAAAGGTGAAGATCGGCGTGCGCAAGCGTGTGTCTCATGGGACGGTTCCTCTTTTTATAACAGGTTTGACTGTCTACAGCATCGGCCCGAAAATCGGAATCGATTTTCGGAAAGCCTGATGCGCAGTTTCAAAAAGACAGAGCGTCCTTTGCGCGTCCGAATGGACGCGCGGCGCTCTGGGTGCCGGAAGGCCCGGCATCAAGGGGTTTCCAGCGCTCGAAAGGCCCTGTTACGGCACGAAAACGGCCTGTCGTAACAGTTAAAATGCAATTGTTTCTCAAAACTGGATGTTCAAGCCTTTCTGTCAGGGTGCGCTCTAAGGTTTCGCATGAAGTGAGGCGACAATGACCGGTTACAATGAGCTCAAAGCAGCAGGGCAGATCCTCGTGGTCGAGGACGATCCCGTGCAGCGCCGTCTGCTCAAGAACGCGATCGAGCGTAGCGGCCATGTGGTGCATCAGGCCGAGAACGGCCGCATCGGGCTGGAGATGGTGAAGCGCGATCCAGGCCTTTTCAATGTCATCGTGCTCGATCTGATGATGCCGGAAATGACCGGCCTCGAATTCCTCGAAGCCCTGCATGATTTCGGTACGCAAATTCCGGTCATCGTCCAGACCGGGCAGGGTGGCATCGAGACGGTCGTGCAGGCCATGCGCGCAGGTGCCTTTGATTTCGTCGTCAAGCCGGTCTCTCCGGAACGCATCAACACATCCATTTCCAATGCGATGAAGCTCGACCAACGCGAGGTGAAGGCCCGTGTCGGCCGCAGATCGCGTGCCGGCTCCGTCGGCTTCGACGACATCGTTTCGGCAAGCCCGGCGATGATCCGCGTCATCGATCTGGCGCAGCGCGCCTCGCAGTCCAATATCCCGGTCGTGCTCGAAGGCGAATCGGGCGTCGGCAAGGAATTGGTGGCGCGCGCCATCCAGTCGGCCGGAGACAGGGCCAACAAGCCGTTCGTCACGGTCAATTGTGGCGCCATCCCGCACAATCTCGTCGAAAGCATTCTCTTCGGCCATGAAAAAGGTGCCTTCACAGGTGCTACCGAAAAGCATATCGGCAAATTTATGGAAGCCGACGGCGGCACCATTTTCCTCGATGAGATCGGCGACCTGCCGCTCGAAGTGCAGGTCAAGCTGCTGCGGGCCGTTCAGCAGGGCGAGATCGAAACCGTAGGCGCCCGCACTGCGCACAAGGTCAATGTCCGCCTCATCTCGGCGACGAACAAGGATCTTATCGAAGAGGTCAAGAACGGCCACTTCCGCGAAGACCTCTATTACCGCCTGAACGTCTTCCCGATCACCATTCCAGCACTGCGCAAGCGCAAGGAAGATATTCCGAATCTGGTCCGCGTCTTCACCGACCGCTTCTCGAGCGAGCAGAAGAACGGCCGCCGCATGACGGTCAATGCGGGTACGCTGGCGATGCTGACCTCCTATGATTGGCCGGGCAATATCCGCCAGCTCGAGAACGCGATCTTCCGCGCCGTGGTGCTTGCCGAGGGTCCCGAGCTGACCGAATCGGACTTCCCGCAGATTGCCGCCCAGCTTCCGAACTACGAGGTCGTGGATCACCTGGCACTTGTCGCCGACAATTCGCATCTCGATCCGGACGCCGAATTCCCCGAGGATTATCAGGCGGTATCCGTCGCCGAGACGATGCGCCGCGTGCCCGAGGCCTCCGACAGCGCGATCCCGAGCGTCAATCAGGCCGGAGATGTGCGCCGTCTTGCCGATGTCGAGGAAGAACTGATTCGTTTCGCGTTGAAGTTTTATCGCGGACAAATGAGTCAAGTGGCAAGAAAGCTAGGTATTGGCCGATCCACACTTTATCGGAAGCTCAAGGATTACGGTATCGATCCCGATAATCCTCAGAAAGATGCGGCATAGAGGCGTTTTTATTAAGAATAAGGCAACCACGTTTGGTTACCCGCCATAAACCACTTGTTAGCGGCCCGTTCACTATGTAAAGAAAAGGTTGATCATGTGTGGCATTTTTGCCATCGTGTGACCGCAATTGACAGCCATTTGAGGCAGTACGGGACATTGACTGTCTGACGGGGATCGAGTTGCCGAATCTGAATGGGAATACCAAGCCTTCGCGCTTGAGCTGGCGCTTGTCGTGCGCCAAGATTGGCGGAAAGGCAATTAGGACGGTAGCGGCCGCCCTGATTGCACTCGCGGTTTCCTCACCGGTATTCGTAAGCACACCGTCTCAGGCCGCCGGGGACACCCGCAGTCTGAAGCTCTATTTCATCCATACCGGCGAAAAGGCAGTCATCACCTACAAGCGCAACGGAAGGTTCGACCCGAAGGGTCTTGAGCAGCTCAACCGCTTCCTGCGCGACTGGCGCAAGAATCAGCCGACGAAGATGGACCCGCGTCTCTTCGATCTCATCTGGGAAGTTTATCGTCAGTCGGGCTCCAGGGATTATATCAACGTCGTCTGCGGTTTCCGTTCGCCAGGCACCAATGAGATGCTGCGTGGACGTTCGCGCAATTCCGGCGTCGCCGAAAAGAGCCAGCACATGCTCGGCAAGGCGATGGACTTCTTCATTCCCGACGTGAGGCTCGCCACGCTGCGCGGTATCGGCATGAAGATGCAGGTTGGCGGTGTCGGCTTCTATCCGAAGTCCGGTTCGCCCTTCGTACATATGGATGTCGGCGGCGTTCGCGCCTGGCCGCGCATGAGCCGCGACGAATTGGTCAGGCTCTTCCCTGACGGTAACACCATTCATATTCCAGCCGACGGTAAGCCGCTGCCGGGCTACCAGCAGGCAATGGCCGATTATAAGCGCCGCGTGGCGAACGGCAGCCAGATCATGATGGCCAGCTCCTCCGGTTCTGCTTCGGATGAAGAGCCTCGCAAGCAAAAGACACTGTTTGCTGTCCTGTTTGGCGGTGGCGCCGACGAGGAAGAGGATAATTCGGAGGATAGCGCACCGGTGGCTGTCGCCAAGGCCACGCCGCCGAAGGCTGAGGCTGTTCCGGCTGCAGAACCGCAGCCACAGACCGAAGTCGCAAGCCTGAATGCACCCGTGCCGCAGGTTCGTCCGGCTTTCAGCAACCAGCTTGCAGGCAACGAGGTTGCGAATGCTTTGGTGCCGCCGTCTGCAGCTAATGCCGCCCAGCAGGCGCTTGCCGCCATGCCGGCAGGCCAGCCGCAGGAGCCTGAGCATTTCGCCGACCTCAGCGCCTACAGCATTCCGGTTCCTTCTCTTCTCGGCCAGCGCCGCGCTCCAGGTGATGCCCAGATCGCCTCCGTCGATCCGAACCTGATGTCGACAGGCGTTCCGACCCCGGCCGAACGCCCAGCCGTCGCCGAAAACCTGCTCGCTGCACAGAATGCCGATCCGGAAGCGGCAGGGGATGAGGCCGATCAGGATACGCTTTCGCCTGCCATGGCGGCTGCGCTTGCAAAGCAGCAGGATGAGGCCGGTGAAGCGCAGGTAGCCGCGAACGCGCCTTCGGAGCCACAGACCGTGGAGCAGGCGATCAACGCTGCTGCGCCTGCAAAGGTGCCGGCTCTCGATAAGCCGCCGCTGCAGCTTGCAGCGCTTGTGCCGATGACCAAGTCTGCAAGCTTCGCCGAGCCTGTCCAAGCGCCGAAGTCAGCTGTCGTCAACAGCTCGATCGCACAGGGTCTGCCCGCCAAAGGCGGTCGTCCGACGAAGCAGGAAGCGGCAGCTGCCGACGAAAGCCGCCAGACGATGCGCACCGAGCCGAAGCTGACGCAGAAGATGATCTCGCAGTGGGCTCTCACCAACGCCCGCCTGGAAATGGCTTCCAAGAAGGTGCAGGCACCACGTTTCGTCAGTCAGACGCTGCGTGCCCAGCCGACAGCGGTCTATGCCGAAGGCTTCGTGAAGACGGCTTCTGTCGATCCGGACCGCTTCAGCGGCACGGCTGTCAACTTCATGGAAGTGCGCAAGTTCAACACGCGCTGATGCGTTTATATTCCGAACAGGCATGGGGCCGCCGGGCAATGTCCGGCGGCTTTTGTCTTTGCGGACGAAGGCAAGGCGACAATTGGCGGAGACTGTTGCCGACCAAAAGAAAAGCCGCCGTAAACGGCGGCTTTCATGAAGAGCGGTGGAGTTTTTTATCCTCAGCCTTCCGGCGGGGCTTCGATCATGCCGAGCGCGGCGAGGTAGGTGTCGAGGATTGCTTCCTCTTCCATACGCTCCTGCTCGTCCTTCTTGCGCAGCGCGATGACCTTCTTGAGAATCTTGGTGTCGAAGCCGGTTCCCTTGGCTTCGCCGTAGACGTCCTTGATGTCGTCGGCGATGGTCTTCTTTTCTTCTTCCAGTCGTTCGATGCGCTCGATGAAAGCGCGAAGCTGGTCGCGGGCGACGCCATGAGCATCAGACATCGTATTCTCCTGATTGGGATGATTAATTTTGGATGCACGTGACTGCCGCGAAGCGGCGTCGTGGTCAAGCCTCTTGACGGGCCACAAGCCTATTTATGCGGGTTGTTCACCTCAAAAGCTGCCTTTTGCACAGGCGATGCCTCCTTCTGGTGAAGGTCCTTCCAGTCTTCGTAAGGCATGCCGTAGACGATCTCGCGCGATTCGTCCTTGGTGACGGCGACACCTTCGGCCTCCGCAGCCTCCCGATACCAATTGGAAAGACAGTTACGGCAGAAGCCGGCAAGATTCATCAGGTCGATGTTCTGCACATCGGTGCGTTCGCGAAGATGCGCAACGAGGCGGCGGAAGGCGGCAGCCTCGAATTCCGTCTGCTGTTCCTTGCTGAGCGTGGTCATGGGCCAAGTCCTTTCAGTCAATAGGGGCCGGTGCGTGAAGCATGCACGCTGTATGCATGAAGGGCCGGTTCGGCATTCATGTCTGCAAAGACAGGGGCCAGACGCGCTGCCCATTCCTCGATGCCTGCCTCATCGCCGATGAGGTCCTGGCGTACTTCCAGAAGCGCGTGCGGAATGCCCGTAATCATGCAATGGCGGTACATGGTGTCACCCTTCAGCGCACCATCATATGGGTCGTTGTCACCGACGACGAGATCGGGATCGGCCCGTAGTTTTTCAAGCAACGGGGCCACAGCGCGGCGGTCGCTGTCCCAAAGTACCGCTGCATGCCAAGGGCGGGGAACGCCCTTCCAGGCGGGTGTAAAGGAGTGCAAGGAGAGTACGAGCGGCGCTTTGCCGGTCGTATTCGCCACCCTGTCGATCGTCTCCGACACTGCATTGTGATAAGGTCTGTGGAAGGCCTCGATCCGGTAATTCCACTCCTCTTCGGTGATCGGATGATTGCCGGGGATGATGGCGCCGTCCGAGATCTTCATGATCAGGGTCGGATCGTCCTCGCCTCTGTTCGGATCGATCAGCAGGCGCGAAAAACCGCCGAGAACACCGGGGACGCCCAGTTTTGCGCAAAGCCGGCGCGTGAGGCCTTCGATTCCGATGTCGTAGGCGATGTGCCTGACAAAGGCGCTTTCCGGCAGGCCGAGCCGGCCATATCCTTCGGGCAGGCGGTTCATGGCATGATCTCCAAGGATCACCATGCCTTTGTCATGTTGGCCGGGTAGGATTTCGAAGGATTGGAAGCGGTGCATCAGGAAATTGCCAATTGTCAGTTCTCGTCTTCGGGCAGTGATCGCATGCGCCTTCGGTCGGTTCAAGCGCGATAGGCGGGCTGGCGCGGCAAAATGCGCCCAACGGGCGGTTATGAAAGGAAATATAATCGATTAGCATTGCGTTGACTTTCGCTTGACGGCGGCGCAAGAAGACACGGATAACGAATAACCGTGGAGCTATTTGGGAGCCGTGTTGATCCAAGCCGCGCCAAGTTTCCTCACGCGGTCCGGACCGCTGGTCCGTCTCGCATTGTTCGCTCTTGCAGCCGTCTCGCCGTTCTTCATCGCTGATGCCGCGCGCGCGGA
This sequence comes from Rhizobium sp. 05L429, assembly GCF_056397645.1. NCBI lineage: Bacteria > Pseudomonadati > Pseudomonadota > Alphaproteobacteria > Hyphomicrobiales > Rhizobiaceae > Rhizobium > Rhizobium sp. 05L429. Next base: position 162,094 of record NZ_JBFTNV010000001.1, on the reverse strand, counting down.
TTTCCGTGTATGCAACGGTACGCAAAATCTGGTTGGCGTTGCGATCGGATACCGCGCGAAAGACGGCTGGATCACGGAGGGATGGTGGCAGGTACCGGCAACGACCTGCGCCACGTTGATCGAGGGAGAACTGCAGTCGCGTTATTATTACCTCTATGCAGAAGACGCCGCCCGCGGAGGCCGATGGACGGGTGATGTGCAGATGTGCGTAGCGGAAAATGAATTCAAGATCTCGGGTGTGCAGGACTGCTATGCCCGCGGTTATCAGAAAATGGGTTTCAAGGAATACGATACGGGCCGCCAGGGAAGCTGGATGGTTCAACTCTCCGACACCCCAGGGACGCAAGAAAGCCAGAATTGATGAAGCGTAACCGCAAAGTTAAAATCCTCGCCACCCTCGGCCCCGCCTCCTCCGAGGAATCGATGATCGAGAAGCTGCATCAGGCGGGTGCGGATATCTTCCGCATCAACATGAGCCATGCGAGCCATGACGTGATGCGCACGCTTGTACAGCGCATCCGTGCCGTCGAAGCCCGTTCGGGCCGGCCGATCGGCATTCTGGCCGACCTGCAGGGTCCGAAGCTTCGCGTTGGCAAGTTTGCCGATGTGAAGGTGGAGCTGAAGCCCGGCCAGACATTCACGCTCGACAACAACGATACCCCCGGCGACAACACCCGCGTGTTCCTGCCGCATCCTGAAATTCTCGAAGCCGTTCAGCCTGGCCACCGCCTGCTGATCGACGACGGCAAGCTGGCGCTGCGCGCCGAAAAGTGCGACGGCAAGAGCATTGTTACGACCGTCGTCGCCGGTACCAGCATTTCCGATCGCAAGGGCGTCAGCCTGCCTGACACGCTGCTTGGCGTGGGCGCGCTGACCGACAAGGACCGTGTCGACCTCGATGCCGTTCTCGCGACCGACGATGTCGACTGGGTGGCACTTTCCTTCGTCCAGCGCCCTGATGACCTCGCCGAAGTGCGCAAGATCGCCCGCGGCCGCGTCGGCATCATGTCGAAGATCGAGAAGCCGCAGGCTCTTGAGCGTATCGAAGAAATCATCGAGCTTTCCGACGCGCTGATGGTCGCTCGCGGCGACCTCGGCGTCGAAATGCCGCTCGAGGCCGTTCCGGGCATCCAGAAGCAGCTTATCCGGTCCTGCCGCCGTTCGGGCAAGCCGGTCATCGTCGCCACGCAGATGCTGGAATCGATGATCTCCTCGCCGGTTCCGACGCGCGCCGAAGTTTCGGACGTTTCGATCGCCGTCTTCGAAGGCGCCGATGCAATCATGCTGTCGGCAGAATCGGCTTCCGGCGCCTATCCGGTCGAAGCCGTCTCGATGATGGCCTCGATTGCCAGCACGGTGGAGAAGGATCCGCACTATCCGGGCATCATTTACGCGCAGCGCGCCCAACCGGAAGCGACCGGTGCGGACGCCATCTCGCTGGCCGCCCGCCAGATCGCCGAGACGCTGAAGCTGTCTGCTATCGTCTGTTATACCTCTTCCGGCACGACCGGCCTGCGCGCCTCGCGCGAGCGTCCGCAGGTGCCGATCATCGCTCTGTCGCCAATCATCAAGACGGCGCGCCGTCTGTCCGTCGTCTGGGGCATGCATTGCGTCGTCACGCATGATGCGACCGACCTCGACGACATGGTCAACCGCGCCTGCCGCATCGTTGCGGCAGAAGGTTTCGGCAAGCCGGGTGATCGCATCATCATCTCTGCCGGTGTGCCGCTCGGCACGCCTGGCGCGACCAACATGCTGCGCATTGCCTATATCGGCTCCGACGGCCAGAGCGGCATCTGATCGTTTACAGGCCTGAGAATACAAAGCGCTCCTTGAAAGAGGGGCGCTTTTTGTTTTTCGATTCTGCCTTTGCTGCTCTTAGCCGCGAGAGAGGTGACCGACGCGATAGATCTGGTTGGTGCCTGACGCGGACGGTGCTTCCGCGTAGAGGCCAAAACGGACTGTCGTCCAGTCACGCGGGTCAAAGGCGGTAATGCAGGCGAGTATATGTTTGCCCTGGGCTGCCTGCTTTGCCAGATCAATCTCCTGCTGTCGGAGATCGGGCAGACAGGCATTCGCTTCGATGGCGAGATATTCGCTATCGGCGAAACGGGCGCGACTAAGGTCAGACAGGACATGCGCATGCCAAACGATCCAGTGGCGGATGCGCGGCCGGCCGAAGGCATCTGTCAGCGCGGCAAAGCCGGGACCGCAGATGAAATCACTGGCGCCTTCCGGCTGATCCCAGAGATAAAAGGGCGCATAGAGATTTTCCGGACTGCCGAATTCACCGCGGCGGGCGCTCAGAAAGGCCTTGAAGCCGAGATGCTGGAAGCCGTCCATCGCCGGACCCTTGTCGCGGATGCGGCGGTCGATGATCTCCATATCGTAGTCGGCAGGCAGGGTGAAGGAATATTGCATCGCCATCATGATTGAGGTTCCGCTCTGTCAGACCAATCGACGAAGCGGCCCTTCTCGAAGCCCTGGATACTGAGGTAGCTGAAGGGGCTGTCGGGTGTCGCTCCATGCCAGTGAAGCTCACCGGCTGCAAACCATATGGCGTCGCCGGTTCTGACTTCCTCGATTGCTTTTCCCTCCCGCTGCACAAAGCCGACGCCGGAGAGAACATAGAGAAGCTGGCCGCGCGGATGCGTGTGCCAATGCGTGACGGTGGCAGGATCCAGTGTTGCGCGCATGGCAGTGTTTTCGCCATCGATCTGGCTGTCGAGCAGCATTTCGACCCAGAAGGGCGCATTCGAAATGCCCTCGGGTGCACGGACGGCATTGCCGGGACGGCGGATCGTCATCGTCTTGGGATTGGCCTCGTTCATACCGGAACTCCTGATGCGCGCGCTTCCCAGCCAGATTCGGCCATCTGCGCCAGCCCGTCGCCGAAGGACCATTCGTCCGGTTCGCTGGTCGAGATGACGATCATCACGTCTTGCGGGCGCAGGCCGGGCGATTGCTGCAGCAGTTCGACTGCCCGGCGGAAGAGAGCCTTGCGCATCTCGGTCGTGCGCGGCTTGCCGGTGGTGATCGAAATCAGCACGAAATCATCCGAGCGCGGACCCGCGAGGTAGTTGCGATCGAAGATCAGTTCGCCCGGTTCGTGCTGGTGGATGATCTGGAAGCGGTCGGCCGGCGGCACATTGAAGGTCTCGACCATGGCCTTGTGGATGCTGTCCGAAAGGGCGTGCAGATAATCCGGCGACTTGCCTTTCAGAAGGGAGATGCGAGCGAACGGCATTGGAAGCCTCCTTGTTGTGTGTCTTGACAGAGAAAGCATCTCACGTCACGATAATGCAGAAAATCAGAATTTTATGGACTTATAATCCTGAAAATTGGGATCATTGGATGAGGCGGATTACCTTCGATCTGGATGTGCTGAGGACCTTTGCGACGGGCATGGATCTCGGCAATTTCGCCAGGGCGGCGGATCGGCTGGGACGATCGACATCCGCCGTCAGTGCGCAGCTCAAGAAGCTGGAGGAGCAGGCCGGCACGCCGATCTTTCGCAAGTCGGGACGCGGGCTGGCGCTGACGGAGGCCGGCGAGACGATGCTTGCCTATGCCCGGCGGCTACTGGAACTGAATGACGAGGCGGTGGCGGCAGTTCAGCGTGTCGAGCTGGAAGGCTGGGTGCGGCTCGGCCTGCAGGAGGACTTTGGCGAGAACCTGCTTCCCGAGGTGCTCGGACGCTTCGCGCGGGCACACCCGAAGGTGCGCATCGAAGCGCGCGTGGTGCGCAATGCCGAGCTTCTGGAACGCGTGACGACAGGCAAGCTCGATCTCGCGCTTGCCTGGAGCGTCGGCACCTTGACCGCGCATTGTGAGCATATCGCCGATGTGCCGATGCGCTGGATCGGCCCGGCAAATGACCTGCAGGCATGGACGAGGGCAAGTGGCGAGCCGATGCCGCTTGCTTCGCTCGAAGCGCCCTGCCTGCTCAGGAATGCCGCGACGAAGGTGCTGGACGAAGCCGGCATTTCCTGGCGGCTCTCTTTCGTCAGTCCGAGCCTCGGCGGTCTCTGGGCTGCGACCGCGGCGGGACTGGGTATCACCGTGCGTACGCCGATCGGACTGCCTGCCAAGGTGCGGATGCTGGCACCGGGCGAAGCGGGCCTGCCGGAATTGCCGAAACTCGGGCTGGTCTTGCATCGGGCAGAGGCCGAGCCCGATGCCGCAACGGCGCGGCTGGCTGAGCTGGTGCTACAGTCGGTGCATGAAGCGGTGAGGGATGTTTCCATGCCGTCCGATCATGAGAGAGGATTGCGAAGGGTCGGGTGAAGTGTTGACGCTTCCTGCTGAAGCCGATAGCCTTTCGTGACTATGAAAATGATCGCTCTCAACATCGCTACGGTCTTCTTCTTGAGCCTCTAAGGCTCTGCCTTCGGGCAAAGGAAGATGCGGCCGCTTCACCAGCCGATTGGCTGGCGCGTTGCCTTGGATTGTAACCACCCCGCATCCGGCCAATGGACAATGCCGGCAGGGTTTGGCGATAGAGAGATATTTCATGACATCTACTGGTTACCCGCCGGCGCTCAGCGCCGAGCAGATCGAGCAGTTCATCGAAGACGGCTTCGTGCGGATCGATGATGCTTTTCCCCGCGACGTGGCCGCGAAAGCCCGCGCCATCATGTGGCGGGATATTCCCTTCGACCCCGAGGATCCTAAAAGCTGGGTGCAGCCGGTCGTCCGGCTTGCCGGCTATGGCGGCGGCCCGTTCGAGACAGCGGTCAACACGCCTGTGCTGCATTCGGCTTTCGATCAGCTCGTCGGCAAGGGGCGCTGGGAGCCGCGCAACGGCCTCGGCAGTTTCCCGGTTCGTTTTCCGCATCCTGATGATCCGGGTGATGCCGGCTGGCATGTGGATCTGAGCTTTCCGGGAGATGAAGGCAACCCGAATGAGCAGCGGGATTTTTCCGCCTGGCGGGTGAACATCACCTCGCGCGGGCGGGCACTCCTGATGCTGTTCCTGTTCTCGGATGTCGGCGAAGAAGACGCGCCGACGCGGATCCGGGTGGGATCGCATAAGGATGTAGCAAGGATGCTGGAGCCGGCCGGCGAAGCGGGCATGGCGCATCTGTGGCTGGAGCATGTCGGCGAGGACAGACCGCTTGCTCTGGCGACGGGGCAGGCGGGCACGGTTTATCTGTGCCATCCGTTCCTCATCCATGCGGCGCAGATGCATCGCGGCAAGGAGCCGCGCTTCATGGCCCAACCCGGTCTTTCGCCAGCGGAGCCGCTGAAGCTTGTGCGTGAGGACGGCGCCTATTCGCCTGTCGAAATCGTCATCCGCAGGGCGCTCCAGCAAGGTTGAGGCGTGTCGTAAAACGCTGCGTAGCTTTGCGCGGCACGACAGGAGTGGAGGAGGTTGCTTCGTATCGGAACCTCCTCCACTTCAGGGAACCTCCGCCGCAAGATGCTCTGATACAAGAAGAGGGCGCCATTTTGTGCTCAAACGGGGGCTTGGTGGCGGAGGTTCACCTTTAATGGAGGAGGTTCGGCGGAGGTTGCCTCCTCCGGCTTAACATGTTGATATATATATTGATTTAAATTGGGTGGAGGAGGTGGCGGAGGTTATTTGGGCAAACCTGCCGGAAGCCACTTATTCCGGTACTTATGGAGCTGGTGTAGCGACGCTTACGGCGACTCTTGGAAAAACGCATTTAACCTCCGCCACCTCCTCCACCCTCGTCGCGGCTGGAGAGGATACATCCAATTTTGCCGATTACATCACGCCTGCAGTTCTTGCTGTGCTGCCCGGCGGATCGCCTGGGGCGGCTGGCCGAAGGCGCGCAGGAAGGCGCGACGCATGCGCTCGCGATCGGCAAAGCCGGTTTCGCGGGCGACGGTATCGATCGGATGGCGGCCTTGTTCCATCATCAGGCGGGCCGCCTCCAGCCGCAGGTTCTCGACCGCTTTTGCCGGTGATTGGCCCGTTTCGGCGCGGAAGGCACGGCTGAATTGACGGGGGCTCAGATGCGCGGCCTCGGCCAGTTCCTCCACCGAGAGCGTGGATTTCAGATTGCTGCGCGCATGGGCGAGTGCCTTCTGGATACGGTCGGATTTCGGCTCCAGCTCCAAAAGGGCGGAAAACTGCGACTGACCGCCGGCGCGGCGATGGTAGACGACGAGCTTGCGGGCAACGGCGCGGGCGATCTCCAGGCCATGATCCTTCTCGACCATTGCGAGCGCCAGATCGACACCCGCCGTCATGCCCGCCGAGGTCCAGACGGAACCATCGATGATGTAGATGCGGTCTTCTTCCATCCGAATCTCGGGGTAACGATTCTGCAGCTCGCGGGCGAGATACCAATGGGTCGTGGCACGCCGGCCGTCGAGAATGCCGGCATCGGCAAGCAGGAAGGCGCCGGTGCAGATCGAGGCGAGGCGGCGGGTGGCGGGAAGTGCGGCGCGAATGAAATCCGCCTCAGCCTTGTTAGGCAGTTTGATATCAGGCGCGCCAGCGACAATCAGCGTATCGAAGCCGGGATCGCCAAAAGCCTCCGTCTCCATGACCATGCCGAGCGAATTGGCGATCGGGCCGCCGGTCTCGGAGAGATAATGGATGTCATAGGCCTTCTCGCCGAGTTCGATATTGGCGAATTCGAAGGCCGAGACTGCGGCAAGGCTCATGATCTGAAAGCCGGGAAAGAGCAGGAAAGCGATTTGCTGCATGGTCATCATGTCCTGAAAAGAGGATGTCCTAAAAAGTGGTATATATGACATTTGGGTCATCCGCAATTGAGCCTAAAACTCTCCTCAAGCGCAAGCAATCGGGCCGGCGCATGAGACGGAGAAACGATCATGGCACATGAACATAAGGGTACGGCGTTGGTTACGGGCGCATCGTCGGGCATCGGCGCTGTTTACGCGCACCGGCTGGCACAGCAGGGCTATAACCTCATCCTCGTCGCCCGCAACACTGAGCGGCTGAAGGCGCTGGCAAGCCGGCTGACCGATGAAACGGGCCGCACGGTCGAAACGATTTCCGCCGATCTCGGCAAGAAGGATGATCTCGCGAAGGTCGAGAAGGTCCTGAAGGAAGATCAGAGCATCACCCTGCTGGTCAACAATGCCGGCTTCGGCGGCACCGCACCGTTGCTCAACTCCGACATCGACAAGATGCAGGAGATGATCGAACTCAACGTGACCGCCCTGACGCGGCTGACCTATGCCGCCGCGCCAGGCCTCGTTGCCCGTGGTGGTGGGACGATCATCAACATCGCCTCGATCGTGGCGATCGCGCCCGAGGTCCTGAACGGTGTCTATGGTGGCACGAAAGCCTTCGTGCTGGCCTTCAGCCAGTCGCTGAAGCATGAGCTTGCCGACAAGAATATCCGTGTCCAGGCCGTATTGCCGGGCGCTACGGCCACGGAATTCTGGGGCATCGCCGGCACGCCGGTTGAACATCTGCCGGGCGAGATCGTCATGTCGGCGGAAAACATGGTCGATGCTTCGCTGGCAGGTCTTGCCGAGGGTGAATTTGCTACGATCCCGGCGCTCGAAGATGCCGGCTTGCTTGCTGCCTATGAACAGGCCCGCCAGGCGCTGATGCCGAACCTGTCGCGTTCGGCTCCGGCTCCGCGCTACAAGATCGCCTGAAGACGATCGATCGGGAACGACATCGTCCGCGGCAGGTCGCTGCGGACGATGTTTTCTATTGGGGGAGATCCGCGCGGAAGGCCGCTGCGACATTCTCTGCGAGGCGATCGTGGATGACCGTCCGGCTCGTTCTCTCGGGATCGTCACAGAGAGGCTCTTCGCCTTCTTCCCGAAGGATGGGGGCGCCCGACGGCTTGCATTCGCTGAAGGCGCTGTATTGCGAAGCATCGGTGACGAGATCGAAGTGCGCGCCAGGTATAGCGCTCTTCAGGCCCGATGCGCGCAGCCCAGGCCAGATCTTCGCCGGTGTGCCGAGATTGATGAGCCGCACCGGGATCGATATGCGCTTGAGGCTGTCGGGTGCAAAATTCGCGCCGAATTCAGGATCAACGATGACAGCTGCCTTCACCCGCTGATCGAGATGAGAGCGAGCGATATTTTGCGGATCGATGGAATGAAGATCAATGCCGGCGCCGGCGAATTCGGCGCAGTCGACGCCCGTGCCGTCGCTGTCGCAGGAGCGTGCGAAGCTTTCCGGATCGAGGCGACCGCCTGCGAGGGAGAGTGCAGACGTTCCGCCGACAAGGAAGCCCAGCACGCCGACGCGGCTACGGTCTATCTGGACAGGCAGTGAGCCGTTCTTCTCGATCGCCGTCAGCGCCGCCGAGAGATCGGCAGGCCGCAGCCATATTTCGTGGAGGCTCTCCTCGCTCGTCATCGTCTCCGGATCTGGTTGGCGCATCATCGCCACCACGAAGCCTTTGGATGCGAGGCGCGACGCCATCCAGGCGCCGATGAACGGTCCGGATTTCAGACCGCCATGGGAAAACAGGATCAAGGGGTGACTGCCCGCAGCGGGAGGTGCGTCGTGCTGGGCTGCCTCGCCTTTGAAAAGCGGGCTGTCGCCGATGAGGATAGGCGTTCCGCCCGCCGTCGCCGGATACCAGAGCGTGACGTCCATGACACCGCCGCGTTCCGGCACGGCGACCGAGAGGAAGGACAGGCCAATTGTGTCGGCCGCATGGGCCGGGGTGTTGGTGGCGAGGATGCAGGCCGACAGCAGCAGGGAGAGAAGATGTCTCATGGAAACCTCGGAACGAAGACCGCCACATGACGGCAAGACGAGGTTTCGCTATTTCCGAGGTAAGCGAGACCCCGATCACGATTGAGGTCGTTACCGATCGCGATCGGGGTCTTCGGGCGATTATCGGCTCTTAGCCGAAGCGTTCCAGCGCTGTGGTGAAGACGTCGGCGTCGATATTGCCGCCTGACGTGACAACGATCGTCGTATCGCTATCCAGTTGATCGCCATGGAAAAGTGCTGCGGCAAGGGCAACGGCCCCGCCCGGCTCGACGACGATCTTGAGGCGGGTGAAGGCGAGGGCCACGGCGCGCAATGCCTCATCGTCGGTCACGACGACACCCTGTCCGGCCAGACGCTTGAGGATCGGGAAGGTGATATTGCCCGGCTGTGGCGTAATGATCGCGTCGCAGATTGACCCGCTCAAGGTGGCGTTGCGCTCGATCTTGCCCGATGCAAGCGACCGCGTGGTGTCGTCGAAGTTTTCTGGTTCGCAGGGACGGACGCGGAAGCCCGGCGCACTTGCTTCCAATGCCAGGGCGATGCCCGAACTCAGGCCGCCGCCGCCGCAGGGAACGAGGACTTCAGCGTTCCTGACGCCTTCCTCCTCCGCTTGTTCTGCGATTTCCAGCCCGGTCGTGCCCTGGCCGGCAATGACCAGCGGTTCGTCGAAAGGCTTGATGAGCGTCAGCCCGCGTTCGGCCGAAAGTCTCGCACCGATCTCGTCGCGGTCTTCGTTGGCGCGGTCATAGAGCACCACTTCGGCGCCGAAGGCGCGTGTATTGGCAATCTTCAGCTTCGGCGCATCGCTCGGCATGATGATGACGCTGGGGATACCGTGCATGCGTGCGGCAAGTGCCACACCCTGAGCATGATTGCCGGAGGAGAAGGCGATGACGCCCTTCTTGCGCAGTTCGGGATCGATGCCCGAGACGGCGGACCAGCCGCCGCGGAACTTGAAGGAGCCGGAATGCTGCAGGCATTCGGCCTTCACGAACAGCCGCCGGCCGGCGATTTCATCGAGGAAGGGGGAGGAGAGAAGCGGCGTGCGCCGCGCATGACCGCGCAGGCGAGCCCGGGCGGCAACGATCATTTCAATGGAAGCCATGGGAATCTCTTTTTGCTGAATGCCGCTCATGCATAGAGCGCGCATCTTTGCTTGTGAACGGCGACTTTGTCACGGTGACATGAATATGACATTGGACGCCGCGCCACCCGATTCCCGCGGGACGCGCCGTTTTCTGAACTGGGACGGGCTTTCGCCATTCATGCGCGCGAATTCGCGGTTGAAGTTGGACTTGCTGATGAAGCCGGAGTCGAACATCACCTGCGTTATCGGATGATCGGTGCCGATGAGTTGCTCGCAGGCGGCGCGAATGCGGAAGTCGTTCACATATTGCGAGACGCTCATGCCGTGGATGCGGTTGACGGCCGTGGAGACGCGCCGGGCGGGCAAGTTCATCTTGCGGGCGATACGGGTCAGATTGAGATCGGGATCGCGATAGAGCTGACGGACGCGCATCAGCGTATCGAGGGCATCGGCGACGGCCCCGTCTTCTTCCGTTGCCGGTGGCGGTGGAGGCGGCTCGGCGGATGTCGCTTCGACACTGCTGCCGCCGCTTGCCACCGAAGCGGCGGTGCCGAGGATCAGCAGCGCGATAACGTTGCCGAGTGCGACGATGGCGCCGGCATGGATGCCGCCGGTCTTGGTGAAGTCGAAGCTGATGATGACATCGGTGATGGCTGAGGCGATGAGGGCAAAGCCGGTGATCTGCAGCGAACGGTAGGAGAGCACGGCGCCATCGAGGCGGGAGGATACCAGCGCATCCGGGCCATGTCGGGCAAGCCAGAGCAGGGCGGCGCCGTAGCCGAGAAAGATCAGGATGATGGCAAGGCTGATCGGTTCGGGATAGAGGGCGATGAAGATAGCGATTGCGGCCGTCGGCAGAAGATGCGGCCAAAAACTGGCAAGGGTGGGCTGCTCTTCCATGGCGAGCCCCTTGAAGCAAACCCAGGCGAGGGCCGCGATCAATGTCGCCATCATCGACTGCAACGGCATGATCTCGATTATGTCGTAACCCCAGCGGATGCCGATGATCACGGATTGGAGGATGTAGAACCCGATCAGCAGCAGGAAAGGCCGCTTTTCGGCGAACAATCCGTCCCCCTGCCGCAGCATGCGGATCAGCAGGATGGCAAGCAGCAGAGCCACGACGAAGGGTAGGGGAACGAAGATCATCGGTAATATCCGGATAGGAGCAATCGGCCTCAGAATGAACCCGATTGCGTTCGCGGTCGACCCGGATCGTGATCGAGGTCTCGAAATGATGCCAGAAAATCCATCCTGAAAGTGTCCTCGACGGGAGGGCTTCATTCATGGACGGATTTCGATGATCATTCTTCTTGTGATGCCGGTGTTTCTGGCTGCCTCCGTTTCCGCTCTGCCGGACAAGGTATCGACGGCTGCAATTCCCGATCTTTCCGGTGTGCGGGCGGTTGCCATCAGCGGTGATGCAAGCTCGATCAACATCACCACGCGAAGTGACCAGCCCTATGGCGCGTCACTCAGCGGGCGACGGAAGGGCTGGTTCTCATCCTGGTATTCGAGCTGGTACTTTGCCGATTGCCGCGACAACAGCGATATGAGGGTCGAAGGAACGATATTGCATATCGACATCGCCGCATCGTCCTGGCTGGATCCGTCCGATTGCATGATCGAGGTCAATGCCAACGTGCCGGCGGGTGCAGCCCTCAGGATCGACCAGAATGCTTTCTCGGCCAAGCTCAATGGCCATTTCTCCGACCTTGTCATCGCCGGAAAGGCAGCAGATATCACCCTCGATGGACATGCCGGAAGTGTCGATATCCGCGCCGATGCGGTCAGGGCTTCCCTTGATTTCGACAGAGTCGAAGCGGACGAGAACGTAACGATCCGCGCTCGTGCACTGGACGCCTATCTCGGGTTCGGAGACAGTGTACCTGTGGACTACAAGGTGACGGCAAAGGCTTCCTGGGTCGATGCCATGCAGCCGAGCGTGCCGGGTGCCATGCCGCGCGTCGAGATCGACGGCGATTTCGTTCGGGTCAGGATCCGCTGAGGCGGCTGTTCAATAGCCGTTGGCTGAGCCTTCGGTCGCGCGGTTGTCCATTGCGCCATTATAGCGAGCGCCGCCGCCCTTCTCGATTGCCGCGAGGCTCTTGCCGCCAACGAGAATGCCGGCGGCCTGTCCCCAGACCGGAGCACCATTGCCGCCATCGAGCTTGTAACCCATCTCCGCAAGCGCCTTTTCGGTATCCGGAGAGAGCGCAAAGGGCTCCAGGTAGACGGTGTCCGGCTGCCATTGGTGATGGATGCGCGGGGCGTTGACCGCCTGACTGATGTCCATGCCGAAATCGACAACGTTGAGGATCGCTTCCAGCGTGATGGTGATGATGCGCGAGCCGCCGGGGCTGCCGATCACCATGAAGGGCTTGCCATCCTTGGTGACGATCGTCGGGCTCATGGAAGAAAGCGGCGTCTTCTTCGGTGCGATGGCATTGGCCTCGCCCTGCACAAGGCCATAGAGGTTCGGGACGCCGGGCTTGGAGGTGAAGTCGTCCATCTCGTTGTTGAGCAGCACCCCGGTGCCGGGAGCGACCACGCCGGCGCCGAAGGAGCCGTTCAGCGTATAGGTCACGGCGACGGCATTGCCCTCGTCATCGACAACAGAATAATGCGTCGTCTCCGTGCTTTCCTTGCCGCCGAGCGGCTTCAGATTGGCCGAAGTACCCGCCTTGTAAGGATTGATTTTGGAGCGGATTTCCTTGGCGTAGCTCTTGTCCAGCAGCTTGGAGACGGGATTGTCGATGAAGTCAGGATCGCCGAGCGCGGCGTTGCGGTCAACATAGGCATAGCGCATGGCCTCGACCATGATATGCACGGCTTCGGCCGATCCATAGCCAAGATAAGAGAGCGGATAGCCTTCGAGGACGTTCAGGATCTCGCAGATGATGACGCCGCCGGAGGAGGGCGGCGGCGAGGAAATGATGTCATAGCCGCGGTAATTGCATTCGATCGGCTTCAGTTCCCGCACCTTGTACTGCTCGAAATCTTCCTTGGCGAGGATGCCGCCCTTGGCCTGGCTCGCCTTGACGATCGCATCGGCCGGTGCGCCCCTATAGAAGGCGTCGCTGCCTTTTTCGGAGATCGACTGCAGGACGGCGGCAAGGTCCGGCTGCACCAGTTTTTCACCGGGTGAGTAGGGGCTGCCGCCGGGCTTCAGGAATATTTTTGCGGCCTCTTCATCCTTGGCGAGCCGCTTGGCGCCGCCGGCAAAGCTTGCCGTATCACCCTGTTCCAGCGCGAAGCCGTCTTTCGCATATTTTAGGGCTGGCGCGATCAGTTCCTCGCGGGGCTTCGTGCCGTATTTCTCGCGTGCGGTCTCGAAGCCCATGACAGAACCCGGTGTGCCGATGGCGAGATAGCCGTCGAGGCTGGCGCGGGGAACGATATCGCCCTTGGCATCGAGATACATGGTCTTGGTAGCGGCGAGTGGTGCGCGTTCGCGGAAATCGAGGAAGGTCGTGCGTCCGTCCTTCAGGCGGATCGTCATGAACCCGCCGCCACCGAGATTGCCGGCCGTCGGATAGACGACAGCAAGCGCATAACCGACCGCGACCGCGGCATCGACAGCATTGCCGCCGCTTTTGAGCACGTCGACGCCGACATCGGTTGCCAGATGCTGGGCAGTCACGACCATGCCATGTTCAGCCTCGACGGGCGCGGGCGAAGCGGCAAAGGCCGGCAATGGCGCGAGGCAAAGCGAGATGGTGGCGAGAATGGCGATGTATTGTCTGTGATGGCGGTCCATGAATTTCCCCTCGAAGGACGGCGATGGGAAAGATATGGCGTCGCGGCTGCAGCCGGCAATGTTGAAGTCAGAGGCTTTCTTCAGGAATGAAGACCATGCCGGTCAGGTCCTTGTCCTTCAAGGCCGCCCATTTCAAAAGGGCGTCCAAAGCAGGGCAAAGGGCCTGGCCCCAGTCAGTCAGGCGATACTCCACCTTGGGCGGCACCTGATGATGGACAATGCGCAGCACGATGCCGTCATTTTCCATCTGGCGAAGTTGTTGGATCAGCATCTTCTGCGAGATGGCAGGTATGGCCCGTTCGAGATCGGAAAAGCGCAGCACCTTGCCGCCGAATAGGTGGAAAAGAATGATGAGCTTCCAGCGCCCTTCCAGAATCTTCAATACGTTCTCGACGCCGGTTGCGGCGGAATAAGGTGTCATCGCAGTACCTTACTTTCAGGTAAGTACCTGACTTTTTTGTAGGTTCTTGTCATCTGGTAAGCCTATGCCCATTCTTTTCGCGGAGCAACCGAACAGGAGTTTCCGAATGAGTATAGAGCTTCCGAAACCGATGGCCGCCTATTACGCCGCCAAGAATCAGAAGGATGTCGAGAGCATGCTTGCCTGCTTTGCAGCAGATGCCATCGTGCACGATGAGGGCGAGGACAGGCGCGGTCATATCGAAATCCGCGAATGGATGGAGGAGACGACGCGCAAATATGGTGTGACGGTCGATCCCAGGGAGATTTCCGGCGACGCTGATAAACCGGTTGTAGCTGCGCTGGTCGCCGGCAATTTTCCGGGCAGCCCTGTCACCCTATATTATCACTTCACGCTTTCCGGCGACGCCATCACGCATCTGGAGATCAACCCATGATGGTCGCACCGGCTTTATCGTTCGACCCGACCGAGTTCAGCGGCAAGCGTGTTCTTGTTACCGGCGGTACGAAGGGCATGGGCGAAGCGATTGTGCGGCGACTTTCCGCAGGCGGCGCGAAGGTCGCGACGACTGCACGCTCGCCGCTCCCCGAGGGTCAAGTGCCGACGCTCTTCGTTCAGGCCGATATCAGCACGGCGGAAGGCGTGAACGCAGTCGCGTCGAGGGTGCTTGAGGCCTTCGACGGTCTCGATATTCTCGTCAACAATGTCGGTGGTTCATCGGCACCAAGTGGCGGTTTTGCCGCGTTGACGGATGAGCACTGGCAGGCAGACGTGAATGCCAATCTGATGGCGCCGGTACGCCTCGACCGGGTATTTCTGCCCGGCATGATCGAGCGCGGCCACGGCGTCATCATTCATATCTCCTCGATCCAGAGACGATTGCCCCTGTATGAAGCGACGCTCGCTTACGCGGCGGCCAAGGCCGGATTGTCGAATTACAGCAAGGGATTGTCGAAAGAGGTTGGCCCGAAGGGCGTTCGGGTGAATGCCATAGCACCTGGCTTCATCGAAACCACGGCCGCCACGGCGCTGATCCGGCGTATCGCCGAGGAGGCCGGCACCGACGAGGATGGCGGTCGCAAACTGCTGATGGATTCACTCGGCGGCATATCGATCGGCCGGCCGGGTCGCCCGGAAGAGGTGGCGGAGCTCGTTGCCTTCCTGGCCTCGCCCCGCGCCGCTTCCATTCATGGTGCGGAATATACGATCGACGGCGGCACCGTTCCGACGGTTTGATCGATGGAAGAGCCGGCCATCCGCTCCTCCGCCTTGCGGGCGAATGCCGCAAGGTCGCGCGGCCTGCCGGCAATCTTCTCCAAAGCGGCAATGGCGACGTCGGTCGCAAGGTAATCCGGCTTGTGGCCGACGCCTTTGACCGTGATGAGTTCGGATCCCCTGATGTCCCGCGCCAGTCCCCGCGAATGCAGGTGCTCCCAGACGATCTCGTCCTTGTCGCCGGTGATGATGACCGTCGGCGCGGCGATCTCGGAATAGTGCTGCGCGTTGGCCGTCAGATATTCGTGGAGCCGTTTGAAGTCGACGGCATTGTTGTAAAAGGCGCGTGGCCGCAGCACCAGCGACGGGCCGGTTCTGGCTATGTAGTCGGCAGGCCGGGGATTGGGACGGAAGACGTTCACCGTGCCGCGCTCCAGCCGCCGCAGGCCGAGAGGCACGACGACCGCATGATTGAACAGCCAGCCGATGATCGGTGCAGTGGCGACGTGATAATACCAGTCGATGCCGCCGGGCCAAGGATGGGTGGCCGGTGCCAGGAACAGGAGACCTGCCGTCTTGTCCGGGTGCCGGACGCCGAACGCCGCGGCAATCGCGCCGCCGAAGGAATGGCCGATGACAACAGCTCTTTTGACACTTCGCTTTTCCATAAGGCTGGCGATGGCGTCGGCCTGACCTGAAGGCAGGGCATTTTCCGGCCCGCCGCGTTCCGAATAGCCATGACCGGGGCGATCGACGAAGAGCATCTCGGCGCGGCCTTCGAGGGGTTTGCGGAATGCGCCGGTCTGATCCAGCAAGTTGCCGCTTGCGCCATGAATGAAGACCAGGGGCGGTAGATCGGCGGTGTCGGGGCGCGGAACATGTACGGCATTCATGCGATAGCCGCCAATATCGGTCAGTTCGCCGATATTGGGGCAGGCATGTTCGAACTGGCGGGCCTTGTAGGAGGAATAGCCAATGGCCGCAGCGATGGGAGCGAGAAGGGCAGAGACTTCGGTAAGCATGGCTTCAACCGCACAGTGACCATATCATCGAGCTAAGATCGTGCGTCTTCTTACGCCGTCAAGTGCGCGCCGGATTTGTCAGGTGCGGCTCCCGGCAAGCTTTTCCGAGAGCGTGCCGATCTGCTCCTGCGCGGTGCGATCGGCGGGGTAGACATCCAGGACGCGCTCCCAGGCTTTGAGGGTAATCTGGTCATTGCCCGTGGTGGCGAGGATAGCCGCCATGCCCGACAGGGCGCCGAAATGACGGGGCTCGATCTTCAGCACTTGTTCGATGTCGGCCATCGATTTGCGATAGTTGCCGAGCACGAAGTTCAGCGTTGCACGCCGGTTCCAGCTTTCGGCATAGGCCGGTTTCAAGGCGATGGCTTCATCCAAAAAATCGAGCGCTGCCGGATTGCGCTTTTCCTCGATCGCCTTGTCGGCCCATTGCATCAGGAGATTGATCGTCGCGCTGTTGGAATCGTTCCATTCCATGCGGATCTGATTGGCGATGCCGCTTGCCTTGTCGGGGTCGCGCTCACGCTTCAACTGCCCATAGAGCCGGTCAAGACGCTGCTTTGGAGACGAATCGGAATCGGCCGGCTGTTCGACGATAACGTTCTTCTGCTGAGCCATAGCGGGGAGAGCAGGAGCGAACAGGGTGAGGGCAAGCGGCAGCGCCGCTGAGGTCAAAGCAAAAAAACGCATGGCGGACATATTAGCCCGCCATCGCAGAAGATCAAACAAATTTGGCGTGATCACCGAAGCGACCAACCGATATGCCCGCCTGAGGGCAGGCAAACCGGATACGCGCAATCAGCCCTGACGAGCCTTGTAGCGCGGGTTCTGCTTGTTGATGATGTAGATGCGGCCCTTGCGGCGAACGAGACGGTTGTCACGATGACGCGCCTTGAGCGACTTGAGCGAATTCTTGATCTTCATTTTTCTGATCCGCGATGTTTCTGGGGGAATTCACATTCGCCCGTGTCTTTTAACAATCAAAAGCGCGCCAGCTGGGCGCGCTCTTTAGGTGGGGGAGCAGATAACCCGGCCTCTTTCTTGTGTCAACCACGTGAAGGTTATTTTCCGTGGTTTTCAGGCGATATCCCGGGCAGTGCTCCGGATGCTTTACCCGTCAGCGTGGTCACATGACCCATCTTCCGGCCAGGGCGCGACTCGGTCTTGCCGTAGAGATGCACCAGCGTGTCGTCGTGCTTCAGCCAGTCCGGAACTGCAAGGATATCATCACCGATCAGGTTCTGCATCACACAATCGGAATGCCGCCTGGGATTGCCGAGCGGCAGGCCGGCAACGGCGCGGATATGCTGCTCGAATTGCGAGACGACGCAGGCAGCTTCCGTCCAGTGGCCGGAATTGTGCACGCGCGGCGCCATCTCGTTGACGATCAGGCTGCCATCGGCCAGCACGAAGAACTCGATGCCGATGACGCCGACATAATCGAGCGCGGCGAGAATCTGTTCGGCAGCCTTGCGCGCCGCGTCGGCGGTGGCAGCCGAGATTGCCGCCGGTATGGTCGATGTATGAAGGATGCCGTTGCGGTGGACGTTTTCGGCAGGATCGAAGCAGAGCACGGTGCCATCGGTGGCGCGAGCGGCGATGATCGAGACCTCGCGTTCGAACGCGACGAAGCTCTCGAGGATGAGCGGCACCGAGCCGAGCTCTGCGTAAGCGCCGTCAGAGCTGTCGGCCGGGGAACGAAATACCTTCTGGCCCTTGCCGTCATAACCGAGACGACGGGTCTTCAGCACGCCCTGACCGCCGAAATCCTTCAGTGCCAATTCGAGATCGGCCTGGCTGTCGATGGCATGGAAACGTGCGGTCGGGATGCCGCAATCATTGATAAAGCGTTTTTCGACGAGACGGTCCTGCGCGGCTTCCAGTGCTTTCGCCGGCGGATAGACAGGCACGCTCTTTGCCAGCTTTTCGGCAGCTGCAACCGGCACGTTCTCGAATTCGTAGGTCACGACGTCACAGAGCTCGGCCAGTTCGGCGAGGGCTGCCGCATCGTCATAGGCGGCGACAATCTGCCGGTTGGCGAGTTGAGCGGCGGGGCCGTCGGCCTGTGGCTCGAGGATGATCGTGCGGAAATTCAGCCGGGCCGCGGCCATGGCAAGCATGCGGCCGAGCTGACCGCCGCCGATAATGCCTATCGTTCTCACCATCAGAGATCGTCCATCGGATATTCGGCGACGGAGGCGCTCTGGCGCTCGCGCCATTCATCGAGGCGGTCGGCGATTTCATCGTCGGAGAGGGCAAGCACGGCAGCGGCAAGAAGGGCCGCATTGATCGCGCCGGCCTTGCCGATGGCAAGCGTGCCGACGGGGATGCCGCCCGGCATCTGTACGATGGAAAGCAGGCTGTCCTGACCGGACATTGTCTTGGACTGGACCGGCACACCGAAGACCGGCAGCGGCGTCATGGCTGCCGTCATGCCCGGAAGATGGGCCGCGCCGCCTGCACCTGCGATAATGACTTTGAAGCCCTCGGCACGCGCGCCTTTGGCGAAGGTTACGAGTCGGTCGGGTGTGCGATGAGCCGAGATGATACGCGCGTCATACTCGATTTCCAGCGCCTCCAGCGTATCGGCAGCATTCTTCATGGTTTCCCAGTCGGACTGGCTACCCATGATAATGGCGACTGGCGGTCTGTCTGTTATCGTCAAAATCGTTCCTTCAGGCGATGATATCAGGGATGATCTGGTCTTCCAGCTTGGAGAGCTTGTCCTTGATGACCAGCTTCTTCTTCTTCATGCGCTGGACGCGCAGGGCATCGCAGCCGGTTTCAATCATGGCGTTGATCGCGGCGTCGTAATCCTCGTGCTCCTGACGCAGACGCGCCACGATGAGCCTGATTTCCGCCTGTTCCTGATCGGCCATTAATATTCCCCATAGTCGTCTTCGGACCTTGTCCGGTCTGCCGATAATTTCCGCAAGCTCCTATCACCAAATAGAGGTAACGGGAAGTTAGTGTTGATCATGAATTTGCCGCTTAGTCTCCATCTTTTGGCCTTCGACAAGCCTTCAAAAATGTGTCACAGTCCGCTGGTTGACACCTTGGATCTCCAGCGATGGATGGCTGGGGAGAGGTAAGAGGAAGGAAGGGTCAAATGACTGTTCAAGCTCATCTTGAATCGCTCCAGAAAAAGCATGTTGCTCTCGAGGAAGAGTTGCATGTCCTGAGAACATCTCCCTCTATTTCCGATACTGAACTTGCCGAATGCAAGCGCCGTAAGCTGCGTATTAAGGACGAGATCGAGCGTCTCAAGTCATCCGTCCATTGATCTTTCCAGGATCGCCGGACATCAGTCTTGCGCAAGAAAAGGTGAAACCCCGCAATTTTCCAGACAATCAAGCAAGACCCGGTGATTAACCGAGATCAAGCGCCAGTCCCATGCATGCGGCATCGGGCTGGCGTTTTCACGAGAGGTGCCTTCAGGCCCAGAACTGATCCAGCCAGAGATTGAGCTTATCGAAGCCGCGGTTATTGACCGTGTAGATGCGTTTCGTGCCTTCCGAGGTCACGGAAACGAGGTTGCTTTCAAGCAGTGCCTTCAGGTGTTGCGACACGGCAGGGCGGCTGATCGGCAGGCCCTCGGCGAGCTCATTGACCGTCTTTGGCGCGCGCCGCAATTCTTCCAGCAGAAACCGCCGGTTCGGATCGGCAATCGCAGTGAAGGGGTCCGCGTTCGACATGACAAAAAGCTACGTCAAACAGGCCTTTCCAGCAAGGAAATTGTGCATCGCAATGGAACGGAAACCTATTCGAGTATGCCTTCGTGCAGGATCAGAAAAGCCGCGATCAGCGCCATGGCATACATGAAGGGATAGAATATCTCCGGCTTCATGCGCCGTACACACCACGCGCCGGTAATCGTTGCCAGAGGGGCGAAGGGCAGGAGCGTTGCGGAAGCCAAGAGATTGCGGGTGTCGAGCTGGCCGAGCGCGAAATAGGGAACGAGTTTTACGGCATTCAGAATTGCGAAGAAGCGCACGCTCGTGCCGATGAACTCCCTCGGCGGCAGTTTGAGCGGCAGGGCGTAAATCTGGAAGGGCGCGCCGCCGGCATGGGCGACGAAGCTGCCGTAGCCGGAAAACGTACCCCATAGGCTCGCCAGCACCGGGCGCTGGAGACGCGGCGGCATGATCTTTCCCTTGCCGGGGCCGAAATTGTTCCAGAAGTAACGCAGGCAGAAGGCCACCGTGACGGCACCGATGAGAATCCGGAGCACATAGCCGGGCACGAGGGCGGAGGTAGCCCAACCGAAGGCGATGCCGAGGATAGCCCCCGGCAGCATGATCTTCAGCGTCGTCCAGTCGCCATGCTGGCGCCAGATCACCAGCGATATCATGTCCATGAAGACGAGGATGGGCAGCAGGATCGCGGCGGCTTCGACAGGTGCGACGACGAGGGCGAGAAAGGGAAGGCCGATCAGCGACAAAGCGTCGCCCATCCCGCCTTTGGCAAGCCCGATCAGGATGACAGCCGGGATTGCGGCGTAGTAGAATGACAGATCTTGCGGCACGCTTTTGAAGCTCCTCCCCTTGCAAGCCCCCTCTATCGGAATTACTCACTCAAAACGAGTGCGGATCCGCCATAGAGCTGGAAAAACCGCCGCAGATGGAAAGACTTCATGACCGAACCGGAAAATCGCTGCCGCCTTGTCCTTGTTGTACCCGACATCGCCGATGCCGATGAGCGGGCAAAAATCGTCGCCGATGCGCTTGACGGTGGCGATATCGCGTCCGTCATTCTGCCGCAATACGATCTGGATGACGGCAGCTTCCAGAAACATGCCGAGAAGCTCGTACCCATCATCCAGGACGCGGGAGCTGCGGCTCTCATCGCCGGCGACAGCCGCGTGGTCGGCCGTTCGAAGGCCGATGGCTTGCACATCACCGGACCGGCAAGCGAGATTGCCGATGCAATCGATCGTTATGCAGACAAGCTGATCGTCGGCGGCGGCAATGCGGCCGACCGGCACACGGCGCTGGCCGTGGGCGAGGAACGGCCAGACTACATCTTCTTTGGCAAGCTCGACGGCGACATCAAGCCGGACGCGCATCCGAAGAACCTGGCGCTTGCCGAGTGGTGGGCTTCGATGATCGAAATCCCGTGCATCGTGATGGGCGGCACTGATCCTGCTTCCGCGCTTGCCGTTGCCGAGACCGGAGCAGAGTTCGTCGCGATGCACATGGGCGTGTTTGCCGAGCCGGCACAGGCGCGGTCGATCGTGGCTCAGATCAATGCGTTGCTTGACGAAAAAGCGCCACGGTTTGAGGATTGATATCGCGCTTATGCCGATCCCCGCCCGACTTTCGAGATGCGCTCTCCTCTGCATGACCGCCCTGTTGGCGGTCCAACCGGAATTCGTGCTGGCGCAGGCGAATGAAGCGATCACCGAACCCTCCGCAACTCCGAGCCAGACATTCCGCACCGACCGGCCGCAACCGCCCGACGGCACCATTCCATCCGATGGCGTCGGGGTTTTTGATCGCATGGGTGCGAAGCTACCCGACCTGCCGCCTGAAAAGGAATATAAGGGACAGATCGACGAGGCGTTCGGCGCCTATCAGCGCGGCTATTACCTGACCGCCATGGACAAGGCGCTGCCGCGGGCACAGCTCGGCGATCCGGCTGCCCAGACTTTGATCGCGGAAATCCTGTCGCAGGGGCTCGGCGTCAAGCGGGACATGAAGAACGCAGCCTTCTGGTACGGCAAGGCAGCCGAGGGCGGCGATCCCTCGGCCATGTTTAAATATGCCCTGCTTCTCATGGAGGGCAACAACGTCACGCGCGACAAGGCGAAGGCCGACGAATTCATGCGCAAGGCGGCTGATGGGGGCAATCCGTCTGCCGAATTCAACTGGGCGCAGACGCTCGTTGCCGACAATCCCGGCGACAAGGGGCTGAAGCTCGCCTTGCCTTATTATGAGAAGTCGGCAGAACAGGGCGTCGCCGATGCGCAATATGCAGTCGCGCAGATCTACCAGAAGCTTTCCGATCTGCCGGACGAAAAGAAGCTTCTGGCCCGCGAGTGGCTGGCGCGCGCTGCGCGCGCGGGGTTCGATACGGCGCAGCTCGACATGGGTATCTGGCTGGTTAACGGCATCGGCGGGCCGAAGGATTATGTGCGCGGCTTCGAATGGCTGAAGCTTGCCGCCAACCGCGGCAATGTCGTTGCACAAAATAAGCTCGCACATCTCTACATCAATGCGCTGGGCACGCCGCCCAACCCGATCGAGGCTGCGAAATGGTACGTGTTGTCGCGGCGGGCAGGCCTGACCGATCCGCTGCTCGAGGATTTCTACCTCGGTATCGAGGACGATCAGCAGAAGGCGGCGATCGAGGCGGCAAACAAGTTCCGCCGGACCAACTGACGCGCGGGCCTTGCCTTAGAAAAGCGCGTCCTCGAACAGATCTTCGTCGCTCTGGGCTTTTTGCGGCTCAACAGGCGCGGCTGCCGCGGTTTCCTCGGTGGGGGGAATGATGTCGCGATGGACATTGCGTTCCTGCACCATGGTGTAGAGCTTGAAGATCTTGCGGTCGAGCGGGGCGATCGCTTCGGCAATGTCGGAGATATCGGCGATCTGGTCGCCGGCCACGGTTTCCAGCACGTCGGCGCAGCGGGCGAGCACGTCGCCGAGATCGTGCTGGAAATCGAGCTTGCCGATCAGCAGGTTGATCTTGGTCGCGACCTCGCGGCCATGTTCGGCAAGCACCTTGAGCTCGTCTTCCATCAGGTTGGCGGCGGAGCGGATCGTGCCGACGGCCGAGGTGAGGCTTTCGGCAAGGCCGCCGTTCTTGGCACTGCCTGCAGGAGCAACGCGTCCGGCCGAGGCTTCGAGCGCTGGCAGGCCGTTGACGATGGCATCGGCTGAATCATCGAGCTTGCCGGCAAAGATGCGTAATTCGCCCGTGACAACGTTGATCGACTTGCCTTCTTCGCCGAGGCGGCTGCAGCGCAGGTTGGTGTTCAGCGCCATATAGTGGATATCGATCTTGACCGCGCGGATCGCCTCGATGGAGTGCAGAAGCGTCGCGGCGGTGCCGAGCGTCGACTGGCTGACCTGGTCGGCCTGACGGCTTGCGGCATCGACCTGCTTGACGATCTCGTGGGCGGCCGAGACGCTGGATTCCAGCGCACGCATGAAATTGCCGTCGCTGCCGTCGCTGCCGTCGCTCCGACCGCTCATCTGGTCGCGCAATCTCAGAATTCCCTGCGTATCCTGGCTGAAGCTCGCGATGGTCTGCACGACATTGCGGGAATCCCGCTGGAAATCCGTGCACATGTCCGCCATCTGCGCAGCAGTCAGGTGATGGATGACGTTCATCAGGCGCTTGCGTGCATCGGCATTAAGTTTGGCGCCGTCTTCGCTCGCGAAGAAATCCTGCAGCAGCGAAAAGGTGCTTTGTACATGCTCGATGCGCTGACGGGTGATATCGCCGATCTGCAATGCAGAAAGCGTGGATGCAACCTTGCTCTGCACACCACGGGCGATGGCACCTACGTCGCGGGCGATCGCTCCGAGATTCTGGCGGTGATCGGCAATCTTCTTTGCGTCGTCCTGGAGCGCCCTGGCGACAGCGGGAACGGTATCGGCATAGTTCTTGGCGAGATTATAGCCGAAGGACAGGGCGAGCTTGACCTCCTTCTGCAGACTGTCGAGATGGGTGGCAAAGCGATTGACTTCGTCGGTCCCTGAATAGATGCGTTCGAGAATTTCCTGAGCGAAACCCGCAAATTCGGCGAGGCCGGCGCCTGTTATTTTCACCGTGACCGCAAAGGTGCGCAGATAACGCATTGTTTCCTGCATATCCGCGACATGCCGGTGCAGTTCCGAACCTGTCTGGGCAAGTGCCGTCAGTGCCTGCTGGCGGTTTTGTTCCGCCCCCGGAAGCTCGATCAGGTTCTGGACGGTCGCATTGAGATCGGCGCTGGTGTCACTCGCCTCATTGTTGTCCAGTGCCCTGGTGATCTGGTCCAACGACGTCAAAAGACGATTGAGGACATCCATGACTGATAACAGGACGGTGCCACCTTCGAGGAAGCGTTCCTCGACCTGGGAACGAGCCGATTCCAGAGTCTGACTTATATCCGAACCTGATGCATAGAGCGCAGTCTGTGCCGATGCCGTCGCGTTTGTCACTTTTGTACCTTTACTTATAAACACAGGCAATTTGACTCTATTTTTACGCGCAGGATGGAAATGGCAGGTAAACGCCACAGACTCGTAGACGTTGTGCTTAACAACCTATGAAGGCATTCGGCAAGAATTGATAAGCCCTCCATGGACATCTATCTATCTATCTGTTTTTATATGGTATTTTATAATATGAGAAGGCTTCAGTATAAATTATCTTGGATGATAATTCAGGGAGTCGGGACTCGCGTTAATTGCACTTCCTACAACCGCCGTTTACGCGCTGTTAAGGCTGTCATGAGAATCCTTTTATGGTCGTTAAGTATTTCTCCGACCCTGGAGGCTGCGTTGGATACTCAGGTGCAATATTGTGAATCTATATCTCTTCCGGAAGTTCTGAACATCCGTAATGTTTCAGAAGTATACGCGAAGATTATTGATCAATTTCGTGACAATAATACAATTACTCTAAGTCTTCCCGAAAACACGGAAGCGGATCTGAGTTCTCTCCAGCTCATCGAAGCCGCCCGCCGTCAGGCAAGGGCCAAAGGCAAGACTTTTACCCTTTCGGCTCCGGCCAGCGGTTCGCTTCTCAAGGTCCTTGAGCGCGCCGGATTTACCGAGGCCTTCGATCAAGAAGACAAGAAGTTCTGGTTGCATGAAGAGGTGACGTTATGAGCGCAAACATCCTGACCGTTGACGATTCCGCCAGCATTCGGCTGACCACCAAGGTTACGCTGACCAATGCAGGCTACGCGGTCACCGAAGCCGTCAATGGCGCCGAGGGCCTGGCAACCGCCAAGAGCGGCAATTTCGACCTGATCGTCACCGATCTCAACATGCCGGTCATGGACGGGCTGACGATGATCGAGGAACTAAGGAAGCTGCCCGCCCAGGCCGGTGTGCCGATCATCTTCCTGACGACGGAATCCGATGCGGATCTGAAGGCGCGTGCCAAGGCTGCGGGTGCCACCGGCTGGCTTACCAAGCCGTTCGATCCGGAAAATCTCGTAAAGATCGTGAAGAAGGTGCTTGGCAGATGAGCTCGCTCGATCCAGTCGCAGTATTCCGTACCGAAGCGGCCGAATGCCTCGAGGCGATCGAAGCCGGCCTTCTCGACCTTAACCACGACCTCGAAAACAAGGATCTCGTCGACGCGGTGTTCCGCGGCCTTCATACATTGAAGGGCTCGGGCTCGATGTTCGGTTTCGAGCAGCTTGCCGCTTTCACCCATCATTGCGAAACGGCCTTCGACCGTGTCCGTAAGGGTGAAGTTCCGGCAACCGCCGAGCTCGTTGCCGCCGTTCTTGCCGCGCAGGATCACATGCGGGCGCTCGTCGAACAGCCCGATGCCGATCACGGCGATACCGGCCACAAGCTGCTTGCCCAGCTCCAGGCGGCCGTCGGCGGCAAGGCCGAGGCCAAGGAGGCTGCCGCGCCTGCAACATCCGCTGTCGCAGCCGCGGCTCCTGCCAAGAAGACGACGACCTGGCGCATCCGTTTCAGCCTACCGGCGAATTCCATGGCGAACGGCACTAATCCGCTCGGCCTTCTCGATGAACTGCGCGATCTCGGCGAATGCACAGTTCGTGCAAACACATCAGGCATTCCGCCGCTCGATGATCTGGTCCCGACCGAACTCTATGTTTCATGGGATGTTGTTCTGACGAGCGAGCAGGACCGTTCTGCCATCGACGACGTTTTTATCTTCGTCATGGATGACATGCAGCTCGACGTTCAGGAAATCGCCGGTCCGCAGGCCGCGCCGGCCGAGGCAGGAAAGGATGTAGCTGCTGCTCCAGTCGCCGCAGCACTCGCTGCACCGGCTCCAGCCGCTGCTTCGGAGTTCCGCCCGGTCGAGGCCGTTCCGGTAAAGCGCGAAACGCCCGCGCCTGCCCAGGCCGCAGCCCAGGCAAAGGCGCAGGAAAACGTCCGTGTCCCGGCAGAACGTCTCGATGAGCTGATGGACCGCGTCGGCGAGCTCGTCATCGCCCAGTCGCGCCTCAGCCAGCTGGCAAGCTCCAGCTCGGACATCGCCTTGCGCTCGGTTTCGGAAGAAATCGAACGCCTCTCCGGAGAACTGCGTGACACGATGATGGTGCTGCGCATGGTGCCGGTCGGAACGCTCTTCTCGCGCTTCCGCCGCCTCGTCCACGATCTCGCCCGCGAAACCGGCAAGGTCATCGAACTCGTCACGGAAGGCGAGACCACCGAAGTCGACAAGACCGTCATCGAACGCCTCGCCGACCCGCTGGTCCACCTCGTCCGCAACTCGATCGACCACGGCCTCGAACCGCCTGCCGAACGTCTTGCTGCCAGTAAGACGGAAGCCGGAACCGTGACGCTGTCTGCCCACCAGTCCGGCGGTGAAGTCATCATCTCCATCAAGGATGACGGGCGCGGCATCAACCGCGAGCGGGTTCGCGCCAAGGCGGAATCCTCGGGCCTCATCGCGCCCGGCCAGCCACTTTCCGATCAGGAACTGCTGCAGCTCATCTTCGCGCCGGGCTTCTCCACCGCCGCGCAGATCACCAATCTCTCCGGTCGCGGCGTCGGCATGGATGTCGTCAAGAAGACGGTCGAAGCGCTGCGCGGAGCGATCGAGGTCGTCAGCCTGCCGGGGCAGGGTTCGGAAGTCTCGCTGCGCATTCCGCTGACGCTCGCCATCATCGACGGTCTGCTGGTGCGCGTCGGCGCCGGGCGTTACGTCATCCCGCTCTCGGCGGTCGAGGAGTGCCTCGAACTGTCGCTGGAAGAAGACCTCCGCTCGCGTGGGCGCAGCTTCATCTCGCTGCGCGACAGTCTGGTGCCGTTCCTGCGGCTGCGCGATCTCTTCCGCACCGGCACCAAGCCGGACGTCCATCAGAAGGTGGTCGTCATTTCGACAGGCACCGAACGTGTCGGCCTCGTGGTCGACCAGATCATCGGCGACCACCAGACGGTCATCAAGTCTATGTCGAAACTGCACAACGACGTGGCGACCTTCTCTGGCGCCACCATTCTCGGCGACGGCAGCGTCGCCCTCATTCTTGACGTCGGGCACCTCGTTGCCGCGGGTCAGCAACAGGAGGCGCAATTGCGCGTGGCAGGATGAGCACAGCAGCAACAGCCGAAAAATTCGACAAGCACTGGAATTATGCCGAAGAAGTCGAAGTTCTGACCTTCGATCTCAATGGCGAGACCTTCGCACTGGAAGCCGTCATCGTCCAGGAAATCCTGGATCTGCTTCCCGAGACCGCGGTGCCGGGCAGCCAGCCCTTCGTCGCCAGCGTCATCAACTTCCGCGGCAAGGTTATTCCGCTTGCCGATCTTCGCCTCGCTTTCGGGATGGAAGCCTCGGAAGCGACGATCGACAGCCGCATCGTCGTCATCGAGGTCGATCTGCAGGGGGAGCAGACGCTCGTCGGAATGCGTACCGACAAGGTGAACGAAGTGACGACGCTGACGAAAAGCGCCAGCGAACCGCCGCCAAGCGTGGGTATGCGCTGGCGCGCGGATTACATCAATTGCTTGGTCAAGCGGGGCGGGGAATTCATCATCCTCCCGAATTTGCAGGCGATTTTCTCATCGAGGCATGAGACGGCGGGGGCCGTCAGCTAGCCGGGGGCCAATCATTAGGGGTTAAGACGATGCGATTGACGATCAAGACAAAGTTGGTGACTGCGTTCACCTTTATCATTCTCATGCTGATAGGTACCGCCGGCTACGGCATCTTCAGCCTCGGTTCGCTGAACGATACGATCGGCAATCTTCTTGCCGGTCCTGCCGCGCGCCTGGACCTCGCGCAGCAGATCAATATCGCCCAACTCGAAGCCATCCGCCAGCAGAAGAACCTTCTGACCGCGCGCAATGCCGATGACGCTTCCGGTGCAATCGAAAAGGGCAACCAGGCCCGCAAGGATTTTGCCGACGCCTTCGCCGCTGTGACGAAGCTTGCGACCGAGGAAGGCAAATCACGCTGGGATCGTGTTACCGAACTCTCCAAGTCCTTCAACCAGGCCGACGACCAGATTCGCGATTTCATGAAGGCCGGCAATATGGACGCCGCCAACAATATCTCGGTCACGACGGCTCGCCAGGCAGCCAACGATATCGACTCCGCTCTCGATGAAATTCTGACGCTCGAAAAACAGCGCATGAAGGATGCAGACGACAGCGCCGAACAGCAGTATGGCACGACGCGCACGATGATGATCGCGGTTGCCGCTGTGGCACTGCTGATCGCTGCCTTCACTGCCTTCTGGATCGCGAATACCATCAGCAAGGGTCTCAGCCGTGCCAACACTGTCGTCCGCGAAGTTGCCGAAGGCGACCTGACGAAGATGGCCGAAATTACCTCGCATGACGAAATCGGCGAACTGCTCGGCAACGTCAACGTCATGATCGAGCGCCTGCGTGGTGTCGTCGCCGACGCCCTGTCTGCCGCCGACAATGTCTCTTCGGGCAGCCAGGAACTGTCGGCCAGCTCCGAGCAGGTCTCGCAGGGTGCGACCGAACAGGCGGCTTCCGCTGAAGAGGCCTCCGCTTCGATGGAAGAGATGGCTGCGAACATCAAGCAGAATGCCGACAATGCCGCCCAGACCGAGAAGATCGCCCGCCAGTCCGCCAAGGATGCGGAAGCGTCCGGCGAGGCTGTGACACGCGCGGTCGAAGCGATGCGCACGATCGCCCAGAAGATCGGCATCGTTCAGGAAATCGCCCGCCAGACCGACCTCCTCGCTCTCAACGCTGCGGTCGAAGCAGCGCGTGCCGGCGAGCATGGCAAGGGTTTTGCGGTCGTCGCCTCGGAAGTCCGTAAGCTCGCAGAACGCAGCCAGTCTGCCGCTGCCGAGATCAGCTCGATGTCGGGCGATACCGTCAAGGCGGCAGCGGATGCCGGTGAAATGCTCGGCCGCCTGGTGCCCGATATCCGCAAGACCGCCGAACTCGTCTCCGAGATCAGCGCTGCCTGCCGCGAACAGGATATCGGTGCCTCGCAGATCAACGAAGCGATCCAGCAGCTCGACAAGGTGACCCAGCAGAATGCCGGGGCTTCGGAAGAAATGTCGGCGACCTCGGAAGAGCTTGCTGCACAGGCCGAGGAACTGCAGGCTTCGATCGCCTTCTTCAAGGTCGATACGGCAGGTGCGACCCGTGCTGGCGTAAAGAAGACCGCTGCGAAGACGACTGCCAAGGTGGTCAAGGCTCCGGCCGCCGCCCCGCGCAAGCCGGCTCCGGCCACGCATAGTAATAATCACGGCCATACGGTTTCCGCCCAGCAGGCACGTGCCAAGGGCTTTGCCCTGGATATGTCGATGGGCGGCCCGGATGCGGGCGACGACGACTTCCGCGAAAGCGCCTGAGCGCTTCGCTGATGTGAGAACCGCCGCGGACCTCCGGCCCGCGGCTTAGGAAATGCCCAACGTGTGTATGCGTTGGTATCGATCGGCAGATGTCCGCTTGCAGGCTTCAAGAGCAGGCGGAACATCAGGGCGTCCTTCCGAAAGGTGGGATCTTCCGCAGTCAGACGCGCTGCGGTTTTAAAGGCCGATCGTGAGCTCCGGCAGGGTCCGTGATGACGGGCATGCGGAACAAGCGACGATGATCTCCAGCAACCGAATAATTCTGCATGCATGCCGCCGTAAATGGCGGAATGACGGTCCATGCCCGGACGTCGCGCAATGCCCCGGATCTGTCGATTTAGCTCAAGGAAGTATTCAAATGCGCTTCACGATCAAACTGAAACTGGGCCTTGCTTTCGGCCTGATGACCCTTTTGCTGGTCGGTATTGCCGTTTACGGCAGCATGAGTCTCGGCACTCTGAACGACGCCAGCGGTGCAATGATCGACGGCTCCGTGCGCCGTCTCGAACTCGCGCTCACGGCCAATGTGGCCGAAGTCGACGCTATTCGCGCGCAGAAGAACGCTCTGCTTTCGACTGATCCGCAGACGACCGACGGTTTCTACAAGGAAGCCGATCAGAAGCTGCAGGCCATGCTTGAGACCGTGGGTCAGGGGTACGCAATCGCCTCGCCGGAAGGCAAGCCCTATTGGGAAAAGCTGCAGAGCCTCGGCGCGAAATTCCGCGAAAAGTCCGCTGAACTGCAACAGCTTGACGCCAAGGGCGATCAGGCCGGCGCTCAAGCTCTCTCGCTTGGCGAACTGCGCGAGATGACGAACGACATGGGCGAAGCAATTGCGGCCCTCGTCGAAATCCAGCGCAAGGGCATGAAGGCGACCAAGCAAGCCAACGACGATCTCTATAACTCCACCAAACTGATCCTCGGCACTGCCTCGGGAATCGCCGTGCTGATTGCGCTCGGTGCGGCTCTCTGGATCACGCTCGGCATCAACAACGGCCTGAAGAAGATTGCAACGGTCGCCAGGGCCGTTTCGATCGGCGATCTCGACCAGAATGTCGCCGTCAAGACGAATGACGAGATCAAGGATCTGATCGACACCGTCAACGTCATGACCGCCAATCTGCGGAATACGGCCGAGCTCGCAGACAAGATCGCCACCGGCGACCTGTCCGTTGATGCGAAGCCGCTGTCGGACAAGGACGCTCTCGGTATCGCGATGCGCAGCATGGTGACGAACCTGCGCACGACGGCCGAAGTGGCCGACCTCATCTCGAACGGCGACCTGACGGTCTCTCCGAAGCCGCTGTCCGACAAGGATACGCTCGGGATAGCCCTGGAACAGATGGTCGAGCGCCTGCGTGGTGTCGTGGCCGACGCAATCGCGGCTGCCGAGAATGTCTCTTCAGGCAGCCAGGAACTTTCAGCCAGCTCCGAGCAGGTCTCGCAGGGTGCGACTGAACAGGCGGCTTCGGCTGAAGAAGCCTCCGCTTCGATGGAGCAGATGGCCTCCAACATCAAGCAGAATGCCGACAATGCCGCCCAGACCGAGAAGATTGCCCGCCAGTCCGCCAAGGATGCAGAGACCTCTGGCGACGCTGTCAACCGTGCCGTTGCTGCGATGCGTACGATCGCCGAGAAGATTGGCATCGTTCAGGAAATCGCCCGTCAGACCGACCTGCTTGCCCTTAATGCCGCCGTCGAAGCTGCTCGTGCCGGTGAACACGGCAAGGGCTTCGCGGTCGTCGCCTCGGAAGTTCGCAAGCTGGCAGAACGCAGCCAGTCGGCAGCGGCTGAAATCTCGGCGATGTCCGGCGACACTGTGAAAGCAGCTCAGGACGCCGGCGACATGCTCGGCCGCCTGGTTCCGGATATCCGCAAGACTGCCGAACTGGTTTCGGAAATCAGTTCTGCCTGCCGCGAGCAGGATATCGGCGCTGCCCAGATCAACGAAGCGATCCAGCAGCTGGACAAGGTGACCCAGCAGAATGCGGGTGCTTCGGAAGAAATGTCGGCGACCTCCGAAGAACTGGCAACCCAGGCTGAGGAACTGCAGGCCTCGATCGCCTTCTTCAAGGTGGACATGGCCGGCAACCGCCTGTCCCGCACGCCGGCCGCCAAGGTCACGGTGCGCAGCCCGGCTCCGACCGGAGGTCGCAAGCCGGTCGCCAAGAAGACCACGGCTGCCAATTCGGTCGCCGGTCAGCAGGCACGCGCCAAGGG
Organism: Rhizobium sp. 05L429; assembly: GCF_056397645.1. NCBI lineage: Bacteria > Pseudomonadati > Pseudomonadota > Alphaproteobacteria > Hyphomicrobiales > Rhizobiaceae > Rhizobium > Rhizobium sp. 05L429. Next base: position 130,194 of record NZ_JBFTNV010000001.1, on the reverse strand, counting down.
CTTTGCCCTGGATATGTCGATGGGTGGTCCTGACACCGCAGATGACGATTTCCGCGAAAGCGCCTGAGCGCTTTATCCCGCCAGGGGTTGCGCACGCAGCCCCTGGCACAAGCTTCCGGTGACCAGGAACGCCGGACGCAAGGCCGCAAAACCTTTGTGCGACCTGCCTTTTCCTACCGGAATGCCTGGCTGCATGACGCTGCAACAGGAACCATCGGTCCACGTTTATTACGTCGCTTTCAAATAGGGGTATTGCGATGCGTATCACGATCAAGCTCAAGCTCGCCGCCGCGTTCGGCTTCGTCATACTGTTGTTGGTAGGTAGTGCAGTCTTTGGAATTATAAGCCTCAGCTCGCTGAACGACGCCGTCGGCGACCTGATCTCAGGTCCATCAAAAAGACTGGAATTGGCTCTGGAAGCAAAAGCTGCCGAGCTCAATGCCATCAGATGGCAGAAGAACGCCCTTTTGGAAATGGATCCCGAAGCGGCCAGGAAGAACTACGAGAACTCGGCGAAGAGCATGGATGAAATGCTCACATTCGCGACAGGCGGCCAACAGCTCGCAACTGCTGATGGCAAGCCCACGTGGGACAGGCTGGTCGAGCTGGGCAAACGTTTCGCGGAAGGTTCCAACAAAGTTGCCTCCATCCAGGAAAGTGGCGACAGGGCAGCGGCCACGGCTTATTCCGGCGGAGAGGTCCGCGCCATCGTCACGGAACTGGAAGATGTCTTTACGACGCTCGTCGCACTTCAGCAGAAGTCGATGACCCAAGCCGACGACGATACGGAAATCCTCTATGGCAATACCAGAAACCTGCTGATCGGCATGGCTGTCGGCGCTTCCGTCATCGCTTTCGCTGCCGCGCTGTGGATCGCGCTCGGAATCAACAGCGGCCTGCGTAAGATCATGAACGTCGCCAGCGCGGTCGCCATCGGCGATCTGAACCAGAAGGTTGAGATCAGGAGCAATGACGAGATCAAGGACCTGGTGAACACGATCAACGTCATGACGGACAATCTGCGTAATACTGCTGGCATCGCAAACGAGATTTCGAACGGTGACCTCAGCGTCACACCGAAGCCTCTTTCCGACAAGGATACGCTCGGCATTGCCATGCTCGGCATGGTGAATAACCTGCGCTCTACTGCCGACGTTGCCAACCAGATCGCAGAAGGCGACCTCTCGGTCGACGTCAAGCCGCTTTCGACCAAGGATACGCTCGGCATCGCGATGCAAAGCATGGTCACCAATCTTCGCATCACTGCCGACATTGCCACGCAGATTGCTGCCGGCGACCTGACGGTTTCTCCGAAGCCGCTCTCGGCCAAGGATACACTCGGCACCGCGCTGGAGCAGATGGTGGAACGGTTGCGCGACGTCGTCGCAGACGCAATTGCGGCCGCCGAGAATGTTTCGGCCGGAAGCCAGGAACTTTCGGCGAGCTCCGAACAGGTATCGCAGGGCGCCACTGAGCAGGCTTCGGCGGCCGAAGAAGCCTCCTCTTCGATGGAAGAGATGGCAGCCAATATCAAACAGAACGCCGATAATGCCGCTCAGACGGAAAAGATCGCCCGTCAATCCGCAAAGGATGCGGAGATGAGCGGGAGTGCCGTTTCCCGCGCTGTCGAGGCCATGCGTACGATCGCCCAGAAGATCGGCATCGTTCAGGAAATCGCCCGCCAGACCGACCTTCTTGCTCTCAACGCTGCGGTCGAAGCAGCGCGTGCCGGCGAACACGGCAAAGGTTTTGCAGTCGTCGCTTCGGAAGTGCGCAAGCTTGCCGAGCGCAGCCAGTCGGCGGCAGCGGAAATCAGCGCCATGTCGATCGATACCGTCACGGCTGCCCAGGAAGCCGGGGACATGCTCGGCCGTTTGGTGCCTGACATCAGAAAGACTGCGGAACTCGTAGCGGAGATCAGCTCTGCATGCCGTGAGCAGGATGTCGGTGCGTCGCAGATCAACGAAGCGATCCAGCAGCTCGACAAGGTCACCCAGCAGAATGCGGGCGCTTCCGAGCAGATGTCTGCGACCTCCGAAGAGCTCGCCGCCCAGGCCGAGGAACTGCAGACATCGATTGCCTTCTTCAAGGTTGATACAGCGGGCGGCAAGGCAATGGCGACGAGTGGCCGCCAGGGCCGTACCCCGGCCGCCAAGGTGACCACGCGCAGCCCGGCTCCATCAGCAGCCCGCAAGCCGGCGGGTAAGGCGGCTCCTGCCAACGGCGTTGCCGCTCAGCAAGCCCGCGCCAAGGGTTTCGCCCTGGACATGTCCATGGGCGGGCCGGATACCGCGGACGACGATTTCCGCGAGAGCGCATAGGACTTTCCGACTTCGACAAGGGAGGGGCCGACCCAACGTGGCCCCTCCGACATCCGGCGATGTTCAAGCCGGTCTGTGCCGGATTTACCCGGTGACGCATGAAGCGTTTTTATCAGAGGCCCTGTTTCGCGGCACAGCCGCAGCCATTCTAAAAGAGGTTCGCAAATGCGCTTCACCATCAAACTGAAACTGGGCTTGGTCTTCGGTTTCATTGTTCTCCTGACCTGCGCCATGGCAGGTCTGTCGATCTACAATCTTTCGTCGCTCAACGACGACATCTCCGTCATGGTTGCCGGTCCGGTCGCCAACCTGCGCGACTCCGGTGATCTCTCCGATGCGGTCATGCGCTCGATCCGTTCCGAAAAGGACGCGATCATCAACACGGATCCGACCAAAATCGGCGGCTATGTCGATGAAATCTCGCAGCAGCGCGATGAGATCAAGACGCTGCAGGCCCGTCTTGCGACATCGCCCGATCCGGATATCCGCAACGGCATGACCCAGTTCGGCGATCTCTACAGCAGGTGGACGGCGCTGCAGGACCGTGTTGCCGATCTCGCCAAGCAGAATACCAATGAGTCCAATACCCAGGCTGGCACCATTTCCATGGGTGAGGGCCAGCAGGTCACGACGCAGCTTCTCGGCATTCTCGAAAAGCTGAACGACACGGTGACCGGCAATGTGGCCGAGACGGACTCAGCCACAAATGACCAATATGCCCAGTCGCGCAACGTGCTCGTGATGATGACGATCGGTCTGATCATCTTATCCTCCGCTGCCGCCATCTGGATACTGCTCAATATCTCCCGTGGCCTCAAGCGTGCGGTTCAACTTGCGGATGCCGTCAGCATCGGCGATCTCGAACAGGACATCGAGCACAAGAGCAACGACGAAATCCGCGACCTGGTCAATTCCATGACGAGGATGACCGGCAACCTGCGTAACACGGCACAGATCGCCAACCAGATCTCGAACGGCGACCTGACTGTCTCACCGAAGCCTCTCTCCGAAAAGGATACGCTCGGTATCGCTCTGGAGCAGATGGTGGAGCGCCTGCGTGGTGTCGTCGCCGATGCGATCGCCGCTGCGGAAAACGTCTCGTCCGGCAGCCAGGAACTCTCGGCGAGCTCCGAGCAGGTTTCCCAAGGCGCGACAGAACAGGCAGCCTCCGCTGAGCAGGCCTCCTCCTCAATGGAAGAGATGGCTTCCAATATCAAACAGAACGCCGACAACGCTGCCCAGACTGAGAAGATTGCTCGCCAGTCCGCCAAGGATGCGGAGAATTCCGGTGAAGCGGTCAACCGTGCTGTCGCTGCCATGCGTACGATCGCCGAGAAGATCGGCATCGTTCAGGAAATCGCTCGCCAGACGGACCTGCTTGCTCTGAACGCCGCCGTCGAAGCTGCCCGTGCCGGCGAACACGGCAAGGGCTTCGCGGTCGTCGCCTCGGAAGTCCGCAAACTTGCAGAACGCAGCCAGTCGGCCGCCGCTGAAATCTCTGCCATGTCCGGCGATACGGTGAAGGCGGCACAGGATGCAGGTGAAATGCTTGGCCGCCTGGTTCCGGATATCCGCAAGACTGCGGAACTCGTCGCCGAGATCAGCTCGGCCTGCCGCGAGCAGGATGTGGGTGCCTCGCAGATCAACGAAGCGATCCAGCAGCTCGACAAGGTGACGCAGCAGAATGCGGGTGCCTCCGAAGAGATGTCGGCAACCTCTGAAGAGCTCGCCACGCAGGCTGAGGAACTGCAGGCCTCGATCGCCTTCTTCAAGGTGGATATGGCCGGGAACCGCCTGTCCCGCGCTCCAGCCGCCAAGGTTACGGTGCGCACGCCGCTTCCGACCGGAGGCCGCAAGCCGCTCGCCAAGAAGACCGGGGCTGCCAATTCGGTCGCCGGTCAGCAGGCCCGGGCGAAGGGCTTTGCCCTCGACCTCTCCATGGGTGGCCCCGACGACGGGGATGCCGAGTTCAAAGAAAGCGCCTGAGCATTCGGGTCCTTTCAATCTGTTAACAGGCGTCCCCGATAATGGGGACGCTCGAATCCAAGGAAAGCGGTTGATCATGGCAACAACATCTCTGGAAGCTCAATTCGTGACCTTCAGCCTCGGCGAGGAGATCTTCGCCGTTCCGGTGGAGGTGGTGCGCGAAATCCTCGACTATGCGGAAGCATTCAAGATTCCGAATGGCCCCGACTATCTGCTCGGCCTGCGCGATGTGCGCGGCCAGGGTGTGCCGACGATCGATCTGCGCCTGAAGCTCGGCATGTCGAAGACCGTGCCGACGTCACATACGCGCGTGCTCGTTCTCGACGTTCCGATGGAAAGCCGTCTTCTGACGCTCGGCCTCGTCGCCGACCGCGTTTTCGAAGTGACGCCGTTTCGCCGCGACCAGATCGAAGCCGCGCCCGATATTGGCGTGCGCTGGCGGTCGGACTACATCGCTGGCGTCGTGCGCCGTGAGAACGGATTCGTCGTTATCGTCGATCTTGCCCGGCTTCTGTCGCGCGAAGACGCCTCTGTCCTGCAATCGGCCGCTTGAGGCCTTAATACCTATCCGGAGCGTCGCGTTTTATGAGTATGGCAGCGGTAGAAACCCAATTGCCGGGTGACAGGATCAGCAAGCGTAACTTCGACAAGCTGGCACGGTTCATCTATGACTATAGCGGCATCAAGATGCCGCCGACGAAACTGACGATGCTGGAGGGCCGCCTGCGCCGCCGTCTGCGCGCCACGCGTCACTCGAGCTTCGACGATTATTGCGATTTCCTGTTCAACGACGGCGGGCTCGATCAGGAGACCGTCTATCTGATCGACGTCGTGACGACCAACAAGACCGACTTCTTCCGGGAAGCCAAGCATTTCGAATATATGCAGACGGTTGCCCTGCCGGCGCTTGCCGACAGCGGCGTGCGAACCGTTCGCACATGGAGTTCGGCATGTTCGACCGGCGCAGAGCCCTACACCATGGCGATGGTGCTGGCGGAGTTCGTCGAGAGCCGTAGCGATCTCTCCTACAGCGTGTTGGCGACCGATCTCTCCACCGATGTGCTGCAGACCGCGCGCAGGGGTATTTATGCGGAAGATCTGGTCGCTCCGGTGCCGCGCGACCTGCAGAAGAAGTATGTCATGGTGGCCAAGCAGCAGGGCCGACGCGATGTTCGCATCTCACCGAAACTGCGCAGCCGCGTCGGCTTCGCCCGCATGAACCTGATGGACGAAAAATATCCTGTTGGTGACATGATGCATCTGATCTTTTGCCGCAACGTGCTGATCTACTTCGACAAGCAGACGCAGGCGGGTGTTCTCACCCGTCTCTGCGATTGCCTCGCGAAGGGTGGTTACATGTTTATCGGCCACTCGGAATCGATCACCGGCTTCGATCTTCCCTTGAAGCAGGTTTCGAATACGGTGTTCCAGCGCATCTGAGAGGATCCTATGGCCAAAAAAGTCCGCGTCCTCATCATCGACGATTCTGCCAGTGTCCGGCAGACGCTGACACGGGTTCTGGAAGAAGACCCGGAGATCGAGGTCATGGGCGTCGCCTCCGATCCGTTCATGGCGGCGCGCAAGATCCAGGAAGAGATTCCCGACGTCATCACGCTCGATGTCGAGATGCCGCGCATGGATGGAATCACGTTTCTGCGCAAGCTCATGTCACAGCGGCCCATCCCCGTCGTCATGTGTTCCTCGCTGACGGAAGCAGGTTCGGAGACGTTGCTTCAGGCGCTGGAGGCCGGCGCTGTCGATGTCATCCTGAAATCGAAGATCGGTGCAGCCGACAGTCTCGCCGACGATGCGATGCGTATCCGTGAAGTGGTCAAGAGCGCTTCACATGCGCGGCTTGCCAATGTGCGCCGCGCTGCGGGCAGCGTCCGTTCGGCTTCGGCGGAAGGGCCGGCCAAGAAGCTGACGGCCGATGCGATGCTGCCGCCGCCAACCGGCCGGGCCATGGCAAAGACGACGGAAATGGTCGTTTGCGTGGGCGCCTCGACGGGCGGGACGGAAGCCCTGCGCGAATTTCTGGAGGCGCTGCCGGCCAATGCGCCGGGCATGGTGATCGTCCAACACATGCCGGAAAAATTCACAGCGGCTTTCGCCAAGCGCCTAAACGGTCTCTGCGAAGTCGAAGTCAAGGAAGCAGCCGACGGCGATCCGGTGCTGCGCGGTCATGTGCTGATCGCGCCCGGCGACAAGCATATGCTGCTGGAGCGGCAGGGTGCGCGCTATTACGTGTCGGTAAAATCCGGACCACTGGTTTCCCGCCACCGCCCGTCCGTCGATGTGCTCTTCCGCTCCGCTGCCCGTTCGGCCGGCTCGAACGGGATGGGCATCATTATGACAGGAATGGGAGATGATGGTGCGCGCGGCATGCTGGAAATGCATCAGACCGGCGCCTATACCGTCGCACAGGACGAAGCGACCTCGGTCGTTTTTGGCATGCCGAAGGAAGCGATTGCCAAGGGCGGCGTCGACCGTATTCTGCCGCTTGACCAGATCGCCCGCGAAGTGTTGATCACTCAGCAGAAGTCCTGAGCTTCCAACGTGAAGCCCTTGTATGGCGGCGCAGATGCGCCGCCATTTGCTTTCTGTTAGGCGAGATAGCCGCCATCGATCGTCAGGCTGGCGCCGGTGATGAAAGAGGCTTCGGGGCTGGCCAGGTAGGCGGCGAAACTTGCGATTTCCTTGTCTTCACCAAGGCGGCCAAGCGCCATCAATTGTTGCAGCATCTCGTTGCTCTTCTCGTTCGGATTCATATCGGTCGCAGTCGGGCCGGGCTGGATATTGTTGACGGTGATGCCGCGCGGACCGAGATCTCGGGCAAGGCCGCGCGTCATGGCAGCGACGGCGCCCTTGGTCATGGAATAGACCGAGGAGGTCGGAAAACCGCTTCGCTCGGCGACGATGCTGCCGATGGTGATGATGCGCGCGCCTGCTTTCATGTGGCGTGCGGCCGCCTGCGTACCGGCAAAGACGGCGCGCACATTAACCGCGAACATGCGGTCGAAATCCTCGAGGGGAAAATCATCGACCGGGTTCAGCATCAGGATCCCCGCATTGTTGACGAGAATATCGACGCCGCCGAATGTCGAGACGGTCTGTTCGACCGCATTTTGAACGGCTTTCGGATCACCGCTGTCCGCCTGGATGGCCAGCGCCTTGCCGCCCTTTGCTTCGATATCGGCAACGATGGCCTTCGCCTTGTCGCCGGAAGCCGAATAGGTGAAGGCGACGGTCGCGCCGTCGCTGCTGAGACGGCGGACGATTGCGGCGCCAATACCGCGTGAGCCGCCGGTGACGAGGGCGATCTTGCCGGAAAGTGGCTGGGACATTGTAGTTTCCTTTCTGTTTTTGGACTGTTTAGTCTAGAATTAAGCACGCCAAATTGCGGTTAGGAGTGGTGTTGCTTTAGCGGAGGCTTCGAACAGCGAGGCGCGCTATGCCGAGGAGCGTTTCGGGGGAGGCGCCGTTACGGGCACTGACTTTCATGCCTGACAAGGTCGAGCCGAGAAATTGAACGGCGTCGGTCGTATCGACATCATCGGCGACTTCGCCCCGCTTCTTGCCTTCTTCCAGGATCGACCGCATGGCGGCGGCAAGCAGGCGTGATGCCTTGTCGGTCAGTGCCGAGACTGCACTGTCGGTGCGTCCGAACTCGCAGACGGCGCTGACGCCGAGGCAGCCGCGACCGGCTTCGGTCTCGGGGCGGGACGCGAAGGCAATGAGCGTCTCTTCCAAGGCTTTCAACGGTGTCGTATCGCGGCGCAGATCGGCCACGAGTTGAGAGACGCTGTCGAGATTGTAGCGGTCGAGCGCTGCCAGATAGAGGCTGCGCTTGTCGCCGAACGTGTCATACATGCTTTGGCGGCTGATCTTCATGGCCGACAGCAAAGCATCCGTCGACGTGCCCTCGTAACCGTGTTCGGTAAACAGGGTAATGGCCGCCTTGAGTGCGGTGTCGCGATCGAATTCCTTGTGTCTTGCCATAAGGGCTAAATAGGGTTTCCAGACTGATCTGTCCAGAATTATTTTGGGCTACTATGCATGCTGCAATCCTGCCATGCGGCAATCCCCTTGAAATTTCCGTGATTTTGTGGTCTTGAGGCCGCCAATCTATGCAGCGCTGTCGCTTCCGGCGTTCAGGGACATACCCCGCCCCTGACAGCGCGTCCCGTATTATCCAAGGAAAATGTTCACATGGCCCGTTCAGCTCTTCTCAATGTCATGGTTCAGGCTGCCATCAAGGCAGGCAAGTCGCTGGGGCGTGATTTCGGTGAAGTGCAGAACCTGCAGGTGTCCGTGAAGGGACCGGGCGACTTCGTCTCGAATGCGGATCGCAAGGCCGAGAAGATCGTCAAGGAAGAGCTTCTCAAGGCTCGTCCCACCTATGGTTTCCTCGGCGAGGAGAGCGAAGAGATCAAGGGCACGGATGGCGCGCATCGCTGGATCGTCGATCCGCTCGACGGCACGACGAATTTCCTGCACGGCATTCCCGCTTTTGCAGTTTCCATCGCGCTCGAGCGCAACAATGAGATCGTCGCAGGCGTGGTCTTCAATCCGGCAACGGACGAGCTCTATACCGCCGAGCGCGGCGGTGGCGCATTCCTGAACGATCGCCGGCTGCGGGTCGCCTCGCGCCGGGTGCTCTCCGACAGCGTCATCGCTTGCGGTGGACCGCATCTCGGCAGCAGCAACCACGGGAAATTCCTGATCGAGCTTCGCCACGTGATGGGCGAGGTCGCCGGCATCCGTCGCATGGGTGCGGCCTCGCTCGATCTTGCCTATGTGGCGGCCGGCCGTTTTGACGGGTTCTGGGAAACGGCGCTGTTGCCCTGGGACATGGCGGCCGGCATTCTGCTTATCCGCGAAGCGGGCGGTTTTGCGACCGACTGGGATGGCGGCACGTCAATCCTCGAGACCGGCGCGATCATCGCCGGCAATGAGCACATCCACAAGGCCCTGACGGAAGTCGTCAAGCGGCCCGTTCCGACCCGTTGACGCGCGTCGGAAACAGCCTGTTGTAAAGTCCCGCTTTTCGGCATCGCATACTTCAATTCGGCGCAATGTTGATCTAGTCTCCGGCTGCGATGAGTCCGGAGGCCCAGGAATCTATGGAAAATGTGAATGCGGCCGAGTTCGGCTCCACTGAGAAGACGGCCGGTGGCTACGCCTACAAACTCTCCAGTCCCATGTCGTTCTTCTGGACGATGGTGTTGTTCCTTATCATCGTGGGCTTCATAGCGGCGATCCTGTTCCGGCAGACACAGACCGCCTTCATGCATAATCCGGGCCTCAACGGTCTCATCGTCGGCGTTCTTGCTGTTGGAATTATTCTCGTTTTCAATCATGTGCTGTCGCTTCGCCCGGAAGTGCGCTGGTTCAATTCCTTTCGCGCAGCAGGCAGCGCCGACAAGGTGAACCGCAATCCGCGGCTCCTTGCACCGATGCGGGCGCTGATCGGCAATCGCAAGTCCGCGGTTGCATTGTCGACCACGGCGTTGCGCTCGATTCTGGACTCGATCGCCAATCGTCTCGACGAATCGCGGGACGTTTCGCGTTATCTCATAGGCCTGCTCGTCTTCCTCGGCCTGCTCGGCACCTTCTGGGGTCTCATCGGCACGATCGGATCGATCAGCTCGGTCATCCAGTCGCTCGATGCCGGCTCGAACGGCACGGGTGATGTGCTTTCGACGCTCAAGGAAGGGCTTGCCACGCCCCTTTCAGGCATGGGCCAGGCCTTCTCGTCATCACTTCTCGGCCTCTCGGGTTCGCTGATCCTCGGCTTCCTCGATCTGCAGGCCGGCCGCGCGCAGAACCGTTTCTACATGGAGCTGGAAAACTGGCTCTCCTCGGTTACCGATGTCGGCTCGGACATTCCGGTGTCTGCATTCGACGGAGTTTCCGGCGGCTCGTCGGAAGATATGAAGGCGCTGTCGGAATATCTGCGCAAGGTTGCCGAAGGGGACGGCCCGTCCAGCCAACGGTCGGTCGCGGCCATGGCGAGCCTCGCCGAAGGCATTCAGGGCCTCGTCAAGAACATGCGTAACGAGCAGCAGATGCTGCGCGACTGGATCGAGGTGCAGCAGGACGAGGCGAAGGCGATGCGCCGCACGCTCGACCGACTGGCTGAGCGCATCGGCGTGCAGGACCGCGGCAGCGAGAGAGCGCGTGAGCGGTCCAGCCAGGTCGAAAAAAGCGAGGGCAAGTAAGCCATGCCTCTTGCCCGCAACCGCCGCCACCAACGTGCGGTGGATTACTGGCCGGGCTTCGTCGACGCGCTGTCGACGCTGCTCATCGCCATCATGTTCATCCTCACGGTCTTCGTCGTCGGCCAATTCATTCTCAGCCGCGAAATCAGCGGCCGCGACGAGGTGCTGACGCGCCTGAACGGCCAGATCAACGAGCTGACGCAGTTGCTGGCTCTTGAAAAAGGCAGCAATCAAGACCTTCAGGATTCCGTCGCCAATTTGCAGGCTTCACTTGCATCAGCCGAGGGGGATCGCTCGCGGCTGCAGGCGCTGCTCAGTGCCGGAACCGGCGGCCAGGATGTGGCAAAGCAGCAGATCGGTACGCTGACGCAGGCTCTCGATGAGCAGAAGCAGGTAAGCGACCGCGCTCTCAGCCAGGTCGATCTTCTCAACCAGCAGATCGCCGCGCTGCGCAGCCAGATCGCTGCTGTCGAGGCCGCGCTGCAAGCCTCCGAGCAGAAGGATCAAACTTCGCAGACAAAGATCGCCGATCTCGGCCGTCGCCTGAACGTGGCGCTGGCCGCGCGCGTGCAGGAACTCAACCGCTACCGGTCTGACTTCTTCGGGCGTCTGCGCGAAATTCTGTCCGACCGAGAAAACATCCGCGTCGTCGGTGACCGTTTCGTCTTCCAGTCGGAAGTGCTGTTTCCGTCTGGCGGAGCCGACCTCAATCCGGATGGCCAAACGGAAATGGCAAAGCTTGCCGCCGCCTTGCTCGACCTCGCCAAGGAAATTCCACCTGAGATCAACTGGGTGCTGCGCGTCGACGGACATACGGACAATGTCGCGCTGTCAGGCTCAGGCCGGTACCGCGACAACTGGGAGCTTTCGTCGGCTCGCGCAACCTCTGTCGTGAAGTTCCTGATCGCGCAGGGCGTGCCAGCCGACCGGCTTGTGGCCGCAGGTTTCGGCGAGTTCCAGCCTATTGCGCCCGGCGATACGCCGGATGCGCGTGCCACGAACCGCCGCATCGAGCTCAAGCTTACCGAGAAATAACGGTCTGAAGTCTGCCGGTGAGGAAGGTGCGGACGGCGGGACTGTCGCTCAGGCCGATCGCGATCCTGTAGGCTTCCATCGCGGCATCATTTTCACCGAGTTCGGAGAGCAGATGCGCGCGCACCGCCCAATAGGGCTGGTAGCTGGCAATGGCACGTTGCTCCAGCCTGTCCAGTAAAACCAGGGCCGGGGCCGCGCCTTCGACCCTGCCGATGACGGCGGCGTGGCTGACCTTCGCGCCGAGTGTCGGTTTCATGGCAATCAGCGCCCGATAGAGCGCGACGAGAGCTTCCCAGTCCGTTGCCGCCGTCCGTCGGCGTGTGGCGTGGACGGATTGAATGGCCGCCTGGCACTGAAACGGACCGAAGCGGTCTAAAGCGCCGGCCTTGCGAAGCAGCGTATCGGCTTCCGCCATCGTGATCTCGTTCCAGAGGCGGGTATCCTGCTCCTCGAGCGGTCTATAGACGCCGTCGGCATCACGCCGCGCGTGTCTTCTTGACTCGCAATAAAGCATCAGCGCGAGTAACCCCATGACCTCCGGCTCTTCCGGCAGAATTGTCATGAGTGCACGGCCAAGCCAGATCGCCTCGCCGGTCAGGCCAATGCGACTGTCCTGCTCGCCATCGAGCCCGTCCCAACCCAAGCCATAGGCGGCATAGATTGCCGAAAGCACACCCGCCAGTCGCTCCGGGAGGATATGCCGATCAGGAATGGCGAAGGGAATGCCGGCATCGCGAATCTTGATTTTGGCCCGCACCAGACGCTGGCTCATGGCATCCGGAGAGACGACAAAGGCTTGGGCGATCGTCTTTGCGTCAATACCGAGCACTGTCTGAAGCATGAGGGGTGTGTGGATGGACCCGTCGATTGCCGGGTGCGTACAGGCAAAAAGAAGCTTCAGCCGTTCATCGGGGAAGACTGCGTTTTGCGCATCATTCATACGCTCCTCGGCTTCTTCGAAGGCCAGCGCAATGGTCTCGCTGGCATTGTCGCGCACGGTTCGATGGCGCGCAGCCTGCATGAGGTTGCGACGGGCTGCGGTGAGCAGCCAGCCCTCGGGATTGTCGGGAACGCCACGCTCCGGCCAGACCCGCAACGCGGCCGCCAGGGCATCGGACAGGGCATCCTCCGCTGCCGGAACGTTGCGGGAGCGGGCGGCAAGAAAGGCGATGAGCTTGCCGTAGGAGTGGCGCGCCACCTTTTCGGCGGCGCGATCCGAATCTGATATCACAACGGCCTCACGCGACCTGCAACCGGGGCCGTATTTCAACCGAGCCTTGTTCGGAAACGGGAACGCGTGTGGCCCATTCGAGCGCGGCATCGAGATCCGGCACCTCGATCACATAGAAGCCGCCGAGTTGTTCCTTGCCTTCCGGATAGGGACCATCCTGCACATCATGGTCCTCGCCCTTGCGGCGCACGATCGTGCCTGTCTCAGGCGGGGTCAGGCCGGCACCGGCGGTCAAGATCCCGGCCTGTACCAATGTTTTGGTATAGGCCGTCCAGCCGTCGCGGTAGGCGGGGTCGCCGCGACGGACAAAATCTTCTGCGGATTCACGGATGATAAGCGCATATTGCATCGGAAACTCCTGATCCTCTGATGGTGTTTGACCGGGCAAGCAGCATGTAAGGCCGAATTTGCCCATGCTGCAATGTTCCCGCGGCGCGGCCTCATGCCGTTCCGAAACAATGAGGTCTCAGTCGTCCCCATTTCGACATTGCGGTCGAAAAAAATCGATCAAGGAGAAATGTGCGCGAAAAATACGCTGAGCGGGAAGTGCTGGAGGCGACTGATGCCGCCTCCGCTCCCGGTCAAGCTTCCGCCTTTGTCTGGTCCACCACATCCGCGCCAGGCGAATTCTTCTTGATGGATTCGATGGCGTTCACTGCGGATGCTTTCGCCTTGTAACCTTCGGACGAGAACATGGTCTCGCCGTTCGAAGCCTTGAAGCGGAAGCGGAATTCACCGGCCTTATCCTTGTAAACTTCAAATCTGTACATGGATCCCTCCTGGTAAGCTGAAATCGTGCATCAGCCTTTCGAAAGCTAGCCCAGAATTGCGAGCTTTTCCACTACCTTAATTAGAATTCAATTGCATGGCGTCCAATTGCCGCCGGTTGGATTGAGCGCAAGAGAAGGAGAGGAGAACGGCACGCTATCTGCTCTTGTTGCAATCACTCCATCTGGATATGGGCGCCGTCGACGACCGGTTTCCATTTCGCAAGCTCGGCCTTCACATGGGCGCCGAGTTCTTCCGGCGTGGAGCCGACGATCGTTGCGCTGAACTCCTTCATGCGCCCGGCAACGGCCGGATCGATTAGTGCCTTGTTTGCCGAGGCGTTGAGCCGGCTGACAATATCGGCCGGTGTCTTGGCCGGCGCAAACAGCGCATTCCACGTGTAAGTCTCATATCCGGGAATGCCGGATTCGGCGATGGTCGGAACATCGGGGAAAGACGGTGCGCGCTCGGCGGTCGTCACGGCCAGGGCCCTCAGCGTACCGGCCTTGATGTGGCTCGACGACGAGGGCAGGTTGTCGAACATGATCGGCACCTGATTGCCGATGACGTCATTCAGCGCCGGTCCCGCTCCCTTATAGGGAATATGCTGCATGTCTACGCCGGCCATGCTCTTGAAGAGTTCGCCGGAAAGATGCAGCGGCGTGCCGTTGCCGGATGAGGCATAGCTGTATTTGTCCGGATCGGCCTTCAGAAGCGCGATCAGTTCCTGCACATTCTTTGCGGGCAGTTCCGGATTGACGACCAGCACGTTCGGAACGACCACGAGCAACGAGATCGGCGCGAAATCCTTCTCGGCATCATAGGGCGTCGATTTCAGGATCAGTGGATTGAGAGCGTGGGTCGCAACGGTGCCCATCAGGATCGTATAGCCGTCCGGTTCGGCGCGCGCGACGTTGTCAGCGCCGAGATTGCCGCCGGCACCCGCAACGTTCTGCACGATGACCTGCTGGCCGAGGTCTTCGGACATTTTCTGCGCGACGATGCGGGCGACGACATCAGTCGAACCACCGGCGGCGAAGGGCACGATCATGGTGATCGAGCGATCCGGAAAGCTCTGGGCCGATGCGACAGTGCCTGCGGCAGCGGCCAGCAGACCAAGGCCCAGCACCAGGCTCGCGCGACTGACAATATTGGAAAGCGCCATTCGAATCCCCTCCCATAGATTTCAACAGCAAAGACCCCACTCCTGGGCATAGGGAGGTTAGGGCAGGTTGCGGCAAAGGCAACCGCTGGCGGGGAGTGTGCCGATCAGACTTTAGTCGCTATGCAATGGGGGCAGCTTATTTGGCGGCCGCCAATACGTCCTCGTTGGCCGCATCGAATTGCAGCCGGGCGAGCTTCGCATAGATGCCGCCGTGGCGGATCAGGCTCTGGTGCGTGCCTTCCTCGACGACGCGGCCCTGGTCCATGACGAGAATGCGGTCAGCCTTCAACACTGTGGCTAGGCGGTGGGCGATGACAAGCGTAGTGCGGCCCTGCATGAGCCCGTCCAGGGCCCTCTGGACCAGCGTTTCGCTCTCGGCATCGAGGGCCGATGTCGCCTCGTCCAGAAGCAGGATGGGTGCGTTCTTCAGGATTGCGCGGGCAATAGCGATGCGCTGGCGCTGGCCGCCGGACAGGGTAATGCCGCGTTCACCGACCTCAGTGTCGTAACCCTTTTCCAGCCTGTTAATGAATTCATCGGCCTGGGCCGCCATTGCGGCAGCGCGCACCTCGTCGCGCGTGGCGCCTTGAAAGCCGAACGCGATATTATCGTGGATCGAAGCTGCGAAGATGGTGACATCCTGCGGCACGATGGCGATGCGCTGGCGCAATGCGTCCGGATCTGCCTGGCGGGCGTCGATGCCATCGATCTTTACCCCACCCTGTTGCGGATCGTAGAAGCGCAACAGGAGAGAGAAGACGGTGCTTTTACCGGCGCCGGATGCGCCGACGATCGCGACCGTTTCCCCCGGCTGCACTGTGAGATCAAGGCCATGCAGCGCCGATCTGCCGGGGCGGGACGGATAGGCGAAATGCACGCCATCGAATTCCACGCGCCCCTGGGCGGGCGAGGGGAGAGGCTGTGGGTTCGCGGGAGCGGCAATCGGCGAAACCTCGTCAAGAAGTTCTGTCAGCCGGTCGGCCGCGCCCGCAGCCTGCGAAAGCTCCCCCCAGACCTCCGACAATGCGCCGAGCGAGCCGGCTGCGATAACCGCATAGAGCAGGAACTGGCCGAGCGTGCCGGCCGAAAGCGTGCCGGCGAGCACGCTATGGGCTCCAAACCAGAGAACGGCGACCACGCTGCCGAAGATCAGGGTGATGGCAATGCCTGTCAGCAGGGCGCGGGAGGATACGGCGGAACGTGCCGCCTGATAGGCGGATTCGACTACCGAGCCATAACGATCGGCGGCCGCGACCTCGGCGTTGAAGGCCTGTACAGTGCGGGTTGCGGCGATCGTCTCATTGGCGAAGGCAGAGGCTTCGGCCAGCGTATCCTGCGCCGCGCGGGAGCGCTTGCGCACCGATCGCCCGCCGGCGACCAGCGGAAAGACGATGACCGGGATCGCGATGATGACGAGGCTCGAGAGCTTCGGCGAGGTGATGATCATCATGCCGAGCGCACCGATGCAGAGGATCAGGTTGCGGAGCGCCACGGAAGCCGTGGCGCCGACGGCGGATTTGATCTGCGTCGTATCAGCCGTCAGCCGCGAGACGATCTCGCCCGACTGGTTGACGTCGAAGAACGAAGGTGAGAGCCGTGTGACATGCGCAAAGACATCGCGGCGGAGATCCGCAACGATGCGTTCGCCGATGGTAATGACGAAATAATAGCGAAGAGCGCTGGCGACGGCGAGTGCGATGGCCATCATCATCAGCATGGCAAAATAGCTGTTGATGAAGGTACCATCGGCCTGGGTAAAGCCGTGGTCGATCATGCGGCGCACGGCAAGCGGTATGGCAAGCGATGTGACGGCGGCGAGCGCCAGCGAGATCAGAGCGCCCGCGACCAAGCCGCGATAACGTGCCACATAGGGTGTCAGCCTGCCGAGCGGTCTTAGCGAACGCGACTTCTTCTCCCCAAGTTCTGCCTGCTCTGCCAAATCGTCTCCGATCGCCGTCAAGACCGCGTATTGCGGCTTCGTTGGCCCTTGTTATCCTGGCGCCCTTCATGTATAGGCACCGCATCCTAATGGGAAGCCGTAGCCTTCACGACTGCGGCTTCATTTATTCAATCGGTTCTTTCCCCGCAACTGTCTGCGGCAAATTGAACCTCGGCATCGCAGGAAGATTGTCATGAAGGAAGGCATCCATCCCGACTACCACGTCATCAAGGTAGTCATGACCGATGGCACCGAGTACGAAACCCGCTCGACCTGGGGTTCGGAAGGTGCTGTCATGAACCTCGAAATCGACTCCAAGTCGCATCCGGCCTGGACCGGCGGTAATCAGCAGCTGATGGACCGCGGCGGTCGTGTTTCGAAGTTCAACAAGCGTTTCGGCGGCCTCGGCCTCTAATTCGTTTCCGGTTACGCGGAACATTCAAAAGCCCGGTCTTGTGCCGGGCTTTCTGTTTTGTGGGCCTATACCGGTGAGCAAACAAAAAACCGGCCGCGTTGCCGCAACCGGTTTTCATAAAATTCTATGATGCCAGATCAGTTGTTGCCGAAGGCCGTCTGCAGCAGGGAAAGCTGGGCCTGGACGCTGTTCTGGTTGTCGGGAACGATCGCAGCTTCCGACGGGCGATAGATTTCGCGGTCGAGCAGAGCGATGCGGTTCTGCAGGCGAAGCGAACGTTCAACGAGGTCGCGGAAAGATTCCGGCAGGTCACCCCAACCCGGTGCGTTGCGGTCAACGTTGAAGCCGTCGAGGCGAACCTTGTTCTTTTCCGTCAGAACCTGATCGCGGGACATTTCGCCATTGTTGACAGCGCGCTGCAGGAGCAGCCAGGATGCCATCTGCATGAGGCGCGTGGTCAGGCGCATCGATTCAGCAGCGTAAAGGACCGAGGCCATGCGCGGCAGCACCTTGGCAGCTGCGCGGCCCTGGCCGTCGAGGTAGGATGCTGTTTCTTCGACGAGCGACATTCCCTCGGCATACAGCGTCTTGAACTGCGAGGATGCGGCAGCGCGACCCGCAAAACTGATCGTATTCAATCCAAGTTCCGACATCTCAAGAATCCCTGTTGCACGCATCTACTATCAGGTAACGCCGGTTTCCGTGGAAAAGTTTCCCAGGCCGGTCTTTATGATTTCAAGATGGTAGCTTTAACCTAAATGCGCAAGCCGTTTCTTAAGAAAAGGTTAATCTCCACAGTTTCGTGGAAAGGAGTAGGGCAGCGCAAAAAGAAGAGCCGCAAAAGCGGCTCTCAAGGTAAAACAGGGAGAAAAATCAGACCAATTCACCGCTTGGAAAACTGTCTGAGGTCCAGAAAGATCTGAACGGTATGAGTAATATCTTATAAAGCTTAATTTTTTATTAATATCGTCCCAATTTAAGACTTACCGAAAGTAATTTCGAAGCAATAGTTGCATGTCCACAGTCTTATGATCGGAAAAGGCCTTCGGCGGCAATCCGGCCGGACGCCTTCTTGGCGGCCTCGGCTTCAAGCCGCGCGATCTCGGTTTTCAAGAGTTCCACGCGCGCCTTCAACTCGTCCACCGAGAGCATGGAGAGATCGGAGCCGATCTCGTGTGCGATCTTCTTCTGCGGTCTGTCGTCGTCCATGAAGCTCATCGTCGCTCCTCCTTTAAACCGTGTTGCAATCTCCAGGATTCGCTTCCACGCTTTCTGTTTCAAGCATGTCGCTATCGCAAAACCGCTGCACAGTTTTGCGCGACACGCTTCAGTTCGTCAGCCGAACTTTACAGCAGGATCGCCGCTTTCGGGAGGCTTGTTGGAGCCGCGATCGGCAAGCGACATGCTTTGTGGCGTGAGCGTGGGAGATGTTGCTGTCGGGATCGTTGTATAGGCGTCGCGGTCGCTCGCCGGAATGGCTGCGCGAATGCGGCTTCTGATGATGGCGTAGGCGGTGATCAGAAGGTGGGCGAGCGCCGTTACCAGGAAGAGCGCATGCGGGCTGATGATGGACATGACCGGGCCGCCGATCGTCGGGCCGATGACGGTGCCGATGCCGTAAAGCAGCAGCAAGCCGCCCGAGACCTTCACGAAATCCTCCGATGAGGCAAAGTCGTTCGCGTGGGCAACCGCGATTGGATAGAGCGTGTTGGCGACTGCGCCGTAGAGAATGACTAGGCCGATCAGAAAAGCGGGGGAGGAAGGGTGCAGCAGGAAGATCAGCAGGCCGGCAAGGGCTGCGATGGCCGACATGGCGGCCAGCACGTAACGGCGGTCGATGCGGTCGGAGAGGCGCCCGGCCGGAAGCTGCATTATGGCGCCGGCAAAGATGGTGGCACTCATCATCACCGCAATCGAGGTATCGGAGAGGCCGGCACCCGCGCCGAAGACGGCGCCGAGCGTACCATAGGCGCCGTTGGCGATGCCGACGAGCAGGATGCCAAGGCAGGAGACGGGCGAATTGCGATAGAGCGCCGGCAGGTCGAGTTTCACTGCCTTCAGCGGCTGTGGCGAAGCGGCGGTCGAAAGCGTCGTCGGCAGCATGGCGATGCAGTAGAAAATGCCGCAGATCATGAAGAGTACCGGCGTGCGCACGTCTTCCAGCGGGATCATCAACTGACCACCCACGACGCCGAGCAGGGTGATGCCGATATAGAGCGAGAAGATCGCGCCGCGGCTTTCATTGCTCGCCCGCTCGTTCAGCCAGCTTTCGATGATCATCGAGGTGCCGGCGGTTGAGAAGCCGGTGACGGCGCGCAGAATAACCCACCAGACCGGATCGATGACTATGCCACTCACCAGCGCTATGATGGCGATAATGGCGATAAAGCCGGAGAAGGCGCGGACATGGCCGACACGGCGCACCATCTTCGGGGCGACAAGGCAGCCGATGACAAAGCCCGCTGCCCATGACGTTCCGAGCAGGCCGAGCGTGGTCGTTGCATAGCCTTCGAGATTTCCGCGTACGGGAAGCAGAATGCCCTGCAATCCATTGCCCATGAAGAGGAAGAGCGTGCCAAAGAGCAGCGCAGCGACGGACAGCAGATTTCTTGTCATATCCCCAGACTCGGCGTGTTCGCTTTGAAAAGGACATAAGGCGAGACCTGTATCCGCCCAGTCCATAAGAATGTTGATTGTGCCCCGGAATGCCTTTACGGCGTGTAGATATTCTCTGTTCGCGTGAAAAAATGTCCGTCCTGTGACATTCTGATAGATGGAAAAAATAAAGCCATGACAAAGCTGATAGCTTTGCTGCTCATCCTTGCCATGGCAATCCAGATCATCAAGCCGCTCGGCTATCCGGGGCTGCGCCGCCGGATGGATTTCTGGAAGATCGCACTGATTGCCTTTGCCATCTGGGCGGTGGCACTGCTAGCGCGCGACTTCCTGGTGCAATAGGCAGGTTCAGTCCCGCAGGATGATCTCGCCTTTCATGACCGGCACACAGCTTCCGGAGATCGTCACGTCGGTGACGGTTCCGGCTCTCTTGACGACATCAAGTTCGATGATGCTGCGCCGGCCCATTTCGACGCCCTGTTCGATCGTTACGTGCTGGCTGATGTCAGCTTCCGGCAGCAACGAGACGAGATAGGCGGAAAGGGCTGCCGATGCGCTGCCGGTCGCCGGGTCTTCGATGACGTTGTCCAGCGGCGCGAACATGCGGGCGCGGATCTTCCAAGGTATCACCGCCGAGCGAACATAAAGGAACAGGGAGAAATCATGGCTGCCGGTTACAGACTTGGCCGCAGTCTGGAAGCCGTTGATATTAGGGCTAGCCGCAGCCAGAGCCTCAAGGCTCTCGAGTTCGGCAACGGCAAATTTCAGGCCGACCGAAACGAAGACCGGGACATGCGTGTTCTTGCGGATTGACGCCGGATCGATAGAGACGCAGCCAGCGATGACCGCATCGGGTATCGTGTCTTCTATTTCAAGCGGTCGTGGAGCGCGGATCGTCGCTGTGGTGACCCGGCCTTCGCGGCGCTTCAGGGCGACTTCTACCAGACCGGCCTTCTCCTCGAACCGCAGCGTATCGCCGATGGGGCGGCCGAAGATTTCGCTCTGCTGGCCCAGTACATAGGCGGTGCCGACATTGGGATGACCGGCGAAGGGTATCTCCATCGTCGGCGTGAAGATGCGCACCCTTGCCGTGTTTTTGGGGCTCTCCGGCGGCAGCACGAAGGTGACTTCGGAATAGCCGAATTCGGCAGCGATCTTCTGCATTGCCGCGTCGCTCAGCCCCCTTGCATCGGCCATGACCGCGAGCGGGTTGCCCTCGAAGCGGGTGGAAGTGAAAACGTCGACAGTGGTGTAGGACAGGCTGTTCATGGCGGCTCCGATGGTTGGGCGCCATGATTAGCGAGGCCAGCGGTTGCGGCGAAGGATTATCTTGTCGCGATGACAAATCGCCATCGCGATATGCAGGCACAAATAAAACAGGCGGCGAAGGTGTTCGCCGCCTGCATCATTCTCTCAAGCTTCAAAAGCTCATGCGGCCTTTTCGAGCTCGGCCTTCCAATTGCCCTTGGCGGCGAGGCTGTTCATTTCGGCGCGGTGCGTGAGTTCGCGCTGGCCGGCAGCGACATTTTCCGGCTTGCCGTTCCAGGCCTTGAGCGCGCTGTCCTGCAGGGCCCGGCCGTAGGAGAAAGTGACGAACCAAGGCAGTTCATAGCCGGAATTGATCGCCGAGAGATGGGCGGTCGCTTCTTCCGTGGTCTGGCCGCCGGAGAGGAAAGCGATGCCCGGAACGGCCGATGGGACCGTGCGCTTCAGCACCTGAACGGTACGTTCTGCGACTTCGGCGACCGAGGCCTTGCGGGCGTTCTTGCCGTCGATGACCATGTTCGGCTTCAGGATCATGCCTTCGAGGCTGACGCGGGCATCGGCCAGTTCCTCGAACACGATGCGCAGCGTGGATTCGGTCACTTCGGCGCAGCGGTCGATATTGTGGTCACCCGGCTTGCCGTCCATCAGGCATTCCGGCTCGACGATCGGCACGATCCCGGCCTCCTGGCAGAGGGCTGCATAGCGGGCGAGCGCCTGAGCGTTGGCGCGGACGGAACCGCGGGTCGGCAGGGTCTGGGAGATGGCGATGACGCCGCGCCACTTGGCGAAGCGGGCACCGGCGTCATAATATTTAGCCAGACGTTCTGCGAGGCCATCGAGGCCTTCGGTGACCGTTTCACCCGGATATTTCGCCATCGGCTTGGCGCCAGTATCGACCTTGATGCCTGGAATGCCGTCGGCGGCTTTGATGATGTCGACGAAGGGCGTGCCGTCGGCAGCCTTCTGGAAAAGGGTTTCCTCATAGAGAATGACGCCGGAGATATATTTCTTCATCGCTTCGTCGGAGCGGAAGAGCATCTCGCGATAGTCGCGCCGGCTGGTTTCGGTCGATTCAAGATTGATCGCGTCGAAACGCTTCTTGATGGTGGCGGTCGATTCATCGGCTGCAAGCAGGCCCCGACCACCGGCAACCATCTTCACTGCAATGTCTTCCAGTCGTTCGCTCATCTTGTTCTCTCCACAATGAAACCCGGTAGAATTGATAATATAGAACCCGGATAACAGAAGTTTATAGGGAGAAAAAAGGGAGCGCTAAGTCGTTGAAACGATTGAAATGATTTCAATCGTTTGAAAGTTCGGGAATTTTTTCTTTTCTTGAGCAAAAGACCGCAGAAGCGTTCGCCTCCACGGTCTATCCTGCTGGAATATCTGTCGAATCGGCTTATCGATTAGCGGCGGTTAGCGGGAGAGAACGGCCACGCCCGGCAGTTCCTTGCCTTCCATCCATTCAAGAAAGGCGCCGCCCGCGGTCGAAACATAGGTAAACTCTTCGGCAACGCCGGCATGGTTCAGCGCGGAGACCGTGTCACCACCGCCTGCGACTGACGTGAGCTTGCCGGCCCTGGTGCGTTCGGCGGCATATTTCGCAGCGGCGACGGTCGCTGCATCGAAGGGCTCGATTTCAAAAGCGCCGAGCGGGCCGTTCCAGACGAGCGTGGTCGCGCGCTCGATCCAGGCCTTGACGGCATCAATCGACTTCGGGCCGACATCAAGGACCATGGCATCGGCCGGAATGGCGTCGATGGAGACGGTCTCGTTGGCCGCACCTGCCTTGAATTCGCGGGCGATGACACCGTCTTCCGGCAGGACGATCGCGCAGCCGGCGGTGGCGGCTTCGATCATGATCTGCCTGGCGGTATCGGCGAGATCATGTTCGCAGAGCGACTTGCCGACATTGGTGCCGCGGGCGGCGATGAAGGTGTTGGCCATGCCGCCGCCGATGACGAGCGCATCGACCTTCTTCACGAGGTTCATCAGGAGGTCGATCTTGGAGGAGACCTTGGCGCCGCCGACGATCGCCACGACCGGGCGAACCGGGTTGCCGAGGCCCTTTTCCAGTGCCTCAAGTTCGGCCTGCATGGTGCGCCCCGCATAAGCCGGTAAATGATGAGCAAGGCCTTCGGTGGAGGAGTGGGCGCGGTGAGCAGCCGAGAAGGCATCGTTCACATAGATATCGCCGTTTGCGGCAAGTGCCTTGGTGAAATCAGGATCGTTCTTTTCCTCGCCTTTATGGAAGCGGGTGTTTTCCAACAGCAGGATATCGCCGTTGTTCATCTTCGCGACGGCGGAAGCGGCAGCCTCGCCGATGCAGTCGGAAGCTGTCAGCACGGCATGGTCAAGCACCTGTTCGACGGAGGGGGCAACCAGCGAAAGAGAGAATTCTGCCGAGGGTCCATCCTTAGGGCGGCCGAAATGAGCAAGCAGGATGACCTTCGCGCCCTTTTTTGACAGCTCAAGGATCGTCGGCGCAACGCGCTCGATGCGGGTCGTGTCCGTGACCTTGCCGTCCTTGACCGGGACGTTGAGGTCGACGCGGACGAGAACGCGCTTGCCGGCGATGTCGTTGAGGTCGTCGAGGGTCTTGAAAGCTGCCATGGGAGGATCCATTCGTGGTTGGCGAAAGTTGCGCCGACCATAGCAAGGATCGGAGGAGACGCAAGGCAGTCGGCCGCCGTTTCAGCGCGGGTTTTCGTCACGTCCTGCAGCACCTTCCGCCGTGGCTGCCTCACGTTTCTGGCGGCCTTTCATGCGGTCGCGAATGCGCTGGATAATATCGCGCAGATTGATGAAGATCGGCAGCGTGGTGGCCGGCTCGACAGCCTCCAGCGACATGCCGACAGAGGTGATGTGATCCTGATCGTCGAGGTCGCGGACGATGAGGATGAGCGAGCCGAGACGGACACGATCGGCGTAGTCCGCCTTGCCGCCGAGGCGCTGTTTCATCAGTTCGGCGATTGTCAGCCCCTTTTCGGATTCATTGAGAAGGCCCGGGCCATAGGCGGCATCGAGATCGGCTGCGGGGCGGGCCGGGGACAGTGCGAAGGCGCCGAAGAATTCCGCATCATCGTCATCAACGGGAGCGCGGCTGGCGAAGAGGCGGTCGAGCAGGCGTGAATAGCTGGGCGCGATGAAGAGATAGACGAGATCGTTTTCCCTGAGGCGGCCGGCATACTGATAACGCATCGACTTGCCGTCGCGGATCACCAGCGAGGGTGCTGCCCAGCGCGGAATGCGCTCGCCGCGCAGAACCGGACTGTCCTTGACGACGCGATAGGAAAGCAGTTCGTGATTGGCGGCACCCGGCAGGTCTACCTCCACCTTGTCGACCGCGCCGATGCGTGGAGGGATGATGAGGCCGAGGCGCTTGGCGACGGGTTTGATCGTCCAGCCCTGTACGAGCAGCGAGACCAGCACGATGATGAAGGCGGTGTTGAAATAGATTTGGCTGTGCTCCAGCCCGCCGAGGATTGGCATGATGGCGAGCAGGATGGAGACGGCGCCGCGCAGGCCGACCCAGGCGACGAAGCCGATTTCCTGCTGTGTATAATCGAAAGGCAGCAGCGACAGCCAGACGGCGAGCGGCCGGGCGACGAAGATCAGGAAGAGCGCGAGCAGGATCGCCGGGACGATGATAACAGGAAATTGCGAAGGTGTTGCGAGTAGGCCGAGGACAAGGAACATGATGATCTGGGCAAGCCAGGTCATGCCGTCCTGGAAGCGCCTGATGGTGCCGATCGCCTGCATCTTGCGGTTTCCGGCGTAGATGCCGGCGACATAGACCGCAAGGAAGCCGCTGCCACCCACCGCGCCGGTGAAGGAAAAGACGAGCAGGGCGAGCGCCAGCACGAAGATCGGCGTCAGGCCGCGATCGGTTTCCAGTCGGCCGGCGATCAGCACGATCATCATGCCACCAAGCAGGCCGAGGATAACGCCGAGGCCCATCTGCTGGATGAACATGGCGAGCATGCCGATATTGATGCCGGCGTAACGTTCGCCGCTCGCGAGAACCTCGACCAGGGCGATGGTCAGGAAAATCGCCATAGGGTCGTTGGTGCCGGATTCGACTTCCAGCGTGGAACGCACCTTGTCGCGGATGTTGATGCCGCCGATGCGCAGCAGGAAGAAGACGGCTGCGGCATCGGTGGATGCGACGATGGAGCCGAGCAACATACCTTCGAGCCAGCTGAAATGCAGCAGCCAGCGGGCCGCAAAGGCGAAGAGCGCTGCGGTCAGAAGCACGCCGACCGATGCGAGCGTCAGTGACGGGATTGCGGCGATGCGGAAGGCCTGCATCGGCGTGCCGAAACCGGAATCGAAAAGGATGATGGCGAGTGCGATCGAGCCCAGAACATAAGCGAGATAGTTGTTGCTGAATTCGATGCCGACACCGTCAACGCCTGCAGCAAGGCCGATCATCAGGAAGAGCAGAAGCAAGGGGGCGCCGAAGCGGAAGGCCAGCAGGCTCGAAAAGGCTGCAAGAAGCACGAGCGCCGTTGCGACCAGCACCACGATGTAAAACGCTTCCATGCCTACCCCTTTCGCTTCATCACGCCATCCCGAAGCCGCCCCGGCCTATTCTTCAACCCTCCGCGTCCAGCACGATCCGTTAGTAAACGGCAAAATGCGGCAGAAGGGTAGGCCTTGCGGCTTAACCTCGGCTGCATTGCTGCATCATGCTGCTGGACGGCCCTTGAAATGAGGGCCAGTGGAGAATGTTACGGGAGAAAGTCTGTAAAAAGAATGTATAGGCAAATCAGGCGAGAGCAGGGCAGATAGGCGGGGCACTGCACTTTTTGTTGATGAGGCTGTCAGAGGCCGCTTCGTTCCTTCTTCACCAGATATTGTTTCTGAATTCTGTCCACGGGGGTACCGTCGTCGAGAGGCACTTTTTCCATTACGTTATAAGTGCGGAATCCCATCTTTTCGTAATAGGCTAGCCCGCCGCCGTTATCGGCGCGAATGGTTGCGTTGATGAAGTCGATATTGCGTTCTTTCGCCACAGAAACTGTTGCTGAAAAAAGCGCGGTGCCGACGCCCGGTATCTTCGGACTTCGGCGAGCGAAGGTCCCGATGTCGGCCCATCCCTCCGGCCGGTTTTCATAGAGGCTAAGGAACTGAAAGCCGACGAGCCCGGATCCTGCTTGCGCTACATGACATGTGAGGGCGAATTCGCCGGTAATGAACCAGTCGGCCAACTGGTCGGGGGAAAGGGGAGCCTCCAGGGCAGTCGTGCCGCCGGCTTCGATGATCTCATTGAGAAGTCCGCTGAGTTCCTGTGCGTCATCAGCCGTCGCCTTGCGAATAGTGAGATGCGCCATGCTTTTCTATCCTTCCGTTGTTGCATGCAGGGTCGGGTACTTCGATCCCAGCCGCTCCGATCTTCTGTTTATCGCAGAAACGAAAACGGCCCGGTTTCCCGAGCCGTTTCCTGATCTCTCTGCCGGAAGCTTAGATGAGCTTGGCGAAGGCTACGGCCGTGTCGGACATACGGCTGGAGAAGCCCCACTCGTTGTCGTACCAGGACAGGACGCGCACGAAATTGCCTTCCATGACCTTTGTCTGATCGGTTGCGAAGATCGACGAGTGGCTGTCGTGGTTGAAGTCGCGGGAGACGAGCGGCTCGTCGGTGTAGCCGAGGATGCCCTTCAGCTTGCCGTTTGCAGCGGCCTTGATCGCTTCGTTGATTTCGCCGACAGAGGTGGCCTTCTTGGCAACGAACTTGAAGTCGATGACCGAGACGTTCGGGGTCGGAACGCGGATCGAGGTGCCGTCGAGCTTGCCCTTGAGGTGCGGCAGCACAAGGCCAACGGCCTTTGCGGCGCCCGTCGAGGTCGGGATCATCGAGAGGGCAGCGGCGCGGGCGCGATACAGGTCCTTGTGCATCGTGTCGAGCGTCGGCTGGTCGCCGGTGTAGGAGTGGATGGTCGTCATGAAGCCATGGTCGATGCCAACGGCGTCGTCGAGAATCTTGACGACCGGTACCAAGCAGTTCGTGGTGCAGGAGGCGTTGGAGATGACCAGATGCTCCTTGGTGAGCTGGTCATGATTGACGCCGAAGACGACCGTCAGGTCAGCGCCGTCGGCAGGAGCCGAAACGATGACGCGCTTGGCGCCTGCCGTCAGGTGAGCGGCTGCCTTGTCGCGGGCGGTGAAGATGCCGGTGCATTCCATCGCGATGTCGACACCCAATTCCCCATGGGGAAGGGTAGCCGGATCCTTGATGGCGGTGACCTTGATCGGCTTGCCGTTGCCGACGGTGATCGTGTCGCCTTCGACCTTCACGGTCGCTGGGAAACGGCCATGGATGGAGTCGTAACGGAGCAGGTGGGCGTTGGTCTCTACCGGGCCGAGGTCGTTGATGGCGACGACTTCGATGTCGGTGCGGCCGGATTCAACGATGGCGCGAAGAACGTTGCGGCCGATACGTCCGAAACCGTTGATGGCAACCTTGACTGTCATGTGCATTCACTCCCTAGAGGTGGGGCTTACAGATAGTAGGTGAGGAAGTGCCCGAAGGCACTTCCGTTGAAATCAGCCCGTTAAAGCTTGGCTTCTGCCGCGGCGACGACGGCGTCAGCCGTGATACCGAAATGTTCGAAGACCTTCTTTGCCGGACCGGATGCGCCGAAGCCCTTCATGCCGACAAACGAGCCTTCCGGACCAATGAAAGCATCCCAGCCTTCGCGAACGGCGGCTTCGACGGCGATCTTGACCGGTGAGTTGCCGAGGATTTCCTTGCGGTAGGCATCCGGCTGATCGAAGAAGAGTTCGGTGCAGGGAACGGAAACGACGCGGGTGCTGATACCCTTGCCTTCCAGCGTTGCGCGGGCAGCCACGGCCAGTTCCACTTCCGAGCCGGACGCGAAGATCGTGACCTTGGCGTCGGCATTGCCTGATAGCGTGTAAGCGCCGAGTTCGCAGAGGTTCTTCTCATTATACTCGGTGCGGACGGTCGTCAGGTTCTGGCGGGTGAGTGCCAGCGCAGACGGATGGTCCTTGCTCTTCATGGCGATCTGCCAGCATTCGGCCGTTTCGACGGCGTCTGCCGGGCGGAAGACCCGCAGGTTCGGAACGGCGCGCAAACCAGCGATCTGCTCGACCGGCTGATGGGTCGGACCGTCTTCGCCGACGCCGATCGAGTCATGCGTGAGCACGTGGATGACACGAATGCCCATGAGAGAGGCAAGGCGGATCGGCGGGCGGCAATAATCCGAGAAGATCATGAAGCCGCCGCCATAGGGGATAAGACCGCCGTGCAGCGCGATACCGTTCATGGCAGAGGCCATGCCGTGCTCGCGGATGCCCCAGTGCATGTAGCGTCCGGCAAAATCCGTCGGCGTGATC
The DNA here is from genome assembly GCF_056397645.1 of Rhizobium sp. 05L429. NCBI lineage: Bacteria > Pseudomonadati > Pseudomonadota > Alphaproteobacteria > Hyphomicrobiales > Rhizobiaceae > Rhizobium > Rhizobium sp. 05L429. The sequence continues at coordinate 101,866 of NZ_JBFTNV010000001.1, read as the reverse complement.
GAATGCATCTGGCTGGTCTTGGTATTGTTCGACGGAGTCAGGTCGGCGGAGCCGCCAAGCGTTTCCGGCACGAAGCCGTTGATGACTTCAAGCGCGTCTTCAGATGCCTTGCGGGAGGCGATCGTCGGCTTGGTCTCTGCGAGCTTCTTCTTGTAGTCGTCTATGACCTTGTCGAAACCATCAGGCAGATCGCCAGCGAAACGGCGGCTGAACTCGGCCTTGGCCGGTGACTTGGAAAGGGTCTCTTCCCAGGCCTTGACGATATTGTCGGAGCGGGTGCCGGCAGCGCGCCATGCGTCGAGGATGTCGGAAGGGATGACGAAAGGCTCGTATTCCCAGTTCAGCGCCTTGCGGGTGGCGGCGATTTCGTCGGCGCCGAGTGGGTTGCCGTGCACCTTGTGGGTACCCTGCTTGTTCGGAGCGCCGAAGCCGATGACGGTCTTGCAGGCGATGAAGGTCGGGCGGTCGGACTTGTGGGCGGCTTCGATCGCGTCTGCGATGGCGGCCTGGTCGTGGCCGTCGATCTCGATCGTGTTCCAGTGAACGGCCTTGAAACGGGCGACCTGGTCGGTCGAGTCCGACAGCGATACGGCGCCGTCGATGGTGATCGAGTTGTTGTCCCAGAAGAGGACCAGCTTGTTGAGCTTCAGGTGGCCGGCAAGCGCGATCGCCTCATGGCTGATGCCTTCCATCAGGCAGCCGTCGCCATTGATGACGTAGGTGTAGTGGTCCTGCAGATCGGAGCCGAATTCCTCGCGCAGCTTGCGCTCGGCAATCGCCATGCCGACGGCATTGGCAATACCCTGGCCAAGCGGGCCGGTGGTCGTTTCGATGCCGGTGGCATGGCCGTATTCCGGATGGCCGGCGGTCTTGGAGCCGAGCTGACGGAACTGCTTCAGGTCCTCGACCGACATGTCCGGATAGCCGGTCAAATAGAGAAGCGAGTAGAGCAGCATCGAGCCATGACCGGCAGAGAGAACAAAGCGGTCGCGGTTCGGCCAGTGCGGCTTCTGGGGATCGAAGCGGAGATATTTGGTAAAGAGGACCGTTGCCACATCCGCCATGCCCATCGGCATGCCCGGGTGGCCGGAATTCGCCTTTTCGACAGCATCCATGGAGAGGAAACGGATCGCATTCGCCATCCGGTCGTTTTGTTCGCGTGAGGTCATGGCTTTTCCGCTAGTTCCGGGTTTGAGGATGGCCTCGAGCCTGCCAAGACCATCAATGAGAGCGGTCGAGACATACCAGTTGGAACGGCCAAGTCAACAAAATGGAAGCCGTTTGGAGGCCGGGTGCGACGATTTTTGACATTTGACCGTCAAGTTTTACAAAAGACGAATCTTGTGTGACAGGCTTGTGTAAATCGCTCATCCACAGAATAGGGCGGGGTGCAGCGGGGAGGCTTTATTGACGTGCTCCGGGCTAGCTGCATATCCTCTTGAAAATACAGGGTCGGCGGCAGAGGCCGATTCGCGGGTCTTGTGCGGGGAACCGGAAAAGACATGACGCCTAATGGCAACATCATCGAAGCTGCGCTTACGGAGCTGAAACAGGCAATCTCGGGCCTAGAGAATGCCGTCGACATGCGCATCGAGCGCCAGCGTGAGCAGGGCGAGATCGAAGGCGAGGTCCGCCGCGTGCATGCCGACCGCTCGCGCCTTGCCCAGGAGCTCGATCAGGCCGAATTCCGCGCGAACCGGCTGGAAGAGGTCAATCGCGAGGTTTCGCGGCGTCTGGTGACGGCGATGGAAACGATCCGCGCGGTTCTTGACCGCTAAGAGGACTTGATGACATGGCGCAGGTAACGGTAACGATCGACGGCAAGGCCTATCGCATGGCCTGCGAAGAAGGCCAGGAAGATCACCTGACTGACCTCGCGGTGCGTTTCGACCGTTATGTCGGCCATCTCAAGGGGCAGTTCGGCGAGATCGGCGATCTCCGGATCACCGTCATGGCCGGGATCATGGTCATGGACGAGATCTCGGAGCTGACGCGACGTGTTGCCGGGCTGGAATCGGAGCTGGAGACGCTCCATAGCAACCGGGACACGGTCCTTGCCGCCACCGCTCGCACGGAAGAAGGCATTGCAGTTGCGCTTTCGGAGGTCACTAGCCGTATTCAGGGCATTGCCGACAAGCTGAACGGCCGCACGCCCGCCGAGCTTAATTAATTTGGGAGAGCAGTGCTGACCCACTGGTGCGGTGCTGCAAATGCCCCTATATTCTCTTACGCGGTCTGTGCTTCTCGACAGGAACAATGAATCCTCGGGGCCATACCCGATCCTTAGGGAGCTGTCCCTGTCCAGGCTCGTGGGTCTGGATACACGGCGCCCACCTACTTTCGTAGGCGCCCAGGATCGAAAGTTTCCACCGGTTGTGTGGATCGCGCTTCTCTCTTTCGGCCGGGTTCTTCCCCGTTGCGGGATATCTCCCGATAAGCTCTCTAGTCGCCCGGCGGCTCCGTCCAGCCGGTGAGCTTCGCCCAGTCGTAGGCGCCCTCCATGATAATATCGAATACCGGATCCTTGATGTCGTAATAGGCATTGACGTCATCGGGGAAATAGCCGGCGAGGCGTTGTTTGATCAGCCCGTAGGCCGCGGTGGCCGTCGGATGGGCGCGCAAAAAATCCCGGCAGAGAAGCGGATAGCGTTGATTGAAGCGGCCTCTTCCGCGGATATGCACATTTGCAGCACGGCCGGTGCTCTTGAAGAGCAGCTTTTGCAACTCGCCCTCCGCCAGATCGAGGCCCGGCGGGCAATGGTCGGTCACGCCTGCGCGGCGGATGAAGCCTTCCCGCTCGAAAGCTGTGTCGTTGATCTGATCGAGGGAGACGACGCTGAGCTGAACGTCAATGATATCCTTGGCAGCGAGATCAGGCACGGCGGTGGAACCGATGTGGTGGATCACAACGTCGGCTGGCGCTACGCGCAGGAGGGCCTGTTTCAGGCCCAGGAAGTCGTCGCTCCAGCTCTGTCTTGGCGGATGAATTTCTATTGGCATGAGGCTCGCTATCTTTTCGCCGTGACGGGCCTATGACAGGCTTGATATCCAGCCTAGCGGATATTGCTGACCAGGAAATCGATGAAGGCGCGGATGCGCGCCGCCAAGTGCTCGTGACCGGGATAGACGGCGTGGATGAGCTCGATATCCTCCGGATTATAGGCTTCAAGCACAGGTAACAAAGTTCCGGCGTCGATATCTGGCTGCACATGGAATTGGCCGACGCGTGCAAGACCAAGGCCGGCGAGGCAAAGACTGCGTGCTGTCGGTCCATTGTTGGTTTCAAAGTTGCCGAAAATGGGTCTTGCGAAACGATCGCGGCTTTGGGGATCGCGGAACGGCCATTCCGCCGCACCCGCAAGGAAGCTGAAGGTCAGGCAATTGTGACGTTCGAGATCGTCAGGAGTCTCCGGGATTCCCTCCCTTTTCAAATAGTCTGGTGACGCAACGATAATGCGGCGGCTTTCGAGCAGCTTGCGCGCCTTCAGGGAAGAGTCGCGCAAGGCGCCTGAGCGGATGGCAATATCGGCGCGCTCGCCGACAATATCGATGATGCCGTCGTTAAGTGCGAGATCGAGATCCACCTCCGGATAGAGATTCAAGAAATCCGGAACCAGCGGCACGATATAGCGAACGCCGAAGGCGACGGAAGTGCTGACGCGCAGACGTCCCCGCGGCACTGCCGCCCCGCCGGCGGCAACGGCACGTTCCGTCTCCTCGATGTCTGAGAGAATACGGCGGGAGCGTTCGAGATAGATTTCGCCTTCCGGCGTGAGCTGCAAAGCGCGGGTGGTGCGCACCAGAAGACGCGTAGCGAGACGCTCTTCCAGCCGCGTTACGAGCTTGCTGACGGCGGAGGGCGAAAGCCTGAGTTTGCGGCCAGCTGCCGAGAAACTCTGAAGTTCGGCGACCTGCACGAAGACATCCATCTCGCCGATGCGGTTGTCCATGACACCCTATCTTGAATTCAATTCACAACTGTTGAGCCATTATAGGCTGTTATCGAGCAGGTGCGCCACGCCCATATTCCGGCCCGAACAAGAATCAAACCATCGGGTTACTCTCATGCCACTTGCTCTCTTTGCGTTGACGATCGCCGCCTACGCGATCGGCACGACGGAATTCGTCATCGTCGGCCTGCTGCCGACGGTCGCCAACGATCTCCACATCACCCTGCCGCTCGCCGGCCTCATCGTCAGCGTTTACGCGCTGGGCGTCACCTTCGGTGCGCCGATCCTGACAGCGTTGACCGGGCGGATCGAGCGTAAGCCGCTCCTGCTCGGGCTGATGGCGCTTTTTGTTATCGGCCACATCATTGCCACGCTCAGCCCAGGCTACGAAGTGCTCTTGATTGCCCGTGTCGTCTCGGCTTTCGCACACGGCGTCTTCTTCTCCGTCGGTTCCACGATCGCTGCCGATCTGGTGCCGGAAAACCGCCGGGCATCGGCTATCGCCATGATGTTCATGGGCTTGACGGTCGCCATCGTGACCGGCGTTCCGCTCGGCACCTTCATCGGCCAGACCTTCGGCTGGCGTACCACCTTCGGTGTCGTCGCCGGTCTCGGTGTCGTTGCCTTTGCCGGCATCGCCTTGCTGCTGCCATCGAACCTCAAGAAGGCTCCGCCGGCCAGCATCGGCGAACAGATCCGCGTGCTTGCCACCGGTCGCTTGCTGCTCGTCTATGCAATGACCGCGCTCGGCTATGGCGGCACGTTCGTTGCCTTCACCTTCCTCGCGCCGATCCTCGAGCAGATCACTGGCTTTGCCTCCTCGGCCGTTGCCTTGATCCTGATGCTCTATGGCGTGGCGATTGCCATCGGCAATGTCGTCGGCGGGCGCATTTCCAACCGTGATCCCGTCAAGGCGCTGACTGTTCTGTTCATCGCCCAGACGCTGGTGCTGGTGCTCTTCGGCTTCACCGCGATTTCACCCTGGCTGACGATCCCGACGCTCGCGATCCTCGGCTTCCTGTCCTTCGCCAATGTGCCGGGCCTGCAGCTCTATGTCGTGCAGCTCGCACGTGAGCTCCGGCCGAATGCAGTCGATGTCGCCTCGGCGCTCAACATCGCCGCCTTCAATCTCGGCATCGCCTTGGGCGCCTGGATCGGCGGTCTGGTCGTCGAGTCCCGCTTCGGGCTGGGTGCAACGCCTTTCGTTGCGGCAGCGCTTGTTGCTGTCGCCCTTGGTCTCACCATCAGGAGCGGCGCACTCGACCGCCGCTCCACGCCTGCTGCGGCTGTTGCCGGCAGCGCCGCCTGATCTCTGCGTATTGAAAGGAAACAGCATGAAAATCGTCAGCGCCAATGGCGCCTCCATCCCCACCCTCGGCTTCGGCACGTTCCGCGTGCCAGGTCCTGATGCAGAACGCATGGTCTCGCATGTGCTTGCCACTGGTTATCGCCACATCGACACAGCGCAAATCTATGGCAATGAGGCCGAGGTTGGAGACGGTATCCGCCGTTCCGGCGTCGCACGCGGTGATCTCTTCCTGACCACCAAGGTCTGGGTCGAGAACTACAAGCACGCTGCCTTCATTGCCTCGGTGGACGAGAGCCTGAAGAAGCTCAGGACCGACTATGTCGATCTGCTGCTTCTCCATTGGCCGAACGAAGTCGTGCCGCTTGCCGAGCAGATCGATGCGCTGAACGAAGTCGCAAAGGCAGGCAAGGTGCGCCACATCGGCGTGTCGAACTTCAACACCGGCCTGATGCGAGAGGCCGTCAAGCTCAGCAGCCTGCCCATCGTCACGAATCAGGTCGAATATCATCCTTATCTCGACCAGACGCCGGTGCTCCGCGCTGCGAGCCAGCTCGATATGTCTGTCACCGCCTACTATGCCATGGCCGACGGCAAGGTGCTGAAAGATCCGGTGCTGCAGGAGATTGCGGCCAGTCACGGCAAGTCGGTCGCCCAGATCGTGCTGCGCTGGATCGTGCAGCAGGATGTCATTGCGCTGTCCAAGACTGTCTCGGAAGAGCGGGCGAACGAAAATGCGGCGATCTTCGATTTCGCGCTGACGGCGGATGAGATGGCGGAGATCCAGGCGCTGGCACGGGCCAATGGCCGAATTGTCAATCCGGATGGATTGGCGCCGGTCTGGGACAAGACCGCTTAAGGAAACGGGCGCTTCGGCGCCCGTTTTGCCGTACCGGATCAGCGGCCTTGGAGCGGGTAAGGACCATCCTCAAAGATCTGGTCGTGATAGCCCTTGGACCCGACAATGCGGGCGAGCGGGCTCCTCCAATCCTTGCCATCAGCTTCGGCAGGACAACCTATAATTTATGCAGCAGGATGCAGAAATTCTGCAGGCTCAGCCGAGCGTTGTGACCAGCCGTACATCGCTGCCGTCGGCAAGGAAGGTGCGCACCCAAAGAACATATCCGACGGTGATAGGCAGTACCCCAGGGCAGCAAAGCTCACTAAAGCGAGGGAGTGTCGAGTTCGCTTTTCAGCCGGTCCAGGATGGAGAGCGCATGCCCGGCATAGGCGCTGATCCAACGGTCATGGATCTGCTTGATCGGCAGGCTGTTCAGGTGGTTCCAGCGCTCCCGGCCTTCCTTCCTGGCTATGACCAGATCAGCTTCTTCGAGCACCTTCAAATGCTGCATGACGGTGCAGCGGTCCATCTCGGGAAAGGCTTCGCAAAGCGCACCGGTTGTGCGGGGTGCATCCTTCAGAAGGTCGAGAATGTCGCGGCGGCGGCGGTGCGCCAACGCCTTGAAAATGGGGTCGTCATCCGATTCGCTTGACATGTTATGTTTTTATAACATAATTGGGCGAGATACAACGGGGAAGAGGAGGAAGTCACATGTCCCTCAATATTCGCGTCTCGGGCCGTATCGGCCGCCCGGTGGCTGATGTCTTCGATGCGGTCGTCAATCCGAAGAGCCTGTCGGGCTATTTCACAACGGTCGGCGGAGCGAGCGCGCCGCTTGTGCAGGGCACGACGGTTACCTGGTGGAAGGATGTGCCGGTCGAGGTGGTCGAGCTCGTGCCCGACAGCAAGATCGTGCTGCGCTGGGATGGCGCCACGGACGAGGAGAAGAAGCCTTATAAGACGCTTGTGGAGATGAATTTCAAACCGCTTGATGATGGTGGCACCATGGTGACTATCGCCGAAGACGGCTGGCGCGAGGATGAGCCGGGGCGGCGCGGAACCTACCAGAACCTGGAGGGCTGGACGCAGATGTTCTGCTGCATGAAGGCCTTTGTCGAATACGGCATCAACCTGCGCGACGGCATGTTCCTCAGCGAGATGCGCGGCGAGCAGGCCAAAGCGCAGGAAGGTTGAGAGGAAGTGCCATGAGCGATTTGATCTATGGCGGCGTCGACGTTGCGATGAAGGTTCCGGCGCATCAGTATGAGGCCACTATTTCCTTTTACCGCGACGTTGTGCAGCTGAAGGAAATCGAAGGGGAGGATGTCTCCTTCGAACTCGGGCCGATCCGGCTCTGGATCGACAAGGTGCCGACCATGAGCCAGGCCGAGCTCTGGCTGGAATTCATGACGCCTGACTTCGACAGCGCCGCGGAGCATCTGGAGAAGGCCGGTGTTCCGCGCTGCGATCCCATCGAGCCGTTGCCCTCCAGCCTCCGCGGTGGCTGGATCCTTAATCCGGCTGGCATCGTGCATCTGGTGCGAGAGACTGGCCGCGGCTGACGGCATCCAAGAGACCGCTCGATGGACATAGATAGCCGCCGATGAGGCGGCTATCTGCTTTTGAAGGGTTGGAATTGCTCTTCAAAGACGGCAAGGTAGGAGGCGCGAGAGGTAGAGCCCTGCGCAAGATGCAACAGACGCATTCGCCTTTGTGACAGAGACTTCGCTTGCCTGTCACGATGCGGGTGCTAATTTCCGGAATCATATCGATTTAAATCCCAGGAGATTTCAGATGCAGCTTGGCATGGTAGGTTTGGGCCGTATGGGCAATTACATGGTCCAGCGCTTGATGCGGGGCGGCCACGAGTGCGTGGTTTATGACGCCAAGCCCGAAAGCGTAACCGAGCTTGTCGGCCTCGGTGCCGAGGGCAGCGCCTCGCTCGAAGAATTCGTCTCGAAGCTCGCGCGCCCGCGTGCGGTGTGGCTGATGCTGCCGGCGGCCATCACCGACAAGGTGATTGCAACGCTTCTTCCGCTGCTGCATGACGGCGATATCCTGATCGACGGCGGCAATTCCTACTATCACGACGATATCCGCCGCGGGGCGGAGCTCATCACCAAGGGCATTCACTATGTCGACGTCGGCACCAGCGGTGGCGTCTTCGGCCTCGAGCGCGGCTACTGCCTGATGATTGGCGGCGAAAAGGGCATCGTGCAGCATCTTTCACCGATCTTCGCGACGTTGGCGCCGGGCGATGGCACCACGGAAGCCTCGCCGAACCGCACGGCTGAAGCTGCGGCTCTCAGCACCGCCGAGCAGGGATTCCTGCATTGCGGCCCGCATGGTGCCGGCCATTTCGTCAAGATGGTACATAACGGCATCGAATATGGCCTCATGGCCGCCTATGCCGAAGGCCTCAACATTTTGAAGCACGCCAATGTCGGCGCCCTGACGCATGAGGCGGATGCCGAGACGGCGCCGCTCTCCCACCCGGAATTCTATCAGTACGATTTCAACCTGCCGGAAATTTCCGAAGTCTGGCGCCGCGGCAGCGTCATCACCTCCTGGCTGCTCGACCTGACGGCCGATGCGCTGCACAAGGATCCCGTCCTTACCCAATATGCGGGTCGTGTTTCGGATTCCGGCGAAGGGCGCTGGACGATCATGGCCGCTATCGACGAAAGCGTGCCGACGCCGGTGCTGAGTGCCGCACTCCATGGCCGTTTCTCCTCGCGCGACCAGGATGAATTCGCCAACAAGGTGCTTTCGGCCATGCGCGCCGGCTTCGGCGGCCATGCCGAGAAGCCGCACAAATAGGCGAAACATATTGTTCTGCTGTGATGAGCCGCCGGCCGCGAGGCCGGCGGCTTTCTTTTGACCATGATCAGCTAGACCGTTTGTTCGTCTGGCTTTTCCGCTGCGGCGCTTGCATAAATGCCTGACGTACGAAACCGGAGGCGGGCATGCGGCGAATTTCAGCGATCGGCATCTGCAGCATCATGATGCTGCTTTCTCTTTTCAGTGCCGTTTACGCACAGACGACCCCGGCAGCCTCTCCTGATGTTGCGCCGCCGCCTGCCCAGGTGCGGCAGATGATGGAACTGATGCAGACGCCGGAGGTCAAGCAATGGATGGCCACGCAGATGGCGGCGCCTGCGGTTTCTGATGGCAATGACGAGGAGATGTCGGTGTTGTCGGGCCGCCTCCAGCGGGCCCGCCGGCATATCGCCATGGTTTCCGGCGCCGCGATGACGCTGCCGTCCGAAGTTGCCCGTGCTTCATCGCTCTTCGTCGGCGAATTGAGCGCGGCCGGCCCCTTGCGCATGGCCGCGCAATTTCTCGCCATCCTGATCACCGGCTTCATCGTCGAAATGCTCGTGAGGACCGCCGTGCGCGAAAGGCGGGAACGGGCGGCGCAGATGACGGGCGCAAGGCTTGCCGCGCGTGTCATCCCCGCCATTGTCTTCGGCTTGGCGACTGGGCTGGTGCTGGTGAGCTTCAACTGGCCGCCGGTCAGCCAGAATATCGCAATCGCCATTGCCATAGCGGTGGTCGTGCAGCGCTTTGCCATTTCCTTCGGCGGGGTCATCGTCGATCTTGTCACCTTGCCGCGTGGGGAAGGGCCGACGGTTGCGGTCGATCACGCCGTTGCGCAATTCTGGTTTCGGCGTTGCGTGCTTTTCGTCATCTATTTCATCTTCGGCTGGGCCGTCCTGCAGTCGATGGAGCCGCTCGGCTATTCGATCGGCTCACGTTATCTGGTCGGCTATGTGCTTGGCATCGGGCTCTTCCTGATCGCGACGGAGGCGGTCTGCTCGCGGCCGGGCAATGAAACACGGCGCAGTCACGCCGCAACCTGGCTGCTGATTCTTTACTTCCTGCTGCTCTGGGGCATCTGGGTGCTCGGTTTTGACTGGCTCCTCTGGGTCTGCATCTATCTCCTGCTGTTGCCGAAGGTGCTTTCGGTGTCGACGCTCGCGGTCAAGTCGTTCCACCAGGCCGAGGCAGGCTTCCTCGCCCAGCGACGCATCGCGACCGTACTGCTCGACCGCGGTGTGCGGGCGGTCATTATCGCCCTCGCAGCGGTCTGGCTCGGGCGAATGCTCGGCGTCGAAACCACCGCGATGATGATGTCGAACGAGACGATGATTAACCGGGTGGCGCGGGGCATCATCGGTGGCATCGTCATCCTGCTTGCAGCAGACTTGCTCTGGCATCTCGTCAAGGCCTATATCGACGGCAAGCTTGTCGATGCGCCGATCAATGGCGCGGTCAGCGACGAGGAGAAGGTCAAGCGCGCCCGGTTGCAGACACTGCTGCCGATTTTTCGAAACATCATCGCGGTTGTCATCGTCGTGATCGGCGCCTTGATGGTGCTGTCGGGCCTCGGCATCGAGATCGGGCCGCTGATTGCCGGCGCCGGTGTTGTCGGCGTCGCGGTCGGCTTCGGTGCACAGACGATCGTCAAGGATGTCATCAGTGGCATGTTTTATCTGTGGGACGATGCTTTTCGTGTGGGCGAATATATCGAAAGCGGCAGTCACAAGGGTGTCGTCGAAGCCTTCAGCCTGCGGTCCGTGAAGCTTCGTCATCACCGCGGGCCACTGACGACGGTGCCTTTCGGCGAACTTGGGGCAGTCAAGAATCTCAACCGCGACTGGACGATCGACAAGATCAGCCTGAACGTGACCTACGACACCGATCTCGTGAAGACGAAGAAGATCATCAAGCAGATTGGCCAGCAACTTCTCGAGAACCCGGAATGGGGTCCCAACATCATCGAGACGCTGAAGATGAAGGGTGTCGAGCAGTTCGGCGAGTTCGCCATCGAAATCCGCTTGTCGATGATGACCAAGCCCGGCGAGCAGTTCGTCATCCGCCGCAACGCACTGGCGATGATCCGCAATGCCTTCAAGGAAAACGGCATCCAGTTCGCCGTGCCAACAGTGCAGGTTTCCGGCGAGCGGGAACTCGATGCGGATGCCGCCGCCGCTCGCTATGCGGCGCACTCACGCACGCGCGACGAGCCGGCGGCCTGATCTTTTCGGATATGCATCGGGGGCGACGAGAAGCTTACGAAAATGCAATGCATTCGGGCCTGTGTGCTGCGCAAATTTGCCCCAATTGGGGATGAAGGAGGCGGCAAGCGCGGGTGTGGGTAGCCGCGGCACGGCTTCATAGAGCTTGCATGCCGCGTATGTTACGTCTTTCGAAAGAGATTCCCGCCAGAATGGCAGTTGCAGCAGGTACGAGATGTCGGGTCACGGCAATTTGGAAGAGATTTCAGAGACGGAAGAAGGCTTTTCGCTGCGTGCGCTCTTTCGACGCTACCGGACGCCGTTAACGGCTTTCGCCACGCTTCTCATCTTCTGTCTCGTCGGTTACGCGATCATGCAACTGACGGACGAAGTGCGCTACGACGATGTTGTGGAGGCGCTGGCGGAAACTCGGCTGAGTTCCATCCTGCTCGCCTTGTTATTCACGGCACTGAGCTTTCTGGCGCTCGTCTTCTACGATCTCAACGCCATCGAATATATCGGCAAGCGGCTGCCTTTTCCGCATGTCGCGCTTACGGCCTTCAGTGCCTATGCGGTGGGCAATACCGCTGGTTTCGGTGCGCTTTCGGGTGGAGCGATCCGTTACCGCGCCTATACGCGGCTTGGACTTTCGCCTGAGGATATCGGCCGCATCATTGCCTTCGTGACACTATCCTTCGGCCTCGGTCTTGCTGCCGTGGCGGCGATTGCATTGCTTATCATCGCCGATGAAATTGCGCCGCTGATCAGCGTCGGCAGCCTTTGGCTTCGCATCATGGCAGCGGTGATCCTGGCGATCCTCGGCTCTCTCATGGTGCTCGGTCGCGACGGCCGGGTGATCGAGATCGGGTCGATCGCCATCCGCCTGCCGGATTCTCGTACCTGGTCGCGCCAGTTCCTGGTCACCGCCTTCGATATCGCAGCCTCCGCCACAGTGCTTTACGTGCTCCTGCCGCAGACGGCGATCGGCTGGCCGGTGTTTCTGGCGGTTTATGCGATCGCCGTCGGGCTTGGCGTGCTGAGCCATGTTCCGGCAGGGCTCGGCGTCTTCGAGACGGTCATCATCGCCTCACTTGGCAGCGCGGTGAATATCGATGCTGTACTTGGCTCGCTGGTGCTCTACCGCCTTATCTATCATGTGCTGCCGCTCTTAATCGCCATCCTTGCGGTCTCGGCCACCGAGCTACGCCGCTTCGTGGATCATCCGGCCGCTTCCAGCGTGCGGCGCATCGGCGGGCGGCTGATGCCGCAGCTTCTTTCTGCGCTGGCGCTGCTCCTGGGCGTCATGCTGATCTTTTCGAGCGTGACGCCGACGCCCGACCAGAACCTCGAATTCCTCTCCAACTATCTGCCTCTGCCGATGGTGGAAGGCGCGCACTTCCTCTCCAGTCTGCTTGGTCTTGCGCTGGTGGTTGCCGCGCGAGGCCTGGGCCAGCGGCTCGACGGCGCCTGGTGGGTGGCGGTATTCTCGGCCGTTGCTGCCCTCACGCTGTCGCTGCTGAAGGCGATCGCCCTTGTCGAGGCGGCCTTCCTTGCCTTCCTGGTCTTCGGGCTGTTCGTCAGTCGCCGGCTCTTTACTCGTCATGCCTCGCTTCTCAACCAGGCGATGACGGCATCCTGGCTGATGGCGATTGCGGTCATCATCGTCGGCGCGGTCGTCATCCTGCTCTTCGTCTATCGTGACGTGGAGTACAGCAACGAACTCTGGTGGCAGTTCGAATTTGCGGCGGAAGCGCCGCGCGGTCTGCGCGCTGTGCTCGGCATCACCATCATTTCCTCGGCGATCGCCATCTTCAGCCTGCTGAGGCCGGCGACCTTCAAGCCGGAGCCAGCGGACGAAGAATCGGTCCGCCGCGCTGTCGAGATCGTCGCGAAGCAGGATAGTGCGGACGCCAATCTGGTGCGCATGGGCGACAAGTCCATCATGTTTTCGGAAAAGGGCGACGCCTTCATCATGTATGGCCGGCAGGGCCGTTCGTGGATCGCGCTGTTCGACCCGATCGGCGACCATCATGCCGTGCAGGAGTTGGTCTGGCGCTTCGTGGAAGCGGCGCGTGCCGCCGGCTGCCGTGCAGTCTTCTACCAGATCTCGCCGGCGCTGCTCTCGCACTGCGCGGATGCTGGCCTGCGCGCCTTCAAGCTCGGTGAGTTGGCGGTGGCCGATCTGCGCACCTTCGAGATGAAGGGCGGCAAATGGGCGAACCTGCGCCAGACGGCAAGCCGCGCCCAACGCGACGGACTGGAATTCGCCGTTGTCGAACCCGCCGATATTCCTGCAATCATCGGCGATCTCTCGGCCGTCTCCAATGGCTGGCTCGAGCATCACAATGCCAAGGAGAAGGGCTTTTCGCTCGGCGCCTTCGATCCGGATTATGTGATGTCGCAGCCGGTCGGCGTTCTCAAGAAGGACGGCCGGATCGTCGCCTTTGCCAATATCCTCGTCACCACGGCGAAAGAGGAGGGGACGATCGATCTGATGCGTTTCTCGCCTGACGCGCCGAAGGGGTCAATGGACTTCCTGTTCGTGCAGATCATGGAATATCTGCGCGCCCAGGGTTTTACGCATTTCAACCTCGGCATGGCGCCTCTCTCCGGCATGTCGAAACGCGAGGTGGCGCCCGTCTGGGATCGTATCGGCGGGACCGTCTTCGAACACGGCGAGCGCTTCTACAACTTCAAGGGGCTTCGTGCCTTCAAATCCAAGTTTCATCCGCACTGGCAACCGCGCTATCTTGCGGTTTCAGGAGGGGGCAATCCGATGATCGCATTGATGGATGCGACATTTCTGATCGGAGGCGGATTGAAAGGGGTAGTGAGAAAATGATGAAAAACATACTCTTTGCCGCTGCATGCGTCAGCATGCTCGCGGCTGCGCCGTCCTATGCTGCGGAAGAAACCACTGATAGTTTCGAGACAGGCCTTATCCCTTCACCGCACATTTTCCTGCCGCAGGGCGAAGTGAAGGGCGCCGTCTTCCTGATCTCCGATGCCGCCGGCTGGGGAGACAATGAAAAGACCGAGGCCGACCGCCTGGTTTCGGAGGGTACCGTCGTCATCGGCGTCGACTTTCCGTCCTATATGGAAGCGCTCAATCGCTACGACGTCAGCTTGAACGATGGCTGCATCTATACGGTTTCCGATATTGAATCTCTGAGCCAGCAGGTGCAGCGCGCCGCAGGCAACAGCCCATATCACCTGCCCATCATCGCCGGAATCGGCGAGGGCGGCGCTCTGGCGCTGGCCATTGCCGCGCAGACGCCCGATGCGACGATCGGTCAGACATTCGCCGTCGATCCGCGCGCAGGTATTCCGCTGACCAAGGAGCTCTGCACGCCGGCGACCAAGCGGGTGGTGGGGGACCGTAGCATCTACGGGCTTAGCGATGGCGCCCTGCCGGACCCTGTTATCGCCACCTTCACGCCTGCGGCCGACAAGGATGGTCGTGCCCATGTCGAGGATCTGAAGAAAGTACATGATGCGATCGAAATCCGCGATTCTTCCGACGATGCGCAGACCACGTTTGCCGATACGCTCGATGATCTGGTAACGGCCTCGGGTGCCTTCGACAATCCGCTTGGCCTGCCGCTCGCGATCCTCGATGCCAAGCCGAACCTCGATACGATGGCCGTCATCTATTCCGGCGACGGCGGCTGGCGTGATATCGACAAGGAAGTGGGCGGCATGTTGCAGAAGGAGGGCATTCCCGTCGTCGGCATCGACTCGCTGCGCTATTTCTGGACGGAGAGAGAGCCGCAGGAAACGGCCGACGACCTCTCCCGTATCATCGACTTCTACCGCAAGCAGTGGAAGGTGAAGCATGTTCTGCTGATCGGCTATTCCTTCGGCGCCGATATCCTGCCTGCCACCTATCAGCGTCTGAAGCCGGCCGAGAAGGAGACGGTGGCGCAGATTTCGCTTCTGTCGCTGTCGCACCAGGTCGACTACGTGATCTCCGTCATGGGCTGGCTGGGTCAGAAGACCGACGGGGCGAGCGGCGATCCTATCAAGGACCTCAAGGGTACCGATCCGAAACTCGTCCAGTGCATCTACGGCAAGGATGATGACGATGATGTAGCGTGCCCTGCCGTCAAGGATGTCGGCGGCGAGGTGATCGAACTGCCGGGCGACCATCACTTCGATGAGAATTACGGTCTTCTGACCAAGACGATCATCAATGGCCTGAAAGCGCGTCTCAAGGGATGAGCATTTCTGTTTTTCTTTGAACTACGGAAATGCTCTATCTCTGTGTTTTACGCAATTCCGACCGCGAGACCGCTGCGCGCCTTTGCTGGAGTTGCTCAGCGCATCAGCATCTCTTCGCTCCAGCCGAGTGCGGTGATCTCGCCGTTCCGGAACCTCGCATCGTCGTTGACGATGAATTCGTCGAGCTGCGGCGGCGCGACGCTGCTGCCGGACAGCATGGCATGAACCTGCCCGCGATGGTGCGTCTGATGCTGGAAGAGGTGGTTCAGCACGTCCTCCATGCGCTCCCGCTGGATGCGGCCGTCGCGCTGCAGGTCAATAGTAGAGGCAAGCTTCTCCAGCGTCAGCGCTTCGCAGACGGCAACAAGGCGCTGGTCGACCTTGGCCTGCTCCGAGGCAAGTGATGACAGGTTGTCAAAGGGTTCCTCGATGTCGAAGGCACGAAGGCCGAACGTGCCGCCTTCGAGGCCATCGATATAGAACCAGTCGACTGTGATTATGTGGTTCAGAGTCGACTTGATCGACGGGAAAAAGCTTGCGCGCGTGGCCTCAAATTCACCGGGCTTGAGGTTTGCACAGGCGGAAAGAAGCCGATTATTCGCCAGGGCATTGTTGTAGGCGAGCTTTCGGAACATGCGGCAGGGGTCGAAACTCGCCATTGCGTCTCCTCTCTTGGAGCATTTCCGGTTTTCTCCGAAACACGGAAATGCTCTATCCCTTTGTTTCACGCAGTTCCGGACGCAAACCGCTGCGCACTCTTGCTGGAATTGCTTAGTTCTTGTCATCGAGATCGCCGTCGCGCCACACCAGATGACGGGGCGAGGCGGGCAGGTTTTCGATCTCAGCAGCGATGAAATAGGGCGGAATATCGAGCGCGGTCAGGGCCTGGAATGTTGCGGACACCCATTTGAACTCCAGATGGTTGTCGCCATCCTCCACCCGATGAATGATCTCATGCGTGCGGAACGGAAATTCCTGGGGGATTTCCATGAGATAGTAGAAGCCGAGTTCGTGCCAGTCGCGCCCTTCGTAATGGAAGAAATTCTCGACGGTCCAGAGCAGGCGGCCGACGGTCACCTCGACCCCGATCTCCTCCATCATCTCCCGTTTCAGCGTTTCCTCAGAGGTTTCGCCGATCTCGGCACGGCCGCCGGGAAAGGTCCAGAAAGGTTCGTGAACAGCGCGATGGACAAGTACGTGCCCATCACGAAAGCCGAGCCCGGCGATGCGGTAGTTGAAGCGCTGGCTGCCTGCATTGAGGCGTACGACGGTTCTTTTGGGCATGATATTATCCGAGATCAATGACCACTATCTCCGGCGGAACGCCGAAGCGCACCGGCGCGATAGAGCAGCCGAGCCCGCCGGAAACGATGATATTCCGGCCGTTCTCTATGATATGGCCATAGGCATAACGATCGCCATAGCGTGAGGGCACGATCGGCGAATAACCGAGAAGACGGATCTGTCCTCCATGCGTGTGGCCAGACAGCGTCAGCGATACACGTTCGGGCACGCGCGGAAAGATATCGGGCTCGTGGGCAAGCAGGATGACTGGCGCGTCGTCGGAAACCTGCGCGAGCGTTCCGTCGAGATCATCGAGACCCTGCATACGGCTGCGGCCCCATTTCCTGCCCGGCAGGAGCGCCAACTGGTCCTCCAGACCGGCCAGCCAAAAGCCATGCCCGCCCTTTTCCAAGCGGACGGCGCGATTGCTATAGACGGGAATACCGGCTTCGGCCAAAGCCCTATGTCCGAACGTATCGCCTCCGCCATTCAGCTGCGCAGTTCTATCCTCCCACCAATCATGATTGCCCATGATGGCGTGGACACCGAGCGGGGCTTCGAGCGTCGCGAGCGCCTTTGACCATTCGCTGGAATGGACATAACGCGTCACCATGTTCATGCCGGCCGCGTAGTCACCGAGCAGGAGTGTGATATCCCCCTCCAGCTCGTTCGCGAGGGCGCAGATCGAAGCGATGCGGGCTGCGGACATCCAGGGTTCGCAGGCGTGGAAATCGGCAAGTGCGACAAGCCGAAGCTTCAAGCCGGGCGGCCATCCAGGCGGGGTCAGCGTATAACGGGAAATCGTCAGCCGGGCCAGCGGTTCATAGGCGAAGGCATACCCGCCGAGCGCCATGAGGCCTGCGAAGCTGCCGCCCATGAGTTTGAGAAAGCCGCGCCGGCTGATCAATCAATCGTCCTCCCGGAACAGCCCGAACTGCGCAGCCTCCATATCCTTCGGCGGCTGCATGCCGAGATGTTTCCATGCGATTGCGGTCAGAACGCGGCCGCGCGGCGTGCGCTGAATGAAACCCTGCTGGATCATATACGGCTCGATGATGTCTTCAATCGCGTCACGCGGCTCGGAGAGGCCGGCGGCGATGGTTTCGATGCCGACCGGGCCGCCGCCGAAATTGACGGCGATCATATTGAGGTAACGCTTGTCGAGCTGATCGAAGCCGACATTGTCGACCAGCAGGCGGGTCAGCGCCTCGTCGGCGACCTCGCGGGTGACGGCTTCGGCCCTTGCGACTTCGGCGAAGTCGCGCACGCGGCGCAGCAGGCGGCCGGCGATGCGCGGCGTGCCGCGGGCGCGCCGCGCGATCTCGCGGGCCCCGTCATCGGTCATGCCAAGGCCCATCAGGCGGGCGCCGCGGCGAACGATCAGCTCGAGTTCCTCCACCGTGTAGAAGGAAAGGCGCACAGGAATGCCGAAACGGTCGCGCAACGGCGTGGTCAGCAGGCCGAGGCGGGTGGTGGCGGCAACGAGGGTGAATTTCGACAGGTCTATCTTCACCGAGCGGGCGGCCGGGCCTTCGCCGATGATGAGGTCGAGCTGGAAATCTTCCATCGCCGGATAGAGGATTTCCTCGACCGCCGGGTTGAGGCGATGGATTTCGTCGATGAAGAGAACGTCGCGCTCTTCGAGATTGGTCAGCAATGCGGCCAGATCGCCGGCCTTGGCGATAACAGGGCCGGAGGTGGAACGGAAGTTGACGCCGAGTTCCTTTGCCATGATCTGCGCCAGCGTCGTCTTGCCGAGGCCGGGTGGGCCGACGAAGAGGACATGGTCCAGCGCCTCACCGCGGTTTTTGGCGGCTTCGATGAAGATCTTGAGATTGGCACGCGCTTCCGCCTGGCCGGTGAACTCGTCCAGAGACTGCGGGCGTAGCGTCGTATCCAGGTCTTCGCCACGCTTTTCAGGCGTTATCAGGCGGGCATCGGTCATAGGGTATTTCCGTTCGAAGCTTGCTCAAGTCCATACACCAAGCGGCCTGCGTTGACACCCTGCGGGGCCATCAGCGCGAAAGTTCCCGCAGGCCAAGACGGATCAGCTTGGCGCTATCCGCATCTTCGCCGGCGGTCTTCATGGCGGCGGCAACCGCATTGGCTGCCTGATCACGCGAATAGCCGAGATTGGTCAAGGCTGAAACGGCGTCGGCAACGGGGGCTGCGGCCACACCTTCGCCGATCTCCTGCTTGAGGCCGATATTGATCGCATCGCCGGCAAAGGCAGGTGCCTTGTTCTTGAGCTCGGTGACGATACGGATCGCGACCTTGGGACCGACGCCCTGGGCGCGTGAAACGGCGGTCTTGTCCTGGAGGGCGATCGCATTGGCAAGTTCGGGAGGTGTCAGGGTCGAAAGCACCGCGAGCGCTACTTTCGCGCCGACGCCCTGCACGCTCTGCAGCAGATTGAACCATTCGCGTTCGAGCTGCGTCTGGAAGCCGAAGAGCTTAAGTTGGTCCTCGCGCACATAGGTTTCGATGAAGAGCACGCAGGCTTCTCCCGCGGAACCGAGCTTCGAGAGCGTGCGCGCCGAGCAATAGGCGACGTAGCAGACGCCGTGCACATCCACGAGCACATAGTCATCGCCGATCTCGTCTATAGTGCCTTTCAGCTTGCCGATCATGATCTTGTTCCGTCAGGGATGGGTTTCGGGTGAAATGATATCGAGCGAAAGATCAGCCGGCCATCGCCTGGCGCATACGGTTTCCACCGCGGTGATGGGCATGGCAGATGGCGATCGCCAAGGCGTCGGCGGCGTCGTCGCCCTTGAATTCGACTTTCGGCATGAGAATTTTCAGCATCATGTGGATCTGTTTCTTCTCGCCGTGACCGACGCCGATGACGGTCTTCTTTACGGCGTTCGGTGCATATTCCGACACCGGCAGGCCGGCGCGGGCAGGCACCAGCATGGCAATACCCCGAGCCTGGCCGAGCTTCAGGGTCGCTACCGCATCCTTGTTGACGAAGGTCTGTTCGACGGCGGCTTCGTCCGGCTTGTAGGAATGAACGACTTCAGCAAGGCCGTCATGCAGCTGGCAGAGGCGCGAGGCGAGATCCATGTCACCATCCGAGGTGACGGTTCCCGAGGCAACAAAACGCAGCGAATTACCGAGCGTATCGATAATGCCCCATCCCGTGCGGCGAAGGCCGGGATCGATACCGATGATGCGAATCGTGTTTTGCATGGCTCACCCTATAGCGGAGGCGAAATAAGTGCCATCGATATGTGAACAAAGCGAAAACGCGCCCTGTTTTCGGTACGGCATTTACCGGGAATTAAACCGGATGCATGAATTCTGGTCCATCAAATGTGAGAGGGGCCGGCTTCCGCAGGGCTTAAGCCTCCGATGTTCTGTTTACAGGTCAACTGGCCGGCGATTTTCCCGACTGGTGCGCCGTTCCGGAAGGGTTCGTTTTCATGGCTCAGAGATTTCAGTCCCTGTCCTTCAAGGTGATTGCCACCTTCATCCTGTTGGCCACGCTTTCGGTCGCGGTGATTGACGTCCTCGCCTATTTCGCCAGCAGCCGCGTTTCCGACGAGCAGGCACTGAAGGCGAAGGAGAGTGTGCTGATCTTCCGCGGCGACATGCTGCAGGATCAGTTCGAGCAGCTTGAGAACCAGGCGACCTCCATAGCGCGCATCGAAGCGCTGCAGATGTCGATCACTAATTTGAAAAGCGGCTGGAAGACGATGGAGAAGAGCTCCGGCGATGCGCGGGGCGAGCTGAAGAAGGTATTTATCACGAACAACCCGAATCCGGCCGACCAGCGCGAAAAGCTTACCAAGCCCGAGGGGCCGAGCGGATTTTATTATTCGAGCCACGAGAAGACGCAGGGCGAGGTGGCCCGCGATCTCACTGATACCGCCTTCAGCGATCTGCTGATCGTCGATCTCGACGGCACCGTGCTCTATTCCTACAAGAAGAACGACGACTTTGCCGAAAACCTGAAGTCCGACGCCTGGAAGGCCACCGGATCAGGCATCGCCTATGCCAAGGCGATCGAGAATACCGCGAAGGCAACCGACGATTCCGCGCCGACGGCCTTCTCCGGTCTGCGCGTCGATGCGGGCAGCGGCAACTCGGCGATCTTCTATGCCGTGCCGATCGTCAAGCTCGGCCAGGCGAAGGGTCTGATGCTGTTCAAGGTGCGCGACGACGTCGTCACCGGCATTCTAGCGAAGGGTATCGTGTCCGGCAGCACGGCACAGGCGGCGATCATTTCAGGTGACGGCTCGGCCGTCGGTCTTAATGCGTCCGGCCGGCTTGCGACGCTCGATACTGCGCAGTTCACCTTTGTGAAGGATGCGCTAGCGAGCTCGGCGATGACAGTTGCGGATTTCGATCGCGCCGATGGTGTGGCACGCGCTTATGTGCGCGGCATCGACTATCGCGGTGACCGGTTCCTCGTCGTCGAAAGCGTGCTGCTCAGCGAATTGAATGCCGGCTCCATCGAGATCGCCACGCTGCTGACCTGGATCGGCATCGGCGTTCTCGTCATCATGGCTGTTGCCACGGGGCTCATCACCAACTTTCTGTTCTCGCCGCTCGCCCGCCTTGCGGGCGTGACACGCGAAGTCGCTGACGGCAAGCTGGAAGTCGAGATCGGCAGCCAGAACCGCAAGGACGAGATTGGCACGATGGCGAAGGCGCTTGGCCGTTTCAAGCAATCGCTGATCGAAGGCCGCGAACTCGAAGCAGTGAGCGAGCAAACGCGTGCGCAGGCCGAAAGCGAACGCCAGGAGAACCTTGCGCAGCGCGAAGCCGAAGCCCGCAGCCTGCAGGACGTCGTCACGGCACTCGACGAAGGGCTTCATCATCTGGCAAGCGGCGATCTGGCCTATCAGATCGAAACCCGCTTCCCGAGCGAGCTCGAAAGCCTGCGCGTGAACTTCAACGAGGCGCTCTCAACGCTTAACGAAACGATGACGGCGATCGGCGGCAACTCGATGGCCGTCCGTGCAGGCTCCGAGGAGATGCGCACGGGGGCGGATGAACTGGCCGGCCGCACCGAGCGGCAGGCAAGCTCGATCACCGAGACGGCTAATGCGATCAGCGCCATCACCCAGTCGGTGCGCGTGCAGATCCAAAGAGCCGAGCATGCCGAGCGCATCGCCCGCGATGCCAAGAAGGAAACGGTCGGCTCCAGTCAGATCATGCGCGAGACGATTGCGGCGATGGAGGCGATCCAGACGTCTTCGCGCCAGATCAACACCATCATTTCCGTCATCGACGATATCGCCTTCCAAACCAATCTGCTGGCGCTGAACGCCGGCGTCGAGGCAGCGCGTGCCGGCGAAAGCGGCAAGGGCTTTGCGGTCGTCGCCATGGAAGTGCGCGAACTGGCGCAGCGGTCTTCGAGTGCAGCCAAGGAAATCTCCAGCCTGCTGCAGAAATCCACGCATGAGGTAGAAAGCGGTGTGGCCCTCGTCGAGAAGGCCGGGGTTGCACTGACCGGCATCGGCGGCCATGTCGAAGCCATCAACGGCCAGATCAACGAGATCATGGAGTCCACCCGCGAGGAGGCGGATACGTTACGGCAGATCAACACGTCTGTCGCCGAACTCGATTCCATGACGCAGCAGAATGCGGCTATGGTCGAGGAAACGACGGCTGCGATCCATCGTCTCGCGACGGAGGCTGTGGAAATGGACCGCCGGCTCGGCAATTTCACCCTTGGCGAAGGACATCAGCAGCATGGCGGCGACATGCACCTGCTGCGGAAACGGGCTTGATCGTATTATGATTATCCGCTTCGAAAGACCTGAGGATGCGGATGCCATTCACGCACTGACATGGGCGGCATTCGAGCCGATGCCTTATAGCAACAATACCGAGGCCCGGATCGTCAGGGATCTTCGTGCATCAGGTGACCTTGCGATATCGCTCGTTGCGGAAGAGGGCGAAGAGATCATCGGCCATATCGCGTTCTCGCCGATCACGATCGGCGGTGTCGAGGACGGATGGTATGGGCTGGGGCCGATTTCGGTGAAGCCGGAGCGGCAGCGGCAGGGCATCGGCAGAGCGTTGATCCAGAAAGGTCTGGACCTGCTGAGAGAGCGTGACGCGACGGGCTGTGCGCTGATCGGCAATCCCTCGGTCTATCGCGGCGTCGGCTTCGAAAGCGATGGAAGGCTGACTTACGGCGATCTCGAAACGCGATATGTGCAGCGGATCGTCTTCAAGGGACCGCCACCCTCCGGTGCACTGAAATTCTCTTCTGCTTTCGACGAATGACAGCCGCTTGCTACCCGTGTTTTTGTTTGCGCTGCGATTTGGAATAGCTCCATAGCGAACCTACATAGACCGCACCCCTATTCTTGCGCGGCAGGTTTCCATGGTTCCCTTTTCCATTCTCGATCTTTCCCCCGTGGCTGAAGGCACGACCATCAGCCAATCTTTCGCTGCGTCGAAGCGAATGGCTCAGAAGGCTGAGGAATACGGCTATACGCGTTTCTGGATGGCGGAGCATCACGGTATGCCCGGCGTTGCAAGCGCTGCAACCTCAGTCATTCTCGGCCAGATCGGAGCGGTGACGAAGACCATCCGCATCGGCTCGGGCGGCGTCATGCTGCCGAACCATGCGCCGCTCGTCATTGCCGAACAGTTTGGGACGCTGGAAGCTTTGTTTCCCGGGCGTGTCGATCTCGGGCTTGGCCGCGCGCCGGGAACGGATATGCGCACGGCGCAGGCGCTGCGGCGTAATCTCGATGCCGGAGCAAACAGCTTTCCCAATGATGTGGTGGAGTTGCAGCAGCTTCTCGGTACGCCGATCGAAAACCAGGCGATCCTTGCCGTACCCGGCAATGGTTCGCACATCCCGATTTGGCTGCTCGGCTCCAGTCTCTACAGCGCCCAGCTTGCGGCCATGCTCGGCCTTCCCTTTGCCTTCGCCTCGCATTTCGCGCCTGATATGCTGCTCGATGCGATCGCGATCTACCGTGACCGTTTCCAGCCCTCGGCAGAACTCGACAAGCCCTATGTAATGGTCGGCGTCATGGGCGCCGTTTCGCAAACGGACGAGGAGGCACAGTATCATTTCACTTCGGCCCAGCAGCAGTTTGTCAACCTGCGGCGCAATGTGCGCGGGCCTTTCCCGCGACCGCTCAAGGATATGGATGCTTTCTGGTCGCCGATGGAGAAGATGAATGTCGAACACACGCTGCGTTACGCCGTCGTCGGCTCGCCGGCCACGGCCGAAGCTCAGCTCAACGACTTCCTGAAGGAGACGCAGGCCGACGAGGTGATCATCTCGATGCCGATCCATGACGTCGAGGCGCGATTGAAATCGGTGGAGCTCTTTGCCGGGCTCGGTAATTTCATGCGGGCTGCGGCCTAACCAGCAGAATTCAGGCAAACAAAAACCCGGCTGAAGTGCAGCCGGGTTTTTGATTCCGTATTCGATAAGGCGTCAGGCCGAAAGCTTGGCCAGGACTTCTTCCGAGACTTCAAAGTTCGAATAGACGTTCTGGACGTCGTCATCGTCTTCGAGCGAGTCGATGAGCTTCAGCATCGACTGGGCCTTTTCTTCGTCGACCGGCACGTTGTTCTGGGCGCGCCAGACCGCCTTTACGGTATCAGCTTCACCGAGAGTGGCTTCGAGAGCCTTGGCAACGTCGCCGAGGGCTTCGAAGGCGGTTGTGATGTAGTGGCCTTCCTCATCGGTCTCGACGTCATCGGCGCCGGCCTCGATGGCGGCTTCCATGATCTTGTCGGCGTCACCCGCGGACAGCTTGTAGGTGATTTCGCCGACATGGTCGAAGGAGAAGGACACCGAGCCGGTTTCACCGAGGGCGCCGCCGGCCTTGGTGAAGATCGAGCGGACGTTAGAAGCTGTGCGGTTACGGTTGTCGGTCAGGGCCTCGACGATGATCGCCGTGCCGCCCGGGCCATAGCCTTCATAGCGGACTTCGTCATAGTTCTCCGTGTCGGCGCCGGAAGCCTTCTTGATCGCGCGGTCGATATTGTCCTTCGGCATCGACTGGGCCTTGGCGTTCTGGATCGCCAGGCGCAGGCGGGCGTTCATCGTCGGGTCGGGCAGGCCGGCCTTGGCGGCAACGGTGATTTCGCGCGCGAGCTTGGAGAACATTTTCGACCGCACGGAATCCTGACGGCCCTTGCGGTGCATGATGTTTTTAAACTGTGAATGGCCAGCCATGGCACCCCTGTTCACGTCTCATTGTTCGGAATGGGCCGCCTTATAGGATCGGAAGGGGCGATATTCAAGGAAAAAGCAGCTTTTCGATCCTTCCCTGACGGCGTGGCGGGTGGCGGAACAAAGCCGAGGAGATGACGTTTTCAACCGACGACACCAACAGGAAAGGAACGGCTATGGCAAGCTTCAGCGAAGCCCGTGAACAACCGGCACGTCAGCTCTGGGACCAGATCAACGACATCCATGCCGGCATGCTCGGCCTTTCAGGCGTCGACATGCATATGCAGCCGATGGCTCCGAATGTCGATCCGACCACCAATACGATCTGGTTCTATACCAAGACGGATGCCGAACTCGTGCAGATGATCAAACCAGGCAGCCGCGCGTATTTCTGCGTCATCGGCAAGAACCACGATTATCATGCCTGCCTGTCCGGGGTTATCGAGGTGCGTCCTGATTCCGCAAAGATCGAGGAGTTCTGGAACTCTGTCGTGGCCGCTTGGTATGAGGGCGGCAAGAAGGATCCGAAACTGACGATGCTTTCCATGCATGTCGATGATGCGGAAATCTGGGTGTCTACCGGCAGCAAGCTGAAATTCGGCTGGGAAATCGCCAAGGCCAATTTCGACGAGGAGAAGATGCCCGATGTCGGCATCAAGCGGCATCTGCAATTTGCTTGAGTCCAAAGGCCCGGCATAGAGCGCCGTGCGTCCATTCGGACGCACAAAGGACGCTCTACCTTTTTGAATCTACAGCATCAGCCCGAAAATCGATTCCGATTTTCGGGCTGATGCTGTAGTCCGGGCCCTTTTACTGCACGTCTTTCATCACATAGATCAGGGGCTTCTTCGGGAGCGTCCGCAGCGAAACGGTAATGCTGTTGTCGGGCGCATAGTTGACGTCGAAACCATTGCCGAACATCGAGACGAAGGCGTTGACCGGTGGCCCGCGGCGATGCATCGGCAGTATCAGCGATGAGCGCAGCCGTTTGATGACGCGGCTCATGCTGTCGGGTCCCATGGTCAGGCCGCCGTCGACCGGTACCATGACCACGTCGAGCCTGCCGATTTCGGTGTAATGCGTATCGGTCAGCTCATAATGCAGGTGGCCGAGATGGCCGATGCAAAGGCCTGATATCTCGAAGATGAAAATGGAATTACCGTCGAGTTGTGAACCGCCGAGCCCGTAGCTGAAGCGGATATCCGTCGTGACGTTGCGGATATAGGCGTCACCAACCACGAGATTGATCCTGGCCTTATCGCCAGAGGCGTCGCTCCAGCCATGCAGCACGTGTTTGATGCCGGGATCCGGCGTCAGCGTGTAATGCGTTGAGTGCGCCTTGTTCATGGTCACGACATCGGGGGTGACGGCCGGCTTGTACCAACCATTATAATCAGTGGCGATGACGATGCCGCCAGGCGTCTCGATCTCGAAAGTCGAATGGCCGAGATAGGTGAACTTGACGTCCTCACCCTCGGAAACCGCTGGGACCACCGGCACTGTGCTGGAGAAACTCGCGAAGGTGGCCTTGGGAATATTCTGCGCGATGGCCTGGCACTGGCTGACCGGTCTTCGATCTTCCTGGGCTTCGGCAAGGTTCGGTGCGGAGAAAACCGCAACACATGCGATAGCGAGGACAAGACAATGCGGCTTCATGCCACCCCTCCGGCGCTTTCACGACGCCGGGAGGATGCGGCATGCCGTCGCAGCGGTCCAGACGGGGCATGCTCACAATTGCGTGTTACGAGGCGCTAGCGCCAAAACTCCGGGATCGTCTCGGCAAGCCTCGGGCCGAGGCGCAGGGGGGCGATCTTCTCCGCCAGTCCCGTCGCATCGGAGATTTCCACGCCGACACCGCAGATCGTGGCAGGCCCGGTGGCTGCCTCCATGCGGCCCTTCGGCATCTTGGAGATGAAGCGGTTGAGCGGCTCTTCCTTGTCCATGCCGAGCGAGGAGTCGTAATCGCCACACATGCCGGCGTCCGACATATAGGCGGTGCCGCCGTTCAGGATCTGCGTGTCGGCGGTCGGCACATGAGTGTGCGTCCCGACGACAAAGCTGGCGCGGCCGTCGACGAAATGGCCGAAGCACTGCTTCTCGCTTGTCGCTTCCGCATGGAAATCGAAGATGATGGCATCGGCCTGTTCCTTCAAAGGGCAGGCAGCAAGGATCGTTTCGGCCGCCTTGAAGGGGTCGTCGAGCTCGGGATGCATGAAGACGCGGCCCATGATGTTTGCGACGAGCACGCGGGCGCCGTTGCGCGCATAGAAAAGGCCTGAGCCGCGGCCAGGCGTTCCCTGAGGGTAGTTCGCCGGTCGCAGGAATTGGTCATGGCGACCTGCGAAGGCGACGGCATCCTTCTGGTCCCAGACGTGATTGCCTGTCGTCACCACGTCGGCGCCGGCATTGATCGTTTCCAGAAAAATGTCTTCGGTGATGCCGAAGCCGCCGGCGGCGTTCTCGCCATTGACGATGACGAAGTCGAGTTTCAGGTCGGAAACCAGGCCGGGCAGGCGATCCCAAACCGCCGTGCGTCCCGTCTTGCCAACCATGTCACCCAGAAATAGCAGTCGCATTCCCTATCCAATCCGTGAGGTAAAATGGCGCAGGCCGCTTTCCGTCAGGATGGCATCCAGGCTTATGTCGTGCGGCTCAGCGGGTACCTCTGCCACTTCCTGGCAGTCAAATGCAATGCCGATCAGCTTCGGAGACAGGCCTTTTTGCCGGAGACGGTCGATTGCCCGGTCGTAATGGCCGGCGCCGTAGCCGATGCGGTGGCCACGGGAATCGAAGGCGGACAGCGGCACGAGCATAATATCGGGGTCGAGAACAGCCGCATCCTCACCTGGGCCGACCGTGCCGAAACCGGTGCTGATCAGCGCTGAGCCATGGGCGAGTTCCCGGAAGACAATGGTCTGCTTATTGATGATGGCTGGCACGCAGAGGCGGGCTCCACGTCCGCGCCACCGTGTCATCAACGGCTGTAAGTCGGCTTCGGAGCGGATCGGCAGAAAACCCGAGATGATGGTGCCGGGCGCAAAAGCAATGGCATCGCCGGCATGAGCCGCCATGTCGAGGCTTTTGGCGGCACGCAGACCGGTCGGGATGGCGTCGCGAAGCGCCAGACGCCCGGTGCGCAGTTGGGCCTTCAATTCCTTTGGTGTCATTTTAGGTTCCGTATCGTTATCCGGCGAAGATAGCCGCTCGCCGTCGGTTGCAACAGGCAAAACACCTATTCTTCACCTATTGGCGGCTCATCCTCGATATGGGCTTGGGCGAGCTTCAGCATGATTTCCGATGCTTCCATCAATGTCGTGCGCTCTTCCGGCGTCAGGCGGGCGTCCATCGCCTTTTCCAGCCAGGCGCGGCGAGAGCCTATGTCCTCGGACAACACCGTACGGCCGTGAGGAGTGATCGACAGTTCGATCTCGCGACGGTCGGTCTCGCTACGCATGCGGCTGATGAGCCCGTCGCGCTCAAGTGCAGCGATGATGCGGGTAACCGATTGCGGTTGCAGGTGCTCCTCCAGGGCCAACCGCCAGGCGGGCATCGGCCCCAGACGGTGAAGGGTGGCGAGGATTGCGATGGTCGACAGGCTATGCGGACCCTCGGCCCGCGCGGCACGCAGGCGGCGGCCGAGCAACAGGACGGATCGCAGGATAAGTGTCGCAGGTGCGTCGTGGTTACTGGACATATAGTACGCACTGCGTATTATTTTCCCCGATCCCAATTCCGGGTCTGAGAGACGGTTGATGGAAAAGACACTCAATCACGTAGCCGGGGCCTTTCGCTGGTCGACTGAAAAGGAAGTGACGGCAATCGAAATCGCCGTACCAGCGCTTGCCATGGCCGTTCCGGCACTGCTTGCTGCGAAAGGCCACCATACGGGGCTCGGCCTGATCGGCGGCATGGCGATGAGCGGGACGGTAGCGCATGGCAGACTGCGGGCGCAAGCCGCGAGCGCAGGGGCCGCACTGCTGGTGCTGATGCTTGCGGCAGCGCTTGCCTGCGCACTCGGGCGGCTCGGCGACGCTTGGCAGATCGGCCTGCTCTTGATCGCCGCGCTTGCCGGTGTCACAGGCGGTTTCGATCGCGCCATGGTCGCCGCCTCGATGCGTTTCATCTTCTATCTGGTCATGGTCGGCGGCATCGTCTCCGCCACGACGGCAGATCCGCTGCTTATCTTTGCCGTCATCATCGGCGGCGCGCTTTTCGCTGTCGTTCTCCACATGGCGATGGCTGTGGTCGTCGCGCATACCCGCGGTCATGCCTCAGAGGAGACCGAGGACGACCGCAAGCCAACCGCCAGACAGAAATTCAACAGGCTACGGCACTCCCTGGTGGAGCCGGCAGGTTGGCAATATCCCGTCCGGCTGGTTTCCTGCCTGAGTGCCGTCTCGCTGATCCACCTGTTCTTTCCCGATCATGACGTTCATTGGGCGGCGCTGACGCTGGTGCTGCTGATCGAGCGGCGGCCGGAACGTTTGCCGCTCAAGACGACGCAAAGGGTGATCGGCGTCCTTTTCGGCGTCTGCTGTGCGGGGTTGTTATCCTTCCTTGCCTTGCCGATCTGGGCCGATGTGCTTGTTGTCGCAGCGCTCGGCGGTATCAGGCCGTTTTTGCGGGCCAGGAACTATCTCGTCTATTCGATCGTGATGACGCCGCTGATGATGATGGCCATGGGGACAGCCGATCATGCCGTGCCGGCTTCCGCGCTCCTGGACAGGTTATTCGCAACCGTCTTTGCCGCCTGCCTGGTGCTGCTCGTCAACCAGGCAACGATTTATCTGTTGCCTCAGACGGCAGCGCCGAAAACCTAGACGACGATGCTGGAGGGAATGGTCGCCGTCGGCACTGCAGCCGACAGGCCGGTCACGGCCGATTGTGCTGCGCCGATTGCGCCATCGGCGGCAGCATCGCGGTTCTTCTCGCGTAGATCGCGCATGGCCTTTTCAAGGATCTGCTTCAGTTCGCGGACGACGGATTTGAATTCTTCCATCGTTTTGCGGTCATCGGCGGAAATTGCCGACGACTTCGGACCGTCTTCGACGGTTTCCTGATAGGCCTTGCGGGCATGAGCCGCGCCATCCGTTTCCGCAGTGTTGGTGCCGTCTTCGGCTGCTTCCGTTGGCGTTTCGGTATCCTGCGTTGCCTCAGTGGAAGCCGTTGCATCGCTTGCGACAACCTTGCCTGTTGCGCTCGTGGTGGCATCGGTCGTCGCGGCCGTGGAAGCGGACGTGGCTGCTGCGCTGGTGGCGGCACTTTCGCCGGAAGAGCCACCAGTGGCAACGGCCGAGGCGAATTCGGAGGCCGCGGCGCCGACCTTGCGCGCGAGTTCGGCCGCGAGACGGGCGATCACTTCCGGAGGAAAGCCCGCCGTCTTCAGCGCCTGAAGCTCCTGCTTGGCTTCCTCGAGCTTGCGCTGGGCACGGCTCTTTGCATCGTCGGCGGAGCTTGCCAGCGAATTTCGCACCTGCTCCAGCGCCAGCGACTGCCGCTGGATCTTCAATACGCCGGTATCGGGCTCGTCGCTCGTGGATGAAACGCCGGATTGTGCTGGCTGAGTGCCGCGCAGAAGGGTGGACGCCGAAACGGTTGCGAGCTGCATAAGATACCCCCGATTACATTTGGGGCGTACTCTGCCAGATCAGACTTGCGTGGAACTGGGCCGAGGAACCATTTTTTTCTCGGCCAATTGCCGCATGGTCTGCTCGAAAAGAGACATACCGCCTGGCTTCCAGCCGAGTGTGCGGATCTTTTCCGTATTCATGGGGCAAAGCCCCGCCTTGTCCGCTGCCTCGGGCAGCGGGAAGGGACAGTTGGCGTGGTGCCGGATGCGCGAGAGAATATCTCTTGTGTCGACGGCGATATCCGAGACGTTGAAGACTTCGCCGGAGATCCGGGCACTTTCTGTTTCAAGCATCAGTCGCACGGCACGACCGAGATCGCGGCCGTGTAATTCGGTTCCCGCGCGCTGGGAAACAGGCTCTCCGCGGAGATACTCATCGATCAGGTCGTCCCATTTGTTAGGGGAGCGATCGCCGTAAATACCGGTTGCCCGCAGGCTTACTCCGGCAAAGCCTGGGCCGGAAAGATGTGTCAGTGATCGTTCAGCATCTAGCTTGACCTGGCCGTACAGGGTTTGCGGTGCTGGGGGCTTGGTTTCGACCAGTTCGGTGCCTGGCGCAGGCTCGCCATAAGCAGCGCGGCTGGAGATGAAGATGCAACGGCGGGTGCCGGCACGCTTTGCTTCCCCGAAGAGTTTGACGGTGCCGTCGAGGTTCAGACGGCGAAACGCCTTTGGGTCGTCGCCTTCGCCGCCGCGGTATTTTCCCTCGACGTGGCTGAAGGCGGCATGCACGAAGAAATAGGCATCATCGAAGGCGCCGATATGGTCCTCGTCCGGATCGAGCGAAAGTCGGGCGAAATCGACCGGACGGGAGAAGGACCGGGAGAGCGGCGCGCGCCGCCCGCCGATAATCACCTGATATCCGGCAGAAAGCAGCTCTTCGACGATATAGTGTCCGACGAGGCCCGTTCCGCCTGATACCAGTACTTTCATGCCGCCTCATCCGGATTGGCCAGAGATGCAATCTCCGGCACATGGCCGCCAGTATGGAAACAATGCCACAAATCGATCAAAGGTTGTAGCCTCGTTGCCTTAGGGTGATCCTTTTCCCAAGGTTTTTCATACTGATAGTGGAGGACCGAAATGCTCTTCCAATCCCACAGTGCCGGCATTGTAAACCACACATATTGCAGCATGTTAAAATATACGGGCAGGCCGTGCCAATCGGGAAAGAATGTTTCGAGGAACGTCTGATCGGTGCGCCGCCAGAAGATGTCGGGCTGATCCAGAACGTCGATCATCCGCCTGAAGGTCTCTTCCGAAGGACGGGCGACGAAGACGCCGGAATTCATGCGGTGGAAATCGGCGAGACTCTCATAGACATTCGGCGCCGCGGAGAATTCCGGGTAGGCGAAGAGCTTGTCGATATTCTTCAAGACGATCGCATCGGCATCGATGAAGACGCAGCGCTCATATTCGACAAGCTGCCAGAGGCGCAGCTTACAGAAATTATCGAGCGGCGAATGAAACGCCGGTTTGCGGCCTTTTGTGAAGGGTGCGGCGACGTGGAGATTGCCGCGCGCATGACGCTCGTTGAAAGCATCTGACAAGGGTAGATGCTCGACTTCGATCAGCCGGCAGCCCAGAGCGTCCAGTGGGGCGAGGGCGGACGCATCGACCCCGCCGGTATGCAGAACGACGATGGAGGCTTCGGCGCCCGTGCGGCGCAGGGAGTTTGCCAGCGCGGTGGCGCCTCTGGCGTAGTCGGCGTTGGTGACGAGGGTGACGTAGGCAAAAGGTGGGGTATGGGTCATTGGCGGCGGGCGCTCCCGCCAACGCCTAGATTTACGCGCGGTCGGTGCCTCGAGATAAAAGCACCGCTCATGATACGGACTTCAGCCGCTTGCCTTCCGGGTCGTGATTGATCGTCGCAGCGATATCCTTCGTCCAGGCAGAGACGGCCGGGACACGGGAGCGGTCGACGCGGTAAGCGAATTTCTTGGCGACTTCGACGATTTCGTCGAGCAGGCCGGCCTGCAGGGTAATCGGATCGAGGCCGAGACCCAGGAATTTGTCGTTCTTGACGACCAAATCGTTTTCGGCCGCCTCCTTGCGCGGATTGGGTAGCCGGACGATCTCCGAACCACTCATCCTGGCGATCATCTCGGCGAGATCGCGCACGCGATGGGTTTCTGTCATCTGGTTGAAGATCTCGACGCGCGAGCCGCGGGCCGGAGGATTCTCGAGTGCCAGCTCGATGCAGCGGACGGAATCCTGGATATGGATGAAAGCACGCGTCTGACCGCCGGTGCCGTGGATCGTCAGCGGATAGCCGATGGCGGCCTGAATGAGGAAGCGGTTTAGCACCGTGCCGTAGTCGCCGTCATAATCGAAGCGGTTGATGAGCTGCGGATGGCGGCGCGTCTGTTCGGTATGCGTGCCCCAGACGATGCCCTGGTGCAGATCAGTGATCCTTAGGCCATCATTCTTGGCGTAAAACTGAAAGAGAAGCTGATCCAGGCACTTGGTCATGTGGTAGATCGAGCCCGGATTGGACGGATAGAGGATTTCCTGGGAAACGGTCTCGCCGCCGGTCGTTTCGATACCAACGGGCAAATAACCTTCAGGGATCGCCGCGCCGACCGTCGAATAGCCGTAGACGCCCATGGTGCCGAGGTGGACCAGATGAGCATCGAGCTGCAGTTCGACCAGTGCGTTCAGCAGGTTGTGCGTGGCGCTGACATTGTTGTTGACGGTGTAGTTCTTGTGGCGGTCGCTCTTCATCGAGTAGGGGGCGGCGCGCTGTTCAGCGAAATGGATGATTGCGTCGGGCCGGTTTTCGGCGAGCCACTTCTTCAGGAGCTCGTAGTCACGGGCGAGATCGATGAGATTGAAATGGATGCGGCGGCCGGTTTCGGCATGCCAGATGCGGGTGCGCTCCTGAATGGAGTCCATCGGCGTCAGCGATTGCACGCCCAGTTCCGTATCGATCCAGCGGCGGGAGAGATTGTCGAGGATGTGGACGTCATGCCCGGCATCGGAGAGATGCAGCGAGGTTGGCCAACCGATGAAACCGTCTCCGCCCATCACCGCAATCTTCATGCCACTGGCTCCTCATGGTTGTTTCCTAAGGGGAATAGTTAGGAAATATGACAATTGTTCAATGCTTGCGTGTCGAGACGTGTTGCGCCAAAGAGGGCCGGAAAGTTTGGAGAAAATTATGGCGGAACGCGGTTTTTCTATTTCCGGCGAACTTACCGAAGCGGGCCATCGCCTCGTGCAGCGGGTCTATTATGAGGATACGGATTTCTCCGGCCTGGTCTATCATGCCCGCTATCTGCATTTCCTCGAGCGCGGCCGCACCGACTATCTGCGTTGCCTCGGCGTCGAGCAGCGCGACCTCGTCAGTGCCGACGAGGAGGGGCTGGTCTTCGTCGTCCACCGCATGGAGATCGACTTCAAGAGCCCGGCGCGAATGGATGATGTCCTGACCGTGGTGACCCATACCGAAAAGGCGGGCGGGGCCAAGATGGTCCTCAGCCAGGAAATCCGCCGCGACGATATGCTGTTGATTGCCGCAAAGGTGATCATTGCCGTCATCAACGCCAAGGGCAGGCCGCGCCGGTTACCGGAGGCGCTGGCAAGGCAAATGCTCATTCCGGAAACATGAGCAAGAGGCAGACAATACCGCCGTTTTCTGTGCGGAGACGCCCTGATACGAGGGCTTGTAAAAACTTGAATTTTATGTGAAGGAATTGCCGCGCTGCAAGATGAGCGCTGTGTTCAGCAACCGGACGATTCTCCGGTCAAGTTAATCCAGGAACAAAATCTCCCGCGATATTCCCGCTGTCATCGTTTGGCACTAACGATCTATTAACCATAATGGTGTCTTACTCGCGGAGTCGGAGTTTGTGCGACGCACGCCTTCCTTTGACCAAATTTGACGGCAAGAAGGCGGAAGAAGAGCTTGGAAGCTTGACCAGGGCTTTGGGCGGCGGCCGCCAGACATTCTTGCGTGATCACTTCGTGCCGCCCGGTCAAGCGCCGGGCGTTTGGATTCGGGGATTTTGGATCTATGGAACAAGTAGGATTGGCAGCAGCCACGACCGACGTCAGCCTCTGGTCGCTTTTCATGCAGGCCGGCATCGTCGTCAAGTTGGTCATGCTCGGCCTTATCGCCGCTTCGGTGTGGACCTGGGCTATCGTCATTGACAAATATCTGGCTTACGGCCGCGCCCGTCGCCAGTTCGACAAGTTCGAGCAGGTGTTCTGGTCGGGCCAGTCGCTGGAAGAACTTTATCGGACGCTTTCCGAGCGTACCAATACCGGCCTTGCAGCGATCTTCGTCGCGGCGATGCGCGAATGGAAAAAGTCCTTCGAGCGGGGCGCGCGTTCGCCGATCGGTCTGCAGATGCGTATCGACCGCGCCATGGACGTGACGCTCGCCCGCGAATCCGAATTTCTTTCCGCTCGCCTCGGGTCGCTCGCGACGATCGGTTCGGCCGGTCCGTTCATCGGCCTCTTCGGTACGGTTGTCGGTATCATGACCTCGTTCCAGGCGATCGCCGGTTCGAAGTCCACCAATCTCGCGGTCGTCGCACCCGGCATCGCGGAAGCGCTTCTTGCAACCGCCATCGGCCTTGTCGCCGCTATCCCGGCGGTTATCGCCTACAACAAGTTCTCCGCCGACGCCGGCAAGCTCTCGGGTCGCATGGAAGGCTTTGCGGATGAATTCTCCGCCATCCTTTCGCGCCAGATCGACGAGAAGCTGCAGCCGCGCCAGGCTGCGCAGTAACGGACGGAGTGGACGACCATGGGTATGGCTGTAGGCGGCAATAGCGGAGGGGGCGGCGGACGCCGCCGTCGCGGTGGCCGCAACAAGGGAGTGATCTCCGAAATCAACGTGACGCCGCTGGTCGACGTCATGCTCGTGCTGCTCATCATCTTCATGGTGGCGGCGCCGATGATGACGGTCGGCGTTCCGATCGATCTGCCGGAAACGCAGGCCAAGGCACTGAATTCAGAGACGCAGCCGATTACGATTTCCGTCAAGAACAACGGCGAAGTCTATCTGCAGGAAACGCCGATCCCAGCTGAAGAGATTGCTGCAAAACTCGAGGCAATCGCGACCACGGGTTATAACGAGCGCATCTTCGTGCGCGGCGATGCGACCGCTCCTTACGGCGTGATTGCCGACGTCATGGCCCGCATCCAGGGTGCAGGCTTCAAGAATATTGGCCTCGTGACACAGCAGAAGAAGGACCAGTAGCGTTCAAGATGAAGACCAGCGTCGTCACATCTGCGGTTCTGCACGGGCTGGTGCTTACCTGGGCGCTGGTGTCGCTAAGCGCTCCGGAATCCTTCAAGGTGGAGGATTTCGAGGCGATGCCGGTCGATCTCGTGCCGGTGGAATCCATCACGCAAATGCAGCAGGGCGACAAGAAAGCTCCGAAGAAGGAGACATCAGCCCCGGTGCCGACGACCCGGCCGCCGATCGCGCAGCCGGCGGAGAATGCCGGTGACAACAATGTCGACCTGAAGACGCCGCCGGTCCCGAACGCCAAGCCCAGTAACAGCGAAGCTGCGGCGGCGAATTCGAGCGAGAAGCCGCTGCCGACGATCGATCCCAAGCCGAACGACGTCAAGGAAGTCAACAAGGAAGAGACCGAGGTCGAGCAGCCGAAGGAGGTTGCTTCCATTCCGCCGCCAAAGCCAGTCGAAGTGACACCGCCGAAGCCCGAGGAAAAGCCGCCGGAAGAACAGGCCAAGCCTGAGGAACCGCCGAAGCCGGATGCCGAAGCATTGCCGGACAAGGTGCCGACGCCGGTCGTCAAGCCACAGGTAAAGCCGCCGGAACCACAGAAGGCTGCTGAAAAGCCGCCGGAAAAAACGCCGGACGAGCCGAAGGCTGCAGAAAAACCGACAGACAAGAAGAAAGCCGACAAGAAACAGGAAGTGGCGAAATCGGCTTCTTCAATGAAGAGCGACTTCAACGCGGACGAGATTTCGGCGTTGCTGAACAAGACCGATCCTTCCGCCGGCGGCGCCAAGCGTTCGACGCAGGAGGCATCGCTGGGGGCGAAGAAGAGCAATGGCGGTTCCAAGCTCAGCCAAAGCGAACAAGATGCGCTACAGGGTTTGATCCAGGGTAACTGGCTTATTACTCCGGGAATGGAAGGCCTTTCCGGCATGGTCATCACGGTGCATTTCAAACTCGATAAAGATGGAAACATTATCGGCCAGCCTGACATCGAGTCTTCCGGCGGAAGCAGCACCGATTCAACGCGTCGTGCGCTGGAAAGTGGCGCTTACCGTGCCGTGATGAAATCTGCTCCGTCGTTCCGCACGACGCTTCCGATGGACAAGTATGACGTGTGGAACGAGGTTGTCCTTAATTTTCATCCTAGCGATATGGGGATTTGAATGCCGAGGAATTCGATCCATTTCGCGAAATCTTTCGGGATGTACGCGGTGCTGATCGGGTTGATCCTTGGCCTCGCATTTCCTTTCGATGCAAATGCGGAGACGGCTGATCGCCGAAGCAGCGCAAACGCCCCGATCCTCAGCAAGGCTGAAATCACGGCGCTTGTGCACTCGATCGAACGTCAATTCATCGTCGACAGTCGCCTGAAAGATATCGGCAGCGTGCGTTTGACGATCCACATAAAGCTAGCGAGAGACGGGCAGATCGTCGGCAACCCTGATGTGCAGGTCACCGGTGGCAGTGAGCGTGCGCAGAAAAGTCTTAGCGATGCCGGCCTTCGCGCAGTTCGTCGCGCAGCTCCTTTTACGGTGCTTCCGAAAGATAAATACGATGTCTGGAAGGAAATTGTTTTCAATTTCGACACCAGCGCTCTTACCCAATAAGATGCTGAAAGGCTTGTTTGATATGGTCAAGTGTTCCCTCATCCGCGCTCTGATGGTCATTGCAGGCCTGATTGGGGCCGCAGCCTTTACGACGCCGGCGAACGCGTTGGTCACCCTCGATCTTCGAAAAGGCAATGTCCAGCCGATGCCGATTGCGGTGACTGACTTCCAGGGCGACATGGGCGCGCAGGTCTCGCAGGTCATCGCCGCCGACCTGCAGCGTTCCGGCCTGTTTGCCCCGATCAACAAGACGGCCTTTATCGAAAAGATCTCCAATCCGGATGCTGCGCCGCGCTTCGAGGACTGGAAGGTTATCAATGCCCAGGCGTTGGTCACTGGCCGAGTTACCAAGGAAGCGGATGGCCGCCTTCGCGCCGAATTCCGCCTGTGGGATACTTTTGCCGGGCAGCAGATGACCGGTCAGCAGTTCTATACGCAGCCGGAGAACTGGCGGCGTGTCGCTCACATCATCGCCGACGCGATCTACAAGCAGATCACCGGCGAAGAGGGATATTTCGATACCCGCGTCGTCTTCGTTTCCGAATCCGGTCCCAAGCAGCAGCGCAAGCGCCAGCTGGCGATCATGGATCAGGACGGCTTCAACGTTCGCATGCTGACCGACGGCAGCGATCTCGTACTGACGCCGCGCTTCTCGCCGAGCCGGCAGGAAGTGACCTACATGTCCTTCGCCAATCAGCAGCCGCGCGTTTATCTGCTGCAGCTTGAGACCGGACAGCGTGAAGTCGTCGGTAACTTTCCGGGCATGACCTTTTCGCCGCGCTTTTCTCCCGATGGCCAGAAGGTCATCATGAGCCTTCAGCAGGAAGGCAATTCGAATATCTACACGATGGACCTGCGTTCGCGCACGACCACCCGCCTGACATCCACGGCCGCGATCGATACGTCGCCCTCCTATTCGCCTGACGGCAACCGCGTTGCCTTCGAAAGTGACCGCGGCGGACAGTCGCAGATCTATGTCATGAATGCCGATGGTTCGGGCCAGACCCGCATCTCGTTCGGTGACGGTCGGTACTCCACGCCGGTCTGGTCGCCGCGTGGCGATCTGATCGCCTTCACCAAGCAGTCGGGCGGCAAGTTCTCGATCGGCGTGATGAAGCCGGATGGTTCGGGCGAACGCATTTTGACGACCGGTTTTCACAACGAAGGCCCGAC
Organism: Rhizobium sp. 05L429; assembly: GCF_056397645.1. NCBI lineage: Bacteria > Pseudomonadati > Pseudomonadota > Alphaproteobacteria > Hyphomicrobiales > Rhizobiaceae > Rhizobium > Rhizobium sp. 05L429. The sequence continues at coordinate 63,473 of NZ_JBFTNV010000001.1, read as the reverse complement.
CTGGGCGCCGAATGGCCGCGTCATCATGTTCTTCCGCCAGGCGGCAGGTGCCGGTGGCCCGCAACTCTATTCGATCGACCTAACAGGCTACAATGAACAGGCCATCAAGACGCCGGCCTATGGCTCGGACCCGGCCTGGTCGCCGCTTCTGGAGTAGTGGAGAGCGGAAATAACGCCTTCATGTCGCCGCAAAGTCCTGAAAATGGGCGATGCAGGGACAAATCAACGAATCGTTAACCATAATCTTTGATGGCCGGTTAACCGAGTGCGGTTACTGTCCGGAAACCCTGATTGAAGTCGCAAGGAGACCCGGCCATGAGCCGAATTCACACCCCGGCAATGAGCCGTCTGCAGAATTTCGCCCGCAACCCCGTCATGATCGCGCTGGTCGCCGGTCTCGCTCTTGCGAGCTGCGCCAACAAGAAGAACGTGCCGAACAGCGCGGGTGATCTCGGCCTCGGTGCCGGTGCGGCAACGCCGGGCTCTGCCCAGGACTTCACGGTCAATGTCGGCGACCGCATCTTCTTCGACACCGACTCCACATCGATCCGCGCCGATGCCGCCCAGACGCTCGACCGTCAGGCTCAGTGGCTCGGTCGCTACCCGAACTACCAGATCACCGTCGAAGGCCATGCCGACGAACGCGGTACGCGCGAATACAACCTTGCTCTCGGTGCTCGTCGTGCCGCATCTGCCAAGGATTACCTCGCCTCGCGCGGCGTTCCGGCCCAGCGCATGAAGACGATCTCCTACGGCAAGGAACGTCCGGTCGCCGTCTGCGACGATATTTCCTGCTGGTCGCAGAACCGCCGTGCAGTCACCGTTCTCGGCGGCGCAGGCATGTAATTTCCGGCAAAAGCCGGATTTTGATGAGGCGGCCCCTTGCGGGCCGCCTTTCTTTTTGACCACACTTTGGCCAGACTCCGTTGCTTTTTGAAAGCAATTGGAAAAATCTCCTGCTCGTGCCATCGGGGCGCGAAGAATCACTGGGACAGGACGATACAAATGAAGAAACTAGTCGTGGCAGGCATGCTGTGCCTTGCGGCCGTGACCGGGAGCGAGCGAGCGGCATATTCCGCTTCGTTCTTCGGCTTGCACATCGGCGGCCAATCCGCGCAACAGAGTCAGCCAGCAGCACCTGTTATCAAAGTGCAGAGCGGTGATGCGGAAATCCGTGTACAGCAGATGGAAGACCAGATGCGGCAGTTGAACGGCCGAATCGAGGAAATGAGCTATCAGCTCCTCCAGATGCAGGAGACGATCCGCAAGCAGCAGGAAGACAACGAATTCCGCTTCCAGCAGCTCGAAAAGACGGGCGGCGGCGCAAGCGGCGGTGGCGGTGCCAAGGCGCCGGTGAAAAAGAGCGAGGCAGATGTCGCTCCGCCGGCATCAGGCGGTGGCGACGATATCGCCAGGGTCATCCAAGCCCCGCAGGGAGCCGAAACGGCTCCCTCCACCGATGTGCCGGCCAATGAAGGCCTCGGCCAGCCGCCGCGCGAGCTGGGCTCCATGGATTTCGACCAGAACGGCAATCAGATCGGCGGTTCGGTAGGTAAAGGTGCAACGGTCGGTTCCGCGCCGCTTCCGGATGCTGCGCCGAAGGGCAATAGTCTTCCAGGCGTAACTGCGCCGCAGCAGACAGCGTCGCTCGGCAGCGAGGCCGATCAGTACAAGGCCGCCTACGGCCATGTACTTTCCGGCGACTACAGCACGGCCGAACAGGAATTCACCCAATTTATCGGCCGATACCCGAACAGTGCACGGGCTCCGGACGCCAATTTCTGGCTCGGCGAAGCGCTTTATTCGCAGGGTAAATTCAACGAGTCGGCGAAGACCTTCCTCAACGCCCATCAGAAATACGGCACCTCCGAAAAGGCGCCGGAGATGCTGCTGAAGCTTGGTATGTCGCTTGCCGCGCTCGACAATACCGAGACTGCCTGCGCGACGCTGCGCGAAGTGTCCAAGCGCTATCCGAAGGCTTCCCGCGCCGTCATAAACAAGGTCGCGAGCGAACAGAAGCGTCTCGCCTGCTAAGGCCTTCCGGTTTGTTTCCGGAAGAACCCATTTCCCCCGAGGCGGCAATCGGCCGTTTCCTGGCTTCGCTGAAGACGCCCGCGCGCATTCTTTTCGCGATCTCGGGCGGAAGCGATTCCACCGGCCTGCTTCTCCTGCTTTCCAAAGCGCTGAAGGCCACTCCAGATCTTTCCATTTCCCTTTGTGCTGCGACCGTCGACCATGCGCTGCGCTCTGAATCCGCAGACGAGGCGCGTCAAGTGGCAGCACTGTGCGCATCGCTCGGCATTCCGCACCGGATAGTGGTCTGGCAGGGCGAAAAACCGAAGACCGGTATCATGGCGGCTGCGCGCGAGGCGCGTTACGGTCTTCTCGCCGAGGCTGCGGAAACGCTCGGCGCCAATCTCATCGTTACCGGGCATACGGCCGACGATCAGCGCGAAACGCTGAAGATGCAGGGCAAGCGAACCGAGCAGGTTTCGATCGGCATTGCGGATGCGGTGCTCTTCGACCGGCGCTTCTGGATCCTGCGGCCGCTGCTTTTCTCCACGCGTGCGGATATCCGCGCTTTCCTGAGTGCGCGAAACGTGTCGTGGATCGACGACCCCAGCAACGAGGATCTGAAATACGAACGGGTGCGGACGCGCCTGCAGCTATCGACCGAAGCTGGTTCAGAGAAGGATACCCGTAGGGACGGGCAGGCGCGGCTGGCTCTTGCGTCCGGAGGAGCAGAATGGCTCGATCGATATTTCAGGCTTCATGGCGGCCTGCTCGGACAGGTGATGCCCGATGGGCTGAAGCAGGATCACGCAGTCCTCAACTATGTGCTCGGCCGCCTGACGGCGGTTTTCGGTGGACAGTCGTTCGTGCCGGGGACGGTACAAATGGGACGGCTTTTCGCTTTCGCAGCCGGTGGCAAGCCGGGGCGGATGACCATCGGCAGGGTGGTGTTTGATTTGCGGCGTGACGGGCTTTATCTGGCGCGTGAGAGCCGAGGGGTGTTGCCTCTGGTTCTAAAGCCCGGGGAGGCTGGGGTTTGGGATGGGAGATTCAAGGCCAAAAATGGGTCGGGAACGACGATGAGGATCGAGGCGCGGTCCGCTCACTCCTCCGTCATCCCCGTGCTCGTCGCAGGAATCGAGCCACCGCGCGACCGTGCGGCGAATGACTTCGACGCACTGGATTCACGTGGTGAGCACCGGAATGAGGGAGAGTGGGCTAAGTTCCTTCCAAAGGCTGCTTGGAAGCGAGCCCTCGCTTCTGCTCCGGCCTTGTTCGCCGAGGAACCGCTTTTATTTCCAGAATCCGTCCGATCGGTCGATATGACGGCGCATTTTGCCCCCTTCGACCGCTTTTTGACACGATTTGATTTCACCTTTGCCGACAGGCTTTCCGCAGTTTTCTCAAGGGCGCCCTATGCGGAGCCGCCTTTAAGAAGTATTGACGGAAAAACAATCTGACTTGGTGGATTACCTTGGCAATGGCGCAGGGCAACCCTATGTTAGAGACCAAATATGACGGCCGCCATGAGGCGACTGTTCCAGTGCTGGGGAGTTCAATGAACCCTAACTTACGTAATTTCGCCTTGTGGGCGATCATAGCGCTTCTGCTGATCGCTCTCTTCAGTATGTTCCAGACGGCTCCGGCGCAGACGGGTTCCCGTGAAATCCCTTATTCGCAGTTCCTGCGTGAGGTTGATGCGGGCCGCGTGAAGGATGTTGTGGTCACCGGTAACAGGCTGACCGGAACCTATCTGGAGAACAACAATACCTTCCAGACCTATTCGCCCGTCATCGACGACAACCTGCTCGACCGCCTGCAGGCCAAGAACGTCGCTGTAACTGCGCGTCCGGAAACCGATGGTTCCTCCGGCTTCCTGAGCTATCTCGGAACGCTGCTGCCGATGCTCTTGATCCTCGGCGTCTGGCTGTTCTTCATGCGCCAGATGCAGGGTGGCTCGCGCGGTGCGATGGGCTTTGGCAAGTCCAAGGCCAAGCTTCTGACCGAGGCGCATGGCCGCGTGACCTTTGACGACGTCGCCGGCGTTGATGAAGCCAAGCAGGATCTGGAAGAAATCGTTGAATTCCTGCGCGACCCGCAGAAATTCCAGCGCCTCGGCGGCAAGATCCCGCGCGGCGTGCTGCTCGTCGGTCCTCCGGGTACCGGTAAGACGCTGCTCGCCCGCTCGGTTGCCGGCGAAGCCAACGTGCCGTTTTTCACCATTTCCGGTTCCGACTTCGTGGAAATGTTCGTCGGCGTCGGTGCAAGCCGCGTCCGTGACATGTTCGAGCAGGCCAAGAAGAATGCGCCCTGCATCATCTTCATCGACGAAATCGATGCCGTCGGCCGCCATCGTGGCGCCGGTCTCGGTGGTGGTAACGATGAACGCGAGCAGACGCTGAACCAGCTTCTTGTCGAAATGGATGGTTTCGAGGCGAATGAAGGCGTCATCCTTATTGCCGCCACCAACCGTCCCGACGTTCTCGACCCCGCGCTTTTGCGTCCGGGCCGTTTTGACCGCCAGGTTGTGGTTCCGAACCCCGACATCGTCGGTCGCGAGCGCATCCTCAAGGTCCATGCCCGCAATGTCCCGCTGGCACCGAATGTCGACCTCAAGATTCTGGCCCGCGGAACTCCCGGCTTCTCCGGTGCCGACCTGATGAACCTCGTCAACGAAGCAGCCCTGATGGCCGCCCGCCGCAACAAGCGCGTCGTCACCATGCAGGAATTCGAAGACGCCAAGGACAAGATCATGATGGGCGCCGAGCGCCGTTCCTCGGCCATGACCGAGGCGGAAAAGAAGCTCACCGCTTACCATGAGGCCGGCCACGCCATCACCGCGCTCAATGTCGCGGTGGCCGATCCGCTGCACAAGGCAACGATCATTCCGCGCGGTCGTGCGCTCGGCATGGTCATGCAGCTTCCTGAGGGCGACCGCTACTCGATGAGCTACAAGTGGATGGTCTCGCGACTCTGCATCATGATGGGCGGCCGTGTCGCCGAAGAGCTCACGTTCGGCAAGGAGAACATCACCTCCGGCGCTTCCTCTGACATCGAGCAGGCTACCAAGCTTGCACGTGCCATGGTCACGCAGTGGGGCTTCTCCGACCAGCTTGGTCAGGTTTCTTACGGCGAGAACCAGCAGGAGGTTTTCCTCGGCCACTCGGTTTCGCAGTCGAAGAACGTTTCGGAAGCCACCGCGCAGAAGATCGACAATGAAGTGCGTCGCCTGATCGACGAAGCCTATACCCAGGCCCGCACGATCCTGACGGAAAAGCATGACGAATTCGTCGCTCTCGCCGAAGGCCTGCTCGAATACGAGACGCTGACCGGCGAAGAGATCAAGGCGCTGATCCGTGGCGAAAAGCCTGCGCGCGATCTTGGCGATGATTCGCCTCCGAGCCGCGGCTCGGCTGTGCCTAAGGCCGGTGCGCGCCCAGCTTCCAAGGGTGATGAACCCGAGGGAGGGCTGGAACCTCAGCCCCACTGAAATTGAACGGGATTTACCTAAGAGGCCGGATTTCCACAGGGAATCCGGCCCTTTTTATATTAGTAACAGGATATAATCAGTTTTCTTGGTAATTTACGTGCCGGTTACGCGGTTTTGTGGCATTCCGCTGACTAAAGACAAGTCTGAATCGAGGTCTCTGGCACAGCATCAATCTTTGAAGCCGGATTCTTGCTTGAGGAATGCGTAAGCTTCTACGGCGCGCGGAAAGCGCAGGAGTGCATATGAAAAGACGCTATTTTGGGACGGACGGCATCCGAGGCCAAGCCAACATCTTCCCCATGACGCCGGACCTTGCCATGCGGGTCGGTATTGCCGCAGGAACGATTTTTCGTAACGGCGCCCACCGTCATCGTGTTGTGATCGGCAAGGACACACGCCTGTCAGGCTATATGCTGGAGAATGCCCTGGTGGCCGGCTTTACCGCGGCGGGACTGGACGTGTTCCTGCTCGGACCTATTCCGACACCTGCGGTTGCCATGCTGACGCGTTCGCTGCGATGCGATATCGGGGTAATGATTTCAGCCTCGCACAATCCGTTCCAGGACAACGGTATCAAGCTTTTCGGTCCTGATGGTTACAAACTCTCCGATGACCTCGAAGCGCAGATCGAGGATCTGCTCGACAAAGATCTATCGGGACAGCTTGCCAAGGCTGAGGAAATCGGCCGGGCCAAGCGTGTCGATGGCGATATCTATCGCTATCTCGAGCACGTCAAACGCACCCTGCCGCGCGACGTGACCTTGCAGGGCCTGCGCGTCGCGGTCGACTGCGCCAATGGCGCAGCCTACAAGGTCGCTCCTGCCGTGCTTTGGGAACTTGGCGCCGACGTGGTGACGATCGGCAATGAACCGAACGGCACGAATATCAATCTGAATTGTGGCTCTACCAGCCCGGTCGCCTTGCAGAAGAAGGTCGACGAGGTGCGCGCCGATATCGGCATCGCGCTCGATGGCGATGCCGACCGCGTCATCATCGTGGACGAAAACGGTTCGATCGTCGATGGCGATCAGCTGATGGCCGTCATCGCCGAAAGCTGGGCCGAGAGCCAGCAGCTGCGCGGCAACGGTATCGTCGCGACCGTCATGTCCAATCTCGGCCTTGAGCGCTTCCTTGGGGACAAGGGCCTTGGTCTTGCGCGCACGAAGGTCGGCGACCGCTATGTCGTCGAGCACATGCGCCAGCACAATTACAATGTCGGTGGCGAGCAGTCCGGCCATATCGTGCTTTCGGATTACGGCACAACCGGCGACGGTCTCGTTGCCGCCCTGCAGATCCTGGCGGCGGTCAAGCGCACCGGCAAAACGGTCAGCGAAATTTGCCGCCGTTTCGAGCCGGTGCCGCAACTTCTGCGCAATGTCCGCATTTCCGGCGGCAAGCCACTCGAAGACCTGCATGTGGTCAAGGCGATCGCCGATGCCGAAGCCGAGCTTTCCAAGAATGGCCGTCTCGTCATCCGCCCTTCCGGCACCGAGCCGTTGATCCGCGTGATGGCGGAGGGCGACGACCGCGCGCAGATCGAGCGCATCGTCAACGATCTGATAGGCACGATTTCGAGCGTACGCAGCGCCGCCTGAAAGCGTCGCCTCAAGGATTGAAAGCCGGCCTTCGAGCCGGCTTTTTTATTGGTGCCGATTTACTGGTATTGCGCGAGCCAGACCGTGTGGTTGCCGCAGGTCGGGTCTTCGGCCTTGTGGGCGACGACTGTGAAGCCGTGTTCGGCGAGCAGGGCGCGATATTCATCCGGACTGAGACTGCTGTGATAGAGCGGTTCGCCGACGAAGACGCCCATGGCTTCGCCATGCGCCGGGCCACTGGTGAACATCAGCGCCGTTCCCGGCTTCGAATGCGTGCGAAACAGCGGGAACATACGCCGCTGGTCTTCTGATGTCAGATGGAAGAAACTGTCCCAGGCAATCAGCCCATCGAAACTTCTGCCAAGCGACAGATGGCGCATATCTGCGACCTGCCAATCGGAGTTTGGAAAGCGCGTCCGGCACATCTCTATCAGGCTGGGCGACGAATCGATGCCGGTCACGGCATAGCCGCTTTCGATGAAATGGCGTGCGAGAGGTTCGCCCGAGCCGCAGCCGATATCGAGGATCGGACCGCCTTGCGGGACCAGGGCAGCGAAGCGGTCCAGCCAGCTCCGTTCAAAAAGGGTTTTGCCGCGGTTTGTATCCCAGAGTTTGGCATGCCGCTCGTAGAGATCGGCAATGGTGTCGGCCGCCTGCCTGTTGCTGTTCTGCATGTGTCGATCCCACCTGGAAAATCCTTGCTGTCTTACGTGGTTGGCTGCTGAAAGAACATGTCCCTCGACCCTGTTTGCTTTTCTTCTGCGCTCTTCGTCCGCTTTATTTGTCGTCTTGCAGGTTCCAGAAGTCAAAACAGGCAGATGGCCCGCATTTACCTTTCCAAAACATGTTCTGCGGCGAATATTCGAATTACTTCTTATGGTTAAGCAGCTTTTAACGTTTCCGATTCATTATCCATAAAAGCTTATCCGTTTGGCGGCCTGCAGCGCGCCGACGCAACCGTTGGAGTGGATCCATGAAACGAACTTTGTCCGGTATCTTCGCCGCGCTGGTGATCGCGTCGAATGCTTATTCTGCCGATCTTGCGCCGATCGAGCCCATCCCGGAACAGCCGCCGGAAGTTGCCGTCAGCGAAAGCACCGGCTGGTATCTGCGCGGCGATGTCGGTTATGCCTTTACCGACCTGCGTGGCGCGAAATTCTTCCAGGGAAGCAATGCCCTCGAAGCCGATTTCGACGATGCAGACCTTGACGATGCCTGGACGGTCGGCGGTGGTGTCGGTTACCAGATCAACAGCTATCTGCGCACCGACTTGACCTTCGATTACCTGACCAAGTCTGACTTCCGCGGTTCGACGGTCGGCGGCGGCGCCGACTTTGGCGCTTGCGTAATCGCATGTACGTCAAGAGACGTATCGTCGATGACGGCTTACACGCTGCTCGCCAACGCCTATGTGGATCTCGGCACCTACGCCTACTTCACGCCTTATGTCGGCGCTGGTATCGGTGGTTCCTACGTCAAGTGGAAGGACCTTCACAACGTCGCCTGCGCCGATGACGGCAGCGGTTGCGATGATGAAGTCGTCCATGGCGGCCGCGGCGGCTGGCGCTTCAGCTACGCCCTCATGGCCGGCGCCTCGATCGACGTGACCTGCAACGTCAAGGCCGATGTCGGTTACCGCTACCTGCATATCGATGGCGGCAACATGTTCGGCTACAACGAAAACGGCGGCCCGGGTCGCGACCGTGGCGTCAATGTCCACGAAGCCCGTGTCGGCGCCCGTTACCTCTTCGGCGGCTGTGCTCAGCCGGTCGCCTACGAAGCGCCGGAAATTCCGCTGCAGCAGCCGGTCTACAAGTAAGCGAGAGCTCCAGAGATTATCGAAAGCCGTCCGAAAGGGCGGCTTTTTTTCGTCTCAGCGGGCGTTTCTGGAGACCATCGCCAGAATGATCTCGAAAAGTTCGTCCTCGGCCTGCCTAGCGTTGATTTCACCGGTTGCCGCGGCATAGGAGAGAGTTTCGGCCGCGCCAAGCATTGCCCAGAGGCTGGCTGACGCGATGGTCCCCGCACCAACGAAGGGGGTGAGCACTGATCTGCATTGGTCCATGAAAATCACCTGGCACTCGTGTTTGACCTTTTCCAGCTCCGGGGAACTCGCCAAGGCGGCGATCACATCGGGAATTTCCCGGCCCTGCGTGAGAACGCAATCGATATAGGAGGCCGCCATGACCTCGGCCTTGTCTTTCAGCGCCGGTCCGCTTTTGCGCAGTGCGGCTTCCATGAGCGCCGTCTGCCGATCGTCGAATTCCCGGTAAAGCTCCGCAAGCAATCCCGTCCGCGTGCCGAAATGATCGTAGACCACGGGCTTTGCCACGTCTGCTTGTTCGGCTAACCGGCCGAGTGTCAGCGCGTCCGTTCCTTCGTCCCGGATCAATCGCCAGGACACATCCAGGAGCTGTCGATGCCTCTCCTCTCTCGAAAGCCGGCGACGAGGGCGGGGGAGGGCTTTTTCCATGCTTGACATCGCAACCTACGAAAAGTAACTTACTATAAGTAGCTTACGAAAAGTATATAAGTGATCGATCTCGCTCGCAATCATCGATCAGGAGGTTTCGACATGCATGCACTTATCGTTCTCGCGCATCCCGACTCCAACTCACTCAGTCACGGCGTTGCCGCGGGGATTGCCGAAGGCATAGCGGCTTTCGATGCCGCCAACTCCTTCGAAATCGCAGACCTGACGGAAGAGGCTTTCGATCCCAGATTCACCGAGGCGGATATTGCGGCTCATCGCCGGAAAACCGTGGCGCCTGCCGATGTGCTGGCGGAGCAGGCAAGGATCGATCGCGCCGATGCGCTCATATTGGTCTATCCTGTCTATTGGTGGTCCATGCCGGCCTTGATGAAAGGCTGGATCGATCGCGTCTTTGCCAATGGATGGGCCTATGACGACACGTCCGGCAGCAAGGTCGAAAAAAAGCTTGAGCATTTGCGCGTGCATCTCGTCGGGAACGGCGGTGCTGATGCCGGTACCTATGAGCGCCACGGCTATTTCAGCGCCATGAAGACGCAAATCGACCATGGTATTTTTGACTATTGCGGCGCCCCTGTGGTGACGTCGGAACTGTTTCTCGACTCCGACGCGGGGAATGCTGCCGTGCATATCGAGACAGCCCGTCGCATCGGCCGCGATATCTTCAACGCGCGTGATCGCGCCGCGCCAAGCAGCGTCGCGTGACCGGAAACGTGATCGCGGTTGCGGCAAAATACCCTCCAGAAACGACGTCGGCCGCTTGACTATGACGAGTTTCGCCCATAAACACAGCGGCGGGACACTCCTCCCCAACGAGGAGCCATCTATCTGGAAGGGTAGCAATATGGCGAATACCGCAAAGCCGGACGTGCGTCCGCAAAACACTCATTTTTCTTCTGGCCCCTGCGCGAAACGTCCTGGCTGGACGCTCGAAGCTCTTTCTGATGCGGCCCTTGGCCGTTCGCACCGCGCGAAAGTCGGCAAGGTCAAGCTGAAGCAGGCGATCGATCTCACACGCGAAATCCTGGAAGTGCCGGTGGATTACCGCATCGGCATCGTTCCGGCTTCCGATACCGGCGCCGTCGAAATGGCGCTCTGGTCGCTGCTCGGCGAGCGCGGCGTCGACACGGTCGCCTGGGAAAGCTTCGGTGCCGGCTGGGTTACCGACGTCGTCAAGCAGCTCAAGCTCAAGGACGTTCGCAAGATCGAAGCCGGTTACGGCGAACTTCCTGACCTTTCCACCGTCGATTTCGACCGTGACGTGGTCTTTACCTGGAACGGCACGACCTCGGGCGTCCGTGTTCCGAACGCTGATTTCATCCCCGCCGACCGCAAGGGCCTGACGATCTGCGATGCAACCTCTGCCGCCTTCGCGCAGAATCTCGATTTCGCCAAGCTCGATGTCGTCACCTTCTCCTGGCAGAAGGTTCTGGGCGGCGAGGGCGCGCATGGCATTCTCATCCTGTCGCCGCGGGCCGTCGAACGCCTGATTTCCTATCAGCCGGCCTGGCCGCTGCCGAAGATCTTCCGCCTGACCTCGGGTGGCAAGCTCATCGAAGGCATCTTCCAGGGTGAGACGATCAACACGCCGTCCATGCTCTGCGTCGAGGACTACATCGATGCGCTTCTCTGGGCCAAGCAGCTCGGCGGCCTTAAGGCTCTGATCGGCCGCGCAGATGCCAATGCCAAGGCTGTCGCCGATTTCGTTGCCGCAAACGACTGGATCGCCAATCTGGCCGTCAAGCCTGAGATCGAATCCAACACCTCGATCTGCCTGAAGATCGTCGACAAGGACGTTACCGCTCTCGATGCCGACGGCCAGGCGAATTTCGCCAAGGGCCTCGTCGCTCTCCTTGAAAAGGAAGGCGTCGCCTATGACATCGGCGCTTATCGTGACGCTCCGTCCGGCCTGCGCATCTGGGCAGGTGCGACGATCGAGACCGCCGACATGCAGAAGCTGATGCCTTGGCTTTCCTGGGCCTTTGAGACCCAGAAGGCTGCGCTTTCCCAGGCTGCTGCCTGATGTGATCGCATCCGGCTCCGCCTGGAGGCGGAGCCCCGCATTCCCAATTCAAGTTTATCGCTGAACTCTTTGAAGGAGGCCAAAATGGCACCTCGCGTTCTCGTATCCGACGAACTGTCGGAAACCGCCGTCCAGATCTTCCGTGATCGCGGCGTCGAAGTCGATTTCCAGCCGCAGCTCGGCAAGGACAAGGACAAGCTGTTCGAAATCATCGGCAATTACGATGGCCTTGCGATCCGCTCCGCCACCAAGGTGACCGAGAAGATCATAGAAGCGGCCAAGAACCTCAAAGTCGTCGGTCGCGCCGGCATCGGCGTCGACAATGTCGATATCCCGGCCGCTTCGCGCCGCGGTATCATCGTCATGAACACGCCTTTCGGCAACTCGATCACCACTGCCGAACATGCGATCGCCCTGATGTTTGCGGTTGCCCGTCAGCTTCCGGCCGCGGACACTTCCACGCAGGCCGGCAAGTGGGAAAAGTCGAAGTTCATGGGTGTCGAGATCACCGGCAAGACGCTTGGCGTCATCGGCGCCGGTAATATCGGCTCCATCGTCTGCGCCCGCGCCATCGGCCTGAAGATGCACGTGGTTGCCTACGACCCGTTCCTCTCCAAGGAGCGTGCCGAGGAAATGGGCGTGACCAAGGTCGAACTCGACGAGCTGCTCGCGCAGGCCGATTTCATCACGCTGCACGTGCCGATGACGGACAAGACGCGCGGCATCCTGAACAAGGAAGCGCTTGCCAAAGCGAAGCCCGGCGTGCGTATCATCAACTGCGCCCGTGGCGGCCTCGTCGATGAGGCAGCGCTTGCCGAAGCCATCAAGTCCGGCCATGTCGCCGGTGCGGCTTTCGACGTCTTCGAAGTCGAGCCCGCCAAGGAAAGTCCGCTCTTCGGCCTACCGAATGTCGTCTGCACGCCGCATCTCGGCGCCTCGACCACGGAAGCCCAGGAAAACGTGGCTCTGCAGGTTGCCGAGCAGATGGCGGACTACCTCGTCAAGGGTGCGGTTTCCAATGCCATCAACATGCCGTCGATCACGGCTGAGGAAGCGCCGATCCTGAAGCCGTTCATCAGGCTCGCCGACGTTCTCGGTGCTTTCGTTGGTCAGGTCACTGAAGAGCCGATCAAGGAAATCGAGATCCTCTACGATGGCATTACGGCCAACATGAACACCCGAGCACTGACCTCGGCTGTTCTTGCAGGCCTCATCCGCTCGCAGGTTGCCGACGTCAACATGGTTTCGGCGCCGATCATGATCAAGGAAAAGGGCGTGATCCTTTCCGAAGTGAAGCGCGACAAGTCGGGCGTCTTCGATGGCTACATCAAGCTGACGGTAACGACGGAATCCATGACGCGTTCGATTGCCGGCACGGTCTTCTCCGACGGTAAGCCGCGTTTCATCCAGATCAAGGGTATCAACCTCGACGCCGACGTCGGTAGCCACATGATCTATATCGCGAACACCGACGTTCCCGGTATGATCGGCTTCATCGGCACAACGCTTGGTAGCGCCGGTGTCAACATCGCCAACTTCCAACTCGGCCGCGACAAGCAGGGCGGCGACGCTATCGCTCTGCTTTATGTAGACGCTGCGGTTGACGATGTCGTTCTGGGTAAGCTTACAGCCAATTCGGCGATCCGCCAGGCAAAGCTGCTGACTTTCAACGTCGACTGAGTTTTCCTCCCAAGGAAGACGCGCAAACCCGGCACGGTTTCCGTGTCGGGTTTTTATATGATTTGGCAAATACCGTTAGAGATCAGGCTTTCCGGATATCGACTCCGATTTTCGGGCCGATACTGTCGTGGCCAGCGATCAGTGACGGGTGGCATTCGTGTCGTGATGCAGGAAACTGTCCCTGCTCGCATCGAAAACCCTGAAGAACTCGTCCCAGGAGATGTTCTCCACAGCGTTTTCCTGCCTGCTGAACTCAACGCCGACCAAGCCGCTTTTCATCCGGGCGGGATGGCCACCACGTGCTTCGATCCATTCCCGGATTTTATCATGATCTTTCATTGCGGATGTGCCCATCATTGCCTCCCTGCCGATGGGTTGTATTTTCAACGGGTAATAACTCTTTGGAAATGAATTGGTTCCACGTGCCGATCACGGTATGCGTTTGAGCCCTTGATCAATCGCTGGAATGTTCAGCTAAGCCGCGAAATTGCCGGTCTGGAAGCTCTCGCTGCCCGGCTGGGAATCGATTAGCTGATGACGGATGTGACGTGGAGCCTGCCCCGTGCCGCAGCATGAGGCTGAAGCACTGATCTCCGACAACCAGCTGAGGAAGGCATCAGCTGAGATCATCGCATCGAACGCGTCGGCCGCCTTGCTGCGATAGCGCTCTTCGTGGCGCAGCAGGAAGAAGGGACGGGGCAGGGGCGGTATATTCACCTCGGTGAGAAGACCGTTGTGCAACTTCATAGCAACCGTGCTGCGCGACATCAGCGTCGGTAGCCATCGCCATCAACCACCTGCGGCAGGGCTGCCTTTTAATCTCGGCTGGTGGAATTGTACATTCCCGATCGGCGTCTATGCCGTTGCGACGCTGCGGCTGTCCAGCATCTTTCCGTTGTTGGCACTCGCAAGCTTCAGAGAGGGTCTGGTCGCAGCCCTTGCCGCAATCTGGATCGTCGTCGCGATCCGCACATGCTGCGGCGCTTATAACGGCTCTCTATTCGTCGATCCCGGCCGGGAGAGCTGACGGTAACCTACACAACGGTTTCAATCATTCGTTATTTTGAGAATGCCCGTCAGCATTGCATACTTGGCGCGGGGCTGGAAAGGAGGATGCACATGAAACGCTACACACTTTCGATGATTGGTCTGGCGATCGTGACTGCCATCATCGCCAATCCGGGCATCGCACTTGCCTGCAACAAGCTGATCGGTACCTAAGCCGATACCGCCCACCTCTTTCTTGAAGGCGCAGTTTCGGCTGCGTCTTTTTTTATATTTTTCCTTTCCCATGCTGCAGCGCACCCTAACTGCGACTGCATGACAGAGTTTCTTGACAATATCCGTGCTGAAGGCGTCTGGCTGCCGGACTGGCTTGCGAGCGTCATCATCTTCGCAGTCGTCATCTCGTTGACGCTCTTTGCGCATCGCATTCTCTTTCGCTTGCTGACCCGCCTGGTCAAGGACCAGGATCTCTTCTGGCGCTCGCTCGTCTCGCGCCTGAAGCGGGTTGTACGGCTTGCCATGCTGGTGGCCGCCCTTTCCTTCGGGGCGACCATTGCGCCGCTGACGGACATGCAGTCGGCAACTGTCCGGCATATCCTGCTTATCTTCTTCATCATCCTTGTGGCCTGGATGGCCAAAACCGCCAAGCATATCTGGATGACGGTCTATCTCAGGCGCTTCAAGCTCGATGCGGAAGACAATCTTCTGGCGCGAAAGCATGTAACACAGACGCGCATCATGGAGCGTGTCGTCGATCTTCTGATCGTTCTCGTGGCGATATCGGCCTGCATGATGAGTTTCGATGCAGTCCGGCAATATGGCGTCAGCCTGCTCGCCTCGGCCGGCGTTGCCGGTATCGTCGTCGGCCTCGCACTGCAGCCGGTGCTGAAGAACCTGTTTGCCGGCATCCAGCTTGCCATTACCCAGCCGATCCGCATCGACGATGCACTGTTGGTCGAAGGCGAGTGGGGCAGGGTGGAAGAAATCACCTCCACCTATGTCGTGGTGCAATTATGGGACTGGCGGCGGCTGATCCTGCCGCTCAGCTACTTCATCGAAAACCCGTTTCAGAACTGGACGCGCGAAAGCTCGGCGTTGATCGGCACTGTGATGATTTATCTCGACTACAGTGTGCCCGTCGATGCGATCCGCAGGAAGGTGGAGGAGATTGCGCAAGGTTCGAAGCTCTGGGATCGCCGCGTCGTCAATATTGCCGTAACGGATTTCCGCGAAGCGGTGATGGAAATCCGTATTCTGGTGTCGGCATCAAATTCCGGCCGCACCTTCGATCTGCGCTGCGAGGTGCGCGAGAAGTTGATCGATTTCATCCAGAGCGAATATCCGGCGGCCCTGCCGCGCATGCGTGCGGTGATGAACGAGCCGCCCGCCCGTGCCCGGCGCGAGGCGGCGGAGTAGGCCCTATCGCGTCGGGGCTTCCACGTCGCCTTCCACCGGCGTCGTGGCAATGGGCGACTGCGCATCACCTGAGGCGACAGCCGCGGGCAAAGGCACCTGGCGCTTGCGTTCACGGATCAGCGTCAGCAGGCCCGAGCAGATGATGAGCACGATGCCAAGGGCCATCGGCAGATCGACACTATCGTCGAAGAAGAGATAGCCGAAGGCAATCGCCCAGATCATCTGGCTGTATTGCGGTGTCGCGATCAGCGTTGCGGGGGCGAGTCGTGCGGCGGTCATCAGCATTACGTTACCGGCTGCGCCGAGCAGGCCGTAGCTTGCAAGGAAGAGCCATTGCTGCGGGCTTGGCACGACCACCTGTGAGAGCATGAGCAGGCCGCTGACGATAAGGGTGCCGAGCAGCGAGGCGCCATAAAGCGACAGGCGTTTTTCGGCGGGCCCGAGCTTTCGAAGGATGACGATGGCAATGGCGGCTGAGATCGCGCCGATGGTCGCCGCCAGATGGCCGACGGACAGTTCGCGGAAACCCGGCCTGAGAACCACGAGCACACCCAGGAAACCGACGATGACGGCGGCCCAACGCTGCCAGCGTACATCTTCCTTCAAGAAGATGACCGAGAGGATGGTAACGAAGGAGGGCAGCAGGAAGAGCAGGCAGAAGGCCTCCGCCATCGGAAGCTTGGTGAAAGTGATGATGGAGGCGATTGCGCCGGTTGCGCCGGCCGCAAAGCGCACCAGCCACAGCGGCCGGTTCGTGGTCCTGAAAATGTCGAGCCATGAATCGCGCGGTCCCTTGATGAAGGGGAGGGCGGCAAGGCTGAGGATAGCACCCGTGAAGGCGACCTGGAAGGAAGGAACCGTGCCGTGCAGGGCCTTGATGGATGCATCGCTGAAGGCAAAGACGGCATAGGCCGCAAATGCGACAAGGACGCCACGAAGCGTGGTGGAAGCGGCTGTCATTTATCCGAATCTTGTAAAAGGTGGGTCATTTCATCTACGTGATGAAATGCGGCCTATCAAAGGTCGATTGCGAATAGCTGCAATGCATGACCCGCGCATGACGCCGCCGAGAAGGCCCCAAAACCCGGCCCTTGCGCAGGGGCGCAATAGTTTCTATATCCGTCGCCCATGAAACCGGCGGCCGATCCCGCCGGACATGCAGGAAATCCGCCATATTCCGAAGGCAGGAAGGCGGATCGAAACAGCACAGAAATTTGGCAGCACCCGTGAACACACTGGATTTTGACAAGAAGCCGGAAGACACCCGTGTCGTCGTCGCCATGTCGGGCGGCGTTGACAGCTCCGTCGTGGCCGGGCTTCTCAAACGCCAGGGCTATGATGTGCTCGGCATTACGCTGCAGCTCTACGACCACGGTGCCGCCGTGCATCGCGCCGGCTCCTGCTGCGCGGGTCAGGATATCGACGATGCGCGCCGCGTCTGCGAGACGCTCGGCATTCCGCATTACGTCCTCGATTACGAGAAGCGTTTCCGCGAAACGGTCATCAATCCCTTTATGGAAAGCTATGTTGCCGGTGAGACGCCGATCCCCTGCGTCGCCTGCAACCAGACGGTCAAGTTTGCCGATCTTCTGGCAACCGCCAGGGAACTCGGCGCCGATGCGCTGGCGACCGGCCACTATATCCGCTCGCGCCAGAACCCGTCTTCCTGCAATCCCGGCCGTCGCGCGCTCTATCGCCCGGCCGACGCCGATCGCGACCAGAGCTATTTCCTCTTCGCCACGACCCAGGAGCAGATCGACTATCTGCGCTTCCCGCTCGGCGGCCTGCCGAAGGCGGAGACCCGCCGGCTGGCCGAAGAGATGGGCCTCGTCGTTGCCAAGAAGGCTGACAGCCAGGACATCTGTTTTGTGCCGCAGGGCAAATATTCCGACATCATCACCAAGCTGAAGCCGAATTCTGCCCTGGCTGGTGACATCGTGCATCTCGACGGCCGCCTCCTTGGTCAGCACGAGGGCATCTTGCACTATACGATCGGTCAGCGCCGCGGCATCGGCATCGCCACCGGTGAGCCGCTCTATGTCGTCTTTCTCGACGCCCGCTCGCGCCGCGTCATCGTCGGCCCCAAGGAAGCGCTGGAGACGCATCGCGTCTATCTGCGCGACGTCAACTGGCTGGGCGACGAGACGCTTCAGGTCGCAGCATCAGGCGAGGGTTTTGCCTGTTATGCCAAGGTGCGCTCCACCCGCGCACCGGCGCCTGCTGTGCTGCACATCGATGCGAGCGGTGTCTATGTCGACCTGACGGTCGGCGAAGCCGGTATTGCGCCCGGACAGGCCTGCGCGCTCTACTCGGCGCCGGGCGACGACGCCCGTGTTTATGGCGGCGGTTTCATCGAGCGCTCCGAGCGCGAGCCCGCAGCCGAAGTCTCCCTGAAGGCGCTTTTGAGCCAGCCGGTGGCCGTGTAAAATTCCCGGGAAAGGCTATGCGGCGGCACGGCCTTTTTCTCCATCATATGCTTGACACAAAGCCGCTACGCTCTTAATAAGCCGCTCATCCGACGGGCTGAGCGCTTCGCGAAAGGCTCGTTTGAACAGTGGCTGGGTAGCTCAGTTGGTGAGAGCGCAGGATTCATAACCCTGAGGTCGGCGGTTCAATTCCGCCCCCCGCTACCATTTTTCCCTAAAAGCAAAACAGTCGATGCGCATCAGTTGCGTAGTCGGTATAATTTTGACTGGACGCATCGTCACCGGGGATTCACGATGAAATATGCTGTTGTCGCAATACTTCTCCTCCTGGCAGCCGGCTGCAGCACGACAGCGACAGAAGACCAGCCCATACCGGGTAGCCTGACTTATGGCGGCAAGGTTATCCATTCGCCCTATAGGCCCGGCACTGTGATAAAGCACACGTTCCTTGGCGAATTCGGCTATCGGCAGTTCGAACGGTATGTTGTTCAGCCTGACGGGACGCTCAAGCTTGCCTCCCGCATTGAAAGCGAAGATTTCCTCTGGAACTGAAGAGTGGCGTCGACTTCACCTGAGATTGACCTGCGTCAAGGCGCGGGATTACGATTGCTGGTGAATTCCTTCCTCATTTTAATTTCGCCAGCAGAACGGATCTCCCATGTACAATCGCATATTGCTGCCCACCGACGGTTCGGAACTTGCCGCTCGGGGCGTCGACCATGGTCTGGCGCTTGCCAAGGCGCTCAAACTTCCCGTGACAGTCGTGAGCGTCATCGTGCCGCTGACCGGTTTTGCGCTTCAGGGGATCGTGCAGGCGGAAGCGATGGACAGTTATAACGAAGGCCGGCGGAAGGAGATCGAGGATCTGGAGCAGATCATCGCGGAAAAGGCGAAGCGCGCCGGTGTCGTTGCCGACTTCGTCAGCAAGGTGCATCTCTCGCCGGCCGCGGCCATTCTGGAAACGGCGGCAGAGCAAGGTTGCGGCCTGATCGTGATTTCTTCGCATGGCCGCCGTGGGATCTCGCGACTGATGCTTGGCAGCCAGACGTCCGAGGTACTTTCCGAGGCCGGTATTCCGGTCCTGGTGGTAAAGTAACAGCTTAGCTTTCGCTCAGTGCGGCGAGGGATGCCGTGCGCTCGCCGGCGTGATCTGCCGTCTTGATGGACACCGCTCCGCTTTCTTCGCGGCTGTCGTCGGCCTCGTCACGGCTGCCTGCCTCCGGCGTCATGTAGAAGGCGAGCATTTCCTCCAGGCGCGAGGAAGTGAGGCTGGCGGCGAAACCCTTCATGGTTTTCCTCGGCGGTGTTTTCCAGTTGCGGAATTTCATAACCCATGTTCCGGCAGGTCCGGAACATGTTCCGGAAGGTTGTCACCAACTTTCGAAGATCGGTATCGAAAGCGTCTCACTTCAGATTCGCTTCTCACGCTTTAAATCCTTGTTTCCGCATCTCGTAATCGCAAAACCGCTGCGCACTTTTGGGCGGCGTGCTTCAGTCGCTGACAAGTTCGATGCAGAATTGGATAAAGGCGTTGACCTTGGCCGGTACGTGATGCCGGGAGGGGTGGATGGCATAGAGCGGGAAAGTCTCGCCCGGCCAGTCCGAATAGAGTTCGACAAGGCGTCCCTCGGCAAGCAGGTCCTTGACGCTGAGGGCAAGTACCTGGGCGATGCCGGCGCCGGCAAGGCAGGCATCGAGCATGGTGCCGGGGTCGCTCATCAGCAGCGGTCCACGGGCGTCGAGCGGCACGATCTTCTTGCCTCTATGCAGTTCCCATTCGAAAGTCTGGCCTGTCAGCGGATCACGGAACTGGATGCAGGAGTGGCTGGCGATGTCGGCAGGTGTCTTCGGTGTGCCATGCTCTGCGAGATAGGCTGGGGTTGCGACCGTGAGAACGCGGGTCTCCATCAGCTTGCGGGCGATGCGCGAGGAACTCGGCTGGTGGCCGAAGCGGATGGCGATATCGATGCCGTCGGCGACGAGATCACTCATCAGGTCGCGGGTTATCAATTCGAGCTCAAGCGCCGGATAGCGGGTCATGAACTGTTTGAGATGCGGTGCCAGCACCATGCGGGAAAAAATCGGGTCGACATCGACGCGCAGGCGGCCGCGCACGGTTAGTGACGCGCCTGACGCAAGCGTGGCGGCTTCCTCGATGCCATCCAGATGCGGAGCGACCTGCGCATAGAAGCGGGCTCCCTCATCCGTCAGCCGCAGTGAGCGAGTGGTGCGGTCGAGCAGGCGCACGCCGACACGCGCTTCCAGCCTCGATATGGCGCGGCTGACGCCGGAGGCTGAAAGGCCGAGCGCATCGGCGGCTTTGACGAAGCTGCCGCTTTCGATGACCGCGGCAAGCGTGCTGACACCGGAAAGCAGGCGGCCGTCGAATGCCATGGATCACTCCTGATTTGGTGTCATGGATAATCGTTGGGAAGTGCGGCGTAGTCAACTACGCAGGCTCTGGTCGCTGCCCGCGTGGATCCAGAAAAGCGGTTCGATGGAACATCTTCCCGCCGATTTAGTTTCTCCCGCACAGATTGGAGGATCATGCGATGACCCAATATGGTGACGACAAGAAGACCCCGATCGTGGATGAGAACACCGGTATGCCGCTCGGGCAGGCATCCTATGAAGACGAGAAGGTGCTGGCCGATGAGCGGCGCAGCGTCTCGCTCTGGGGTGTACTTGCAGCCGGTATCCTGGTCATCCTGATCGCCGCGGCGAGCTTTGCCATCTGGCCGAGCACGACGACAGATCCGGCTTCGACTGCATCCACAAAGCCTGACGCGATCAATGTCCAGCCTTCCGGTCAGGGCACATTCGACAATAATCCGGCAACCGGCTCCATCAAACCGCCGGAAGCAACCGACCGAGATCCGACACCCGACGGCAGCGGCGGCGGCCCAACAGGCGTGACTACGCCAAGCGGGACGCAGAACGGACAGTGAGGGTGTAATCTAGCATCACGGCTGGGGAAGGGCCGCGCGTGACCGCGCGGCCCTTTTCATACGATGCGAACACCGTTCAGCCTGCTGGCCATTTCCAGTTGCGCACATCTGGCATGTCCTCGCCATATTCTCGGACATAGGCGTGATGCTCGACCAGCTTTGCCGTCAGGCTCTCCAGCACTTCAGGTACTTTCTCCTTCAGGCCCGGAACGCGCTCGATCGCCTCGATGGCGAGGTGGAAGCGGTCGAGTTCGTTGAGCACCGTCATGTCGAAGGGCGTGGTGGTCGTGCCCTCTTCGATGAAGCCGCGCACATGGATGTTGCGGTGGTTGGTGCGCTTATAGGTCAGCCGGTGGATGAGGTAGGGATAGCCGTGATAGGCGAAGATGACTGGCCTGTCCGGGGTGAAGATCGCGTCGAAGGCCTCGTCCGTCAGGCCATGCGGGTGCTGATCCTGCGATTGCAGGGCAAGCAGATCGACCACGTTGACGGTGCGGATCTTCAGCTCCGGAATATGCCGATGCAGCAGGTCGACGGCGGCGAGCGTTTCCATGGTCGGCACGTCGCCGGCGCAGGCCATGACGATATCGGGAGCGACCGTATCGTCCTCATGGCTTGCCCAGTTCCAGATGCCGATCCCGGTCTCGCAATGTTTCACCGCCTCGTCCATCGTCAGCCATTGCGGCTCCGGCTGTTTGCCGGCGACGATGACGTTGATGCGGTCGTAGGTCTTCAGGCAATGATCGCCGACCCAGAGCAGGGTATTGGCATCCGGCGGCAGGTAGATGCGGACGATATCCGCCTTCTTGTTGGCGACGAGATCGACGAAACCGGGGTCCTGATGCGAGAAGCCATTGTGGTCCTGGCGCCAGACATGCGAGGTCAGGAGATAGTTCAGGGACGATATCGGCTTCCGCCACTCCAGTTCGCGGGTGACCTTCAGCCACTTGGCATGCTGGTTGAACATGGAATCGATGATGTGAATGAAGGCCTCGTAGCATGAAAACAGGCCGTGTCGGCCGGTCAGCAGGTAGCCTTCCAACCATCCCTGGCAAAGATGTTCGCTCAGTACTTCCATGACGCGGCCGTCGCTGGCGAGGCCTACATCGTAGGGTTCGATCTTCTCCATCCAGACGCGATCGGTAATTTCAAAGACGCTGCCGAGACGGTTCGATTCCGTCTCGTCGGGGCCGAAAATACGAAAGTTCGCGTTGGCTTCGTTGAGCTTCATCGTGTCGCGCAGGTAATGGCCGAGGATTTCGGTGGATTGCACCATCTCCGCCCCCCGTTTTTCTACCTTTACCTCATAGGTGCGGATATCGGGCGCGATCAGCTCCTTGCGCAGCAGACCGCCATTGGCGTGCGGATTGGCACCCATACGGCGTTTGCCTGAGGGGGCCAGCGCCTGTAGTTCCGGCTTCAGCGTGCCCGAGGCATCGAAAAGGTCTTCGGGATCGTAACCGCGCATCCAGTCTTCGAGGATTTTCCGGTGTCCGTCGTTCTCCCGGCAATTGGAAACCGGCACCTGATGGGCGCGCCAGAAACCTTCGACCTTCTTGCCGTCCACTTCCTTCGGGCCAGTCCAGCCCTTGGGGCTGCGCAGCACGATCATCGGCCAGCGCGGGCAGGCCTGCGGCGCCGTGCCGTCGCGTGCCTCCTTCTGTATTGCCCGAATGCGGTCAAAGATCTTGTCGAAGGCGGCCGCCATCTGCTGATGCATCTTTGCCGGCTCGTGGCCTTCAACGAAGAAGGGCTCATAACCATAGCCTTCGAACAAATGCGTCAGATCTTCGTCGCTCGTCCGGCCGAGAATGGTTGGATTGGCAATCTTGTAGCCGTTGAGATGCAGGATCGGCAGCACGGCGCCGTCGCGGGCGGGGTTCAGGAACTTGTTGGAATGCCAGCTCGCAGCCAACGGACCGGTTTCGGCTTCGCCGTCGCCTATCACACAGGCAACGATCAGATCAGGATTGTCGAACGCTGCGCCATAGGCATGGACGAGCGCATAGCCGAGTTCACCGCCTTCGTGGATGGAGCCGGGGGTTTCCGGTGCTGCATGGCTCGGGATGCCGCCGGGGAAGGAGAACTGGCGGAAGAGCTTGCGCATGCCGTCCTCGGTCTCGGCGATGTCGGGATAGATCTCGCTGTAGATGCCTTCCAGGTAGGTATTGGCGACCATGCCCGGTCCGCCGTGGCCGGGACCGCACATATAGATGATGTCGAGATCGCGGGCGCGAATGATGCGGTTCAGATGCGCATAGATGAAGTTGAGGCCGGGTGTCGTGCCCCAATGGCCGAGCAGGCGAGGCTTGATATGTTCGGGTTTCAACGGCTGGCGCAGGAGGGGATTGGACAGGAGATAGATCTGTCCGACCGAGAGATAATTGGTTGCCCGCCAATAACGGTCGATGAGCGCGAGTTCCGCGTCGGAAAGAACTGCTGGAGTCGAGACATGCTTTTCCATGGATTTCTCCCGTTTAAACTTGTTCAACGTCAATTCTAGCTGATGGCGCCGGCATGCATTTGATCTGGATCAGCCCGAGCGAAGAATGGTGAGCGTCTCCTGCGCGATGATCTGTTCCTCGTCCGTGGCAATGACATGCGCCGTTATGCGGCTTGAAGGTGTCGTGATCGTGAAGCCGTTGGCAGCATTTGTTTTTTCCTCAACGGCAAGGCCGAGCCAGCCCAGGCGCTGAATGACTGCCGAGCGAATCTGCGGCTGGTGCTCGCCGATGCCGGCGGTGAAGACGACGGCGTCGAGCCCGCCGAGCGTCACCGACATCCGGCCGATCTCGCCAGCAATGCGCAGTGTAAAGAGGTCGAGCGCCTCTTGGGCTTCTGCGCGGCTATCCTCAAGAAGATCGCGGGTATCGGCATTGATGCCGGAGACGCCAAGCAGGCCGGAGCGATGGTAGAGTAGATCTTCCACCTGATCGGCGGACTGCTTCTTTTGCTGCAGCAGATGCAGGATCACGCCGGGATCGAGCCAGCCTGGCCTTGTTGCCATGGGAATGCCGTCAAGCGTGGAAAAGCCCATGCTGCAATCGCGACTGATGCCGTTTTCCAGAGCGCAGAGGCTTGCGCCGCTACCGAGATGGGCGGCGACGATTTTCGCTTTATTCGACAGCCTGCGGTTCACCTCGCCGGCGATGAATTTGTAGGAAAGGCCATGAAAGCCGTAGCGCTTGATGCCCTCGTCATGAAGTGCGCGGGGGATGGCGAAGCGGCGGACGAGATCGGCCTGTGTGGCGTGAAAGGCGGTATCGAAGGAAGCGGTCTGGGCAAGCTGTGGCTTCAGGTGTTTCAGGGCACGGATGAATCGAAGCGCCTGCGGCTGATGAAGGGGTGCGAGCGGCGTGAGCGCGTCGATCGCCGCGATTGCGACATCATCGAGCGTAGTTGCCGCGGTAAAACGGTCGCCTCCATGGACGACGCGGTGGCCGGCAGCGCGGACGGTCTCGATATCGAAGTGCTCCGAGAGAAGTTTGAACGTTTCGTCGATGACCGCGTGCAGATCGTCGGTAAGCCCGGCCTTCAGCGGCGTATCGAACGTTTGCGGACCTTCCGTCAGTTTGAAGGCGAGCGGTTCGGCGCGGAAGTCGATCACGCCCTTGCCGATGCGGCGCACCTTTGCATCCTCGATTGCGAAGATTCCGATCTTTACCGTCGACGAGCCGGCATTGAAGGTCAGGAGAAGGTCGGTCGACGGCATTTTACTTGATGCTCCCTGGCAGCGTGACGATGACGAACTTAGCGTCATCGTGCCCGGTGGGAAGTCTCTTGAATCCCGGCAGGCAATTTTTGGTTGCTGATTTCGGTCCCGGTTCCGGGATGGCGCGCGAATGGCCGCGTCATGAGAGCTTCACGCTAGGGATTTATTAACAAACGGCAATTTGCAAATGGAACAAGGAACTATGCCATGGCCGACATTGCCCCCAGCCATAGCGACGCTTCCCATCCGCTGCATCATTCGAACTCCGCCGGCAAATGGTTCCTGCCGGTGTTCGGGCTCGTTGTGGTCTGCGGTCTTGGATATGTCGGCTATGCCCTCGCCCGTGATCTGACTGCCGCAGTTGCCGTTCCCTGGCTGCTTCTCGGCCTTGCACTGCTGATCGCGCTTGGCTTCGAGTTCGTCAACGGTTTCCATGATACGGCCAATGCCGTGGCGACCGTTATCTATACGCGCTCCATGCCGGCGGAATTTGCCGTCATCTGGTCAGGCTTCTTCAATTTTCTCGGCGTCTTGACGTCGACGGGTGCCGTCGCCTTCGGCATCCTGGCCTTGTTGCCGGTCGAGCTCATCCTGCAGGTCGGCTCCGGCTCGGGCCTCGCCATGGTCTTCGCTCTATTGATCGCAGCGATCGTCTGGAACCTTGGTACCTGGTATCTCGGTCTGCCGTCATCGAGCTCGCATACGCTGGTCGGCTCGATCATCGGTGTCGGCCTCGCCAACCAGTTCCTGGCGCCAGCAGGTTCAGCCACCAGCGGCGTGGACTGGTCGCAGGCAACCAACATTGGCCTGTCGCTCTTGATCTCGCCAATCATCGGTTTCGGCCTTTCCGCCATTCTGCTCATCGTTATGAAGTTCCTGGTGCGCAAACCCGAGCTCTATCAGGAGCCGAAGGGAAATCAGCCGCCGCCGTTGTGGATCCGCGCCATCCTGATCTTCACCTGCACGGGCGTCAGCTTCGCCCACGGTTCGAACGACGGCCAGAAGGGCATGGGTCTCATCATGCTGATCCTGATCGGTCTGGTGCCGACCGCCTTCGCGCTGAACCGCACACCTGATGTCAATTACCTCGAAGCCTACAAGTCGGCTTCGGCACAGGTGGAAACCGCGCTCGGCAAATATGTGAAGCCGGGTATCACCGTCAGCGACTACAAGGCGGAAGTCAGCAATGCCGTCAAGAACAAGGTCTGGACGGATGCGACCACGCCGGCGTTGCAGCAGTATATTCACCAGACGAGCACTGAAGTTGCGGCTTTTCCGACGCTGGAGGCCGTTCCGACCAATCTTGTCAGTAACGTCCGCAACGATATCTACCTGATCGGCGAGGCCCTCAAGCTCATCGACAAGCAGAAGCTGCTGCCGATGGATGCCAGCGATCTCAAGGCCGTCACCGGCTATCATGCGGCGGTGGACAACGCCACGAAGTTCATTCCGTTGTGGGTGAAGGTCGCCGTCGCACTGGCGCTCGGCCTCGGCACCATGGTTGGCTGGAAGCGCATCGTCGTGACCGTCGGTGAGAAGATCGGCAAGACGCACCTGACCTACGGCCAGGGCGCTGCCGCGGAAGTCGTCGCCATGGTGACGATCGCCTCGGCAGACCATCTCGGCCTGCCGGTTTCGACCACGCATGTGCTGTCATCCGGTGTGGCAGGCACGATGGCTGCGAACGGATCGGGCCTGCAATGGTCCACCGTGCGCAACATGCTCATGGCCTGGGTGCTGACGCTGCCGGCCTCGATCGCGATCGCCTTCCTGCTGTTCGTGATCCTGCGGCAAGTCTTCTAGTTTAAAGCATTTCCGTTTTTCTTCGAAACACGGGAATGCTCTACCTCTTTGTTTCACGCAATTCCGGACGCAAGCCGGTTGGAATTGCTCTATTCAGGCCGTGGAGGCCAGATTGGCATTTTGACTTTCGACGAAGATGTCAGCCTCTGCGGCGGGCATCGCCTTGCCGAAGAGATAGCCTTGGCCGATGTCGCAGCCGAGCTGCAGCAGATAGGCCAGCTGGGCGTGCTCCTCGACGCCTTCTGCCGTCGTCTTGATATTGAGGCTTCTGCCGAGAGCGAGCATGGCGCGGACGATTTTTTCCTGCTTCTCGTCCTCCCGGCAGGTGGCGATGAAACTCTTGTCGATCTTGATCTTGTCGAAACGGTAGCGGGCGAGCTGAGCGAGGCTCGAATAGCCCGTGCCGAAATCATCGAGTGCAATCTGTATGCCGGCCTCATGCAACTCATCGAGAATATGGGCGGCGATCGCCGGGTCCTGGATCAGCGCGTTTTCGGTGATTTCCACTTCCAGCCGCTTTGCCGGCAGACGGCTTGCGGTCAGCACTTTAAGGATGCGGGAAGCAAGCAGCCTGTCTTCCATCTGCACCGGCGACACGTTGAAGGAAAGCCTGACATGATCCGGCCAGGCCAGCGCATCGTAACATGCCTGGGTGAGCAGATTTTCGAACAGTTCGGTGATCATGCCGGTTTCTTCGGCAATGCTGATGAAAACCGGGGGAGGGATGTTCGTGCCGTCGTCGTCGGTCCAGCGAGCAAGCGCCTCGAAGCCGCAGAGCCTGCCGCTTCTGAGATCAATCAGCGGCTGGTAATAGGTTTTGATCGCCTTCTTCTGAATGGCGCCGCGCAGCTTGGTCTCCAGTGATGCGCGCTCTGTTACCTTGTTCTGCATCGACGGTTCGAAGGTCAGTTTATGATTGGGACCGCGCGATTTCGCCTCGTACATGGCAAGGTCGGCGCGGTGAGCGGCATCCTCCAACGGCTCGGCGCCTTCGCTCCAGCGGTCGTAACCCACGCTTGCGCCGACCTCGACGGCAAAGCCGTCGATCAGTATGGGGCGCGTGACCGCCTGGATGAGCACCTTGGCAAACCATTCCTCCCGCGCCGCGGTCATACCGAGGGCGATGATGATGAATTCATCTCCGCCGAAACGGTAGACGCAATCGGCATTGCCCAGCGCGCAGATGCGCTTGGCCACTTCCACCAGCAGAACGTCGCCGCCCTTGTGGCCAACGAGGTCGTTGACTTTCTTGAAGCCGTCGAGATCGACGGAGAAGATCGTGACGTTGCTCCTGACCTCTTCGGGAATATTGCCTTCCTTATCGGCGGGCTTGGGCAGGATTTTGCGTTCGAAAGCGTAGCGATTCGGAAGCTTGGTCAGATGATCGTGGGTGGCGGTCCAGTCGGCGCGCGCCTGGGCGGCGTCGCGAAGCTGCATCTCTTTACGAAGGTCGGCAATGCGTAACACGGAATAGATGAAACTCATCGCGCCGGCGATGCCGAGGGCCAGCACGAATTTATCGGCGCCGTAATTCTCGAAGTTGCTCATGAAGGAAACGAGCCAGCTATCGACATCCAGCAGGGCGCCTGAAATCCAGAGCGCTGCACCGAGCGCCATGATCGTCAGACATTGCCTTCCCGCCCTGCTTCTGAAGAATTCCGGCATCAGCTTCTCCATCTCCACCCGGGGCGGAAATATCATGAAAGTCTGAAATGTTTATTGAAACCTGAAGGCGAATTGTTGGAGACAATGCCACGCATTCGTTAGCACTTTCATCGCTACGCCTACCCCTTTCGTGCTGCGCAGCATTTTCATAGCGTACGGAGCGCCGAATTTTACCGGCGATTTGAAACCTTTGGCCGCTTTCCGCTTTATGCTTTCGCAACGGGTGCAGGGCAGATGTCTCTCTTCTATTTCAAGACCATAGACAATGACGGCACGGCTCCGGGCGATCTGCCGTTCGAATTTCCCGACCTTTTCGCCGCCGTGGAAGAGGCAAAGCATGTACTGGCCGAAATGGCGCTCGACGGTTTGCCGCAACAGCCGGGCGGATCGCTGGGCATAGAAGTGCAGAACGGGGACCGCTCTCCGATCGTGCGGCTGCGGCTGGAGCTGAAAGTAGATTACATCCGGCCGTCCTAAATCGGAACCAATGCTGCGCTCAAGCCGTTTTCCGAGACCATTCACGAGAGAGGACAATCTCATGCAACTTGTCGGCACCCAGGTCATTCCCGCCTATGGCGCTAAAGGCGGTTTTACGGTCGAGTTTGTGGGCGACGGTGGCGAAGTCGTCTCCGTGCAGATCAAGAACGATCGCGGTCAGCAATTGAACCGGCTGAACGCGGTGGAAAAGGCGAGGGAAGTGATGAGCCGCTTCGCCACGGCGCCAATCCGCGAGGATGATAACGAGCAACCAACGGGGTTGCGGAATGCTCGTTCGCGAGGTGACGAGGAGGCGATGGAAGAACAACTGGACGAGGGACTGGAAGGCACTTTCCCCGCCAGCGATCCGGTCTCGATTACCAACACCGCAATACCAAAGGGCCGCAAACACTGATCCCCTTTCACGGCCGCTATGCCTGAAAGCGCCCTGCGATCATCGGCTTGATCGCAGGGCGTTTTTCCGTCACTGGTGCTTTAACCGCTGTTCAGAGATCGTTTTTCATGCCCTCCTCAAATGCTTCCTTCGTGCGTTCCGCGCTGATCATGCTGGCGCTCGGCGTGCTGATCCTGACGGCAATCGTCGGGGCATCGCTTTGGCTGGTGCGGGAAAACAGCCTCTATTCCGATGAGGTGGCGCAGATACGCCGCGTGCGCAGCGCTGCAGCCGACCTGCTGTCGACGCTGCAGGACGCAGAGACGGGCCAGCGGGGTTTTCTACTGACTCTCGACCGGAAGTATCTCGATCCGTACAACACCGCCATCCAGGACCTGCCGGCGCGGCGCCAAGGGTTGCTGGATGCAACGAGCGATCTTCCTAAAAATAGCGAAAGCCTGAGGGCGCTGGATAAGGCAATCGACAGCAAGCTCAAGGAGTTGTCATCGACAATTACGCTTGCCTCCCAGGGGCAGATGGCAGACGCCCTTGCCATTGTCCGCAGCGATACCGGCAATGCGGCAATGGCGGCAGTGCGGACGACGCTGGGCGGCCTCATCGCCTCGACAGACGATCGCCTTCGTATCATCGTGATCCAACAATTGGATGCAGCCGACAATCTGCAATGGGTCACCGTGGGCGGCGCCATCGCCATGGTCATCGTCATCGGCGGCGCCATCCTCATCATCTTCCAGCATGTGCGGGAGCTCTCGCGGGCGCAGAAGGAGCTCGAAGTGCTCAATTTCGGCCTCGAAGAGCGCGTTACCGAACGCACTGAAGACCTGATGCGGGCCAACCAGGAGATCCAGCGCTTCGCCTATATCGTCACCCACGATCTTCGCGCGCCGCTTGTCAACATCATGGGTTTTCTCAGCGAACTGGAGACCAGCCTGAAGGCGGTAAACAGCTACGTGCTTGCAGACAACAAACAGCCGAGCGAAGAGGAAATCAGGGAGGCACGGCTTGCGGTGGAGGAAGACCTGCCGGAAGCGATGAATTTCATTCGTTCCTCCACGCGAAAAATGGATTCGCTGATCAACGCCATCCTGAAGATTTCGCGCGACGGCCGACGCAAGCTTGCTCCTGAGCGGATCGATCTCAAGGCGGTGGTGGAAACGGCGGCTGAGAATGTCCAGCACCAGATTGCAGCATCCGAAGGGACAGTGGAAATCGATGTGCGCGTGCCGTCGCTCGTGACGGACCGCTTCTCGCTCGACCAGATTTTCGGTAATCTCTTCGACAATGCCGTGAAATATCGATCACCCAGCCGGCCCCTCGATCTGCACGTGAAGGCCGTACCTGCCGGAAAAGGGCGTATCCAGATCGATATCAAGGACAACGGCCGCGGTATCGGCAAGGCGGATATGGAGCGCGTTTTCGAGCTTTTCCGGCGCGCCGGCACGCAGGACCAGCCGGGCGAGGGTATCGGCCTTGCCTATGTGCGCTCGTTAATACGAAATTTGGGCGGCGATGTTACGGTCGATTCGGCCGAAGGCGTCGGCAGCACGTTCACGCTGACGCTGCCTGCGGACCTCAGCACGATTATAAAGGCAGAGACATGATAGCGACCGGCAAGGAAGTCACCATCGTCATGATCGAGGACGATGAGGGGCATGCCCGCCTCATCGAGAAGAATGTACGCCGTGCCGGCGTCAATAACGAGATCGTGCCTTTCACCAACGGCACCAGCGCGCTCGACTTCATTCTCGGCACGGACCGCAGCGGTGAAGTGAGCCGCGACCGTTATCTTCTGGTGCTGCTGGACCTGAACCTGCCGGATATGTCGGGCATCGATATTCTGGAGAAGATCAAGGGTAACGAGCACACCAAGCGCCTGCCGGTGGTGATCCTGACGACGACCGACGATGAGCGCGAAATCCAGCGCTGCTATGACCTCGGCGCCAACGTCTACATCACCAAGCCGGTCGACTACGAGAACTTTGCCCACGCGATCCGCCAGCTCGGCCTGTTCTTCGCTGTGATCCAGATTCCGCAATAGTCTGTAAAGAGAAAGGCGAGCGGCCGTAGCGCGCTCGCCTTTGACGTGCTCTGACTTTTCAAGCGACGTTGATCAGCAATGGCAGGCCGATCATCACGCCGACAAGAACAGCGACAACAGTTGCGACACGCACGATGCGCAGACGCCGCGTGCGTTCCCCACTCCAGTCATAGGTCATTTTGCGTCTCCTCGGGGAAGGACGTAGAGCCCGGGATTCCGGGTTCAATATGTATGACTGCGTTTGCTTGTGTAAGGCTGGCCTAATTTACGAGGATTATTCAGAAACGCAGCGACCAGCGGCGGCCGTCATGGGTCATGCGTACCATGCCGAGCGGCTGGACATCGATGGTCCAGAAGGAAGCGGGTGGCGCTTTCAGCACATCCAGGATCGCGGCGCGGATGACGGCTGCGTGGCTGACTGCTACGACATGGCCGCCCAGGGGCATTTCCTCGTTCATCCAGCCGGCAATGCGTTTGCAAAGCTGTTGCAGGCTCTCGCCCTCATGCGGGGCGGCTTCGGGATCGGACATCCAGAGAGCAAGGTTTTCCGGCTCTTCGGAGTGAAGGTTCATCAGCGGCTTGCCGGCCCAGCGGCCGTAGTCGCAATCCCGCAGCGAGGGAGCAAGGGTCGCGTCGAACCCCAGCATCTCGGCAGTCTGCCGGGCACGCAGCGCCGGGCTCGTGAAAGCCCTGTCCGCCCGTCCTGGCGCCGGCAGCGCGCCTTCGCTCAGCGCCTTCTCCTCCAGCGGTTCGTCCGCCGGAAAGGAGGCGGTGCGATTTGCCGCCGTCGCGCCGTGGCAGATCCATGTGAGGCGGGTAGTCACGTTACTCGACGCCCTTCGGAGATAGGGCGGGATGGTGGCCGCCCGCATATTAAGTTTCGTTGACAGTATCTTTGACGAACAGATATAACCGTGACGTTGCGGGTTTGGAAGCCGGTGAAAGTCCGGCGCGGTCGCGCCACTGTGACCAGCGTGTCGAAATTCTTCGCGTTGGAAGTCAGACCCTACTGCACGCAAAGATCTTCGACTGAACGCGTCATTCCAGGAGGAATACATGTCTGACACCACTTTCGCGCCCGTCGCGTCACCCGCACCGATCCCGCTTGGCGAAATCCTGCCCTGGGCGATTTTCGGTGGCCTGCTGATGCTCATCGCCATCTATTTCGTCGGCACTGAAGAAGGCGCGATGGCGCTCTTCAACGGCATGTATGTGCACGAATTCGTGCATGACGGCCGTCACCTCCTTGGCTTCCCCTGCCACTAAGGGAGTGCCTCACATGGTTGGAAACCTTTTGCTCCGCGGCATGATCGCGGGCCTGATTGCCGGCATCTTGGTTTTTGCCTTCGCGCGCATTTTCGGTGAGCCGCTCGTCGATGCGGCGATTGCCTTCGAAGAGGCGACGTCACAGGCTGCCGGTGCCGCAGCCGAACCCGAGATCGTCAGCCGCGCCACGCAAGCGGGCCTTGGGCTCTTCACCGGTGTCATGGCCTATAGCGTTGCCGTCGGCGGGCTTTTCGCGCTCGTCTTCGCCTTCGTCCATGGCCGCTTCAGCAGCCTTTCGGCACGCGGCACCTCTGCCGTCATCGCTGCCGCCGCTTTCGTCGCCATCGTCATCGTCCCGGCCATTAAATATCCGGCCAATCCGCCGGCTGTCGGCAACCCGGATACGATTGGGGTGCGCACCGAACTGTTCTTCCTGATGATCGTCGTGTCGATTGCTTCGCTGGTTGCGGCGATCGCAATCGCCCGCCGGCTGGCGGCGAACTACGGCGCCTGGAATGCGGCGATCATTGCGGGCATCCTCTTTGTCGGCTTCATTGGCCTGGTGGAATATCTGCTGCCGCCGATCAACGAAGTGCCGGAGAATTTCTCGGCGATGGTTCTGTGGCGCTTCCGCACGACCTCGCTTGGGATGCATGTGATCTTATGGTCGGTTCTCGGCCTCGCATTCGGCGCGCTGGCGGAGCAGCGCCTCAGCGTAAGGAACGGGTTCCGCCCGGCTTATCGGTAGGCAATGGTAGAGGGGGCCTTACGGCTCCCTCTTTCCTTGAGAAGCCTGTCGGCTCGTGATCAGCCGTATCGGGACGTTGGACGTCTTATGAAGAACGTATTTGATGCCATCTGTTTTGGCTTTGCGCTGCTGACTGCCAGCAACGCATTCGCGCACAGCTACAGCGGTGAGGGCAGCAATGCCGGTCTACCGGTGCCGGAAATAACTCACGGCGAGATGGCCGTCATTGCCGATTATCGCGGTCGTATCATGGATCTTGCGGCAAGCGCGGTTGATACGAACGAGCGTTTCCGGCGTGTGCTGAACTATGCCGAAATCCAGTATTCCTACTGTCTCTGGGGCCGGATGCCCGGCAGTGTGACGGATGAGGAAAGCCCATTCAACGAATGCGCCCATGCGTACCTAGCGGCGACCAAAGCAGTGCTGCTCTCCCTGCGAGATATGCCGCAGGAGGCCGTAGCGGCTGGTGAAATCGCATCTGCCGTCGATGTTGATATGGTCAGGCGCGGGCTCTCTCTGGTGACCTGTCGATTCAGCGGTGAGGGTTTCAATACGGCCGATATCGTGCGCCCGCGCTGGAGCGAAATTCCGCTGCATCCGGCGAGCATGGTCTCGCTCACCGGATTTGCAGCGATCCTCGCCGCAGGGTTCTTTGTTTTCAGGCGGTTTCTTCGGATTCAGTCCTCGGAATAGCGCTGCTCGCGCCACGGGTCACCATACATATGGTAGCCGTTCTTTTCCCAGAAACCGGCCTTGTCGGCCGGCAGCAGATCGATGCGGCGCAGCCATTTGGCGCTTTTCCAGAAATAGAGATGGGGTACGACGAGACGCATCGGCCCGCCATGATCGCGGGTGAGCGGCAAGCCCTCCCACGAGGTGGCGAGAATGGCATCCTCGGCGGCGAAATCGGACAGCGGCAGATTGGTGGTATAACCGTCATAGCTTGTCAGCATGACGTAACCGGCTTCCGGCTTCGGCATGGCGAGATCGAGCAGGTCGCGGGTGGAAACGCCCTTCCACTTGTTATCGTAGCGCGACCATGTCGTCACACAGTGGATGTCACTAACCATTGCGCTCTGTTCCAGCGCCTGGAAGGCTGCCCAATTGAGGTCCAGCGGTGTCTCGACAAGGCCGCGAACCTCAAGCCGCCAGCTATCGATGGAAATGATCGGCTGCTGGCCGAGGTCGAGCACCGGCCAATTCTTGACCAGATGCTGGCCCGGCGGCAGGCGCTCGGTTTCCGGGCGGCTGATGCGGCCGGTCAGGAATTTTCCTTCCGCTGCCCAACGGCGCTTGGATGTTGTGAGCTTGCTGTCTTCGGGGATCTGGTCGTCGCTCATGGCGGTCTCCTTGCGGTGCAGCAATCAGACATCTGCGCCTGACATGTGTCAAGTTTCAGCGCCTCTTGGAAATCTCCACCGCGCTCATTACACTTGAACCCGTCGGGTTATGCCTCCACGGGGAGCGGAGGCGGAAAGGGAGGAGCGGGCTCTGTCTGCGCGCTATCGCATCATTGCGGCGTTCTGCGCCGCACCCTTATTGGTTTTCGCTTTCTTCTATTACGGGAGTGCGGTTGCCACGCGCGCCTATATGGGCGAGGCTTCCGCGCAGGCGGGTACGGCGCTACGGCTTGCCGTCTCGGCGCTGAGTGGCCATCTCAGCCGCTACGAAGCCCTGCCGGCACTGATTGCCGATCACGACGATATCAAGGATCTGGTGACCCGGCCGGACGATCGGTCGCTGCGGGATAGCGCCAATCTTTACCTCAAGGAAATCAACGGGCTTCTGAAATCCTCCGACATTTACGTCGTGCTGCCGGACGGCGAGACGATTGCCGCCAGCAATTATGACGGCCCCGGCAGCTTCGTCGGCGAAAACTTCAGCTATCGACCGTATTTCCAGGAGGCGATCGGCGGGCATCATGCACGCTTCTACGCTCTTGGCACGACCTCGCTGAAGCGCGGCTATTATTTCTCTTCGCCGATCCGGGTAAAAGGAGAAATCCGCGGCGTCATTGTCTTCAAGGTGGATATCGATGTGATCGAATCCTCCTGGAGCGGCGGCGAGTACCGCATCTTCGTCTCCGACCCCGAGGGCATCATCTTCATGTCAGACAGTCCGGACTGGCTCTATGGGGGCATCCTGCCGCTGAGTTCGGATCGCGTGGCGCGCACCGAGGCATCGCGGCGCTATGCCAATGCGAAGCTCGTCGAACTGCCGGTCATCCGTCATCGCTTCGAGGATCATGACCTGATGACGCTCGCCGGCGATCGTGGTCAGAGCGAATATCTCGTTCTCTCGCATTACATGCCGGCCGAAGACTGGACGGTGCACGTGCTGATGGACACAAGTTCCATCCGAACGCAGGCCCGCACAGCGCTGGTCGTGGTTTTCCTTGTTCTGTGCATCGCTGCGCTGACATTCGCTGTTCTGCGGCAGCGGCGTATGCGGCTTGCAGAGCGCCTGCAATTGCAGGCCGAGGCACGGAACGAGCTGGAGCGGCGTGTCGAGGAGCGCACGGCCGACCTTGGACGCGTCAACAGCCGCATCGAGGAGGAGATCGCCGAGCGGCGTCTGACAGAGCAGCAGCTGCGTCAAACGCAGGCCGATCTCATCCAGGCCGGAAAGCTTGCTGGCTTGGGGCAGATGTCTGCGGCACTTTCGCATGAGTTCAATCAGCCGCTTGCTGCCGCCAAGACCTATACCGACAGCGCCGCCGTGCTGCTCGAGCGCGGCCGTATGGCGGAGGCGCAAGATAATATTCAGCGCATCGGCGGGTTGATCGACCGCATGGCTTCGATCAGCCGGCATTTGCGTAATTTCGCACGTAAGCCCAATGAGAAGCTCGGTCCGGTGCCGCTTGACGAGGCGATCCGCGATACGCTGGAAATCATCGCCTGGCGGCTGAAAGCCGCGGATGCCGATCTCTGGCTCCATCTCGGGCCGCGGCCGCCGGTGGTGAAGGCCGGTTCGGTGCGGCTGCAGCAGGTGCTGGTCAATGTCATCTCGAATGCTGCCGATGCTGTCGAAGGGCTGGAGGACAGGCGTATCGAGGTTTCGGCGTCCGAAGAGGCAGGCAAGGTGGTTCTGACCGTGCGCGATCATGGGCCTGGTGTGCCGGCGGCGATTGCCGAACGCATCTTCGATCCCTTCTTCACCACCAAGGGCATCGGCAAGGGCCTCGGGCTCGGGCTTTCCATCTCCTACAACATCATCAAGGATTTCGGCGGCAGCCTGTCCGTGTCCAATCATCCGGAGGGCGGGGCCGTGTTCCGTATCGAGCTTTCGGCCGCGGCAGGCATGATGCCGGAGGCGGCGGAATGAACGAACAGAAAATATTGCTCGTCGACGACGAGGAGGAACTGCGCCGTTCGACGGCGCAGGCGCTGGAACTGTCCGGCTTCAGCGTCGAGACCTTTTCCAATGCCGATCATGTGCTGGAACTGATCGGCTACAGTTTTCCAGGTGTCGTCGTTACTGATATCCGCATGCCCGGTATGGACGGCATGACGCTGATGCAGAAGATCCGCGAACTCGATACCGAGGTGCCGGTCATTCTCGTCACCGGCCATGGCGATGTGCAGCTTGCCGTCAAGGCGATGCGCGAGGGCGCTTATGACTTCATCGAAAAGCCGTTTACTCCGCAAATGCTCGCCGGCGTCATCCGCCGTGCGATGGAGCGGCGCAGCCTCGTGCTGGAAAACCGACTGCTGAAGGCGGTCGCCGGTAAGCGAGACGATATCGAGGCACGACTGCCGGGGCGCACGCAGATCATGGTCGACCTGCGCTATCGTATCCGCGCGATCGGGGCGAGCGATGCCGATACGCTTGTTGTCGGCGACACCGGGGCCGGCAAGGAGGTGGTGGCGCGGGCGCTGCATGATATCAGCGCGCGGGCGAGCCGGCCCTTCATTGCCATCAATTGTGCGGCGCTGCCGGCAAACCTGATCGAGAGCGAGCTTTTCGGGCATGAAGCCGGTGCCTTTCCGGGAGCAGTGCGGCCGCGCTACGGCAAGTTCGAGCATGGCCGCGGCGGTACGATCCTGCTTGACGAGATCGGCTCCATGCCCGTCGACCTGCAGGCGAAATTCCTGCGAGTGCTGCAGGAAAGAACGATTTCCCGCCTTGGCTCGAACGAGACCGTGCCGCTCGACGTGCGTTTTATCGCGACGAGCAAAGTTGATCTTGAAGCGGAAGTCGCTGCGGGCCGCTTCCGCGCTGACTTGTTCTACCGGCTGAATGTCGCGACCCTTCATGTGCCGTCGTTGTCGCAGCGCCGAGCAGATATTCCGCTGCTCTTCCTGCAATTGGTGCGGGAAGCGGCCGCGCGTTATGGCAAGGACGAGATGCTTGTGCCGCCGGATGTGATTTCCGACATCGGGCAGCGCGACTGGCCAGGCAATGTCCGCGAATTGCGCAACGCAGCCGACCGCTTCGTGCTCGGCCTCGATGGCGGCGGCCGGCAGGCCGAGGCTGCGGGGCTTGCCGAGCGTGTCGCGGAATTCGAACGCGGCGTGATCGCCAGTGCGCTTGTCGCTCATGGAGGCAGCCTGAAGCCGGTCTACGAATCGCTCGGCATTTCGCGCAAGACGCTTTACGAGAAGATGCAGAGATACGGTCTCGACAAGAAACTGCTGGCCAATGAGATGGCCGGCGAGATGCGCCGTGAGGGCTGATCCAATTCCCAGTCCTGGAGTGTGATTGCCCGTTTTCAGGCTACTGTCGATTCATGCCTTGACACGCAACCATTTGGTTGCCTATAAAGATCACAATAGGCAACCAAATGGTTCCGTATCGACATGGATGAAGACGCGGTTTTTCGAGCTTTAGCGGACGGCAGCCGGCGACGGCTTCTGGATCGACTGCATGCACGAAATGGCCAGACGCTCGGCGAATTGGGTGAAGAGCTGGAGATGACGCGTCAGGCGGTGGCGAAGCATCTCGGCATTCTCGAAGAAGCGAACCTCGTCTCCACGCGCCGGCAAGGGCGCGAAAAGCTGCATTACATCAATCCGGTTCCGATCAACGAGATCGCGGACCGGTGGATCAGCAAGTTCGAGCGCCGTGCATTAGAGGCGCTCTCCGATCTCAAGAAGAGCCTCGAGGGCAGCAAAGACGAATGAATCGTCCCACCTGCCGGCGAGGGTGTGAACAAGCCTTGGCCAAAGGGAGTATCATCATGGCTGGCAGCGCATTCAATTACGTCACCTATATCCGCACCACACCGGAGCAGCTCTGGTCGGCACTCACGACATCGGAATTCATCAAGAAATTCTGGCTTGGCGTGCAGTTCGAAACCGATTGGAAAGTCGGTTCTGCCTGGGAGATGCGCTATTCCGACGGAACCGTCACAGATACCGGCGAAATCCTTGAATTCGACCCACCCAAGCGCCTTGTCCTGAAGTGGCATAATGAGTTCAGGCCGGAGCTCAAGGCGGAAGGGTTTTCTCGATGCGTGATAGAGCTTGAGCCGATCGGCGAGGCGGTCAAGCTGACGCTGACGCATTCGATACCGGTAGAAGGTTCCAAGTTCATCGGCGCGGTCTCCGGCGGATGGCCACAAATTCTCTCCAATCTCAAATCGCTGCTGGAAACGGGCGAAGTCGTCCTTCCACCCAACCGGTGAAGGTCAAGTGATGGGTGGATTTCCACCCATCACTTTAACCATTTGTTTCCAAATCGACCCATGCTGCGGCGCACTGTCGCAAAATCGTCATTCCTCTCCTCTGATCGCGATTGCGGCCGTCAGTCCCTGGCCTGCAAATGAGCCATCCGAACCGGTGCGGAGGATGCGCCGGAGAACGATCCATTTTCATCAGGGAGGAAAACGATGAAAATCCTGAAGGCCATGCTCGGCGTGACCGCCGCCGCTGCCGTTTCGCTTCTCGCCAATGCCGCTTCGGCGCAGACATATCCCGAGCGCACCATTACCATGGTCGTGCCTTTCGCCGCCGGCGGCCCGACCGATACCGTTGCGCGCCTCGTCGCTGAATCCATGTCGAAGGACCTCGGCCAGCAGATCGTCGTTGAAAATGTCGGCGGTGCCGGCGGCACGCTCGGCGCCGGCCGCGTCGCGGATGCCGATCCGGATGGCTATACGATCCTGCTGCATCATATCGGTATGGCGACCAGCGCCACGCTTTACCGCAAGCTCGCCTATGACACACTGAACGCCTTCGATTATGTCGGTCTCGTCACCGATGTTCCGATGACGATCGTTGCCCGCAAGGATTTTGAGCCGACCGATCTCAAGGGCCTGGTCGACTATGTGAAGGCGAACAAGGACAAGGTTACCGTCGCCAATGCCGGTATCGGCGCCGCATCCCACCTTTGCGGCATGATGTTCATGAGCGCTATCCAGACGCCGCTGACGACCGTTCCCTACAAGGGAACCGGCCCGGCCATGACCGACCTTCTCGGCGGCCAGGTCGATATCATGTGCGACCAGACGACCAATACGACAAAGCAGATCAAGGGCGGTACGATCAAGGCCTATGCCGTGACATCGTCGGCCCGCCTCGATGTGCTCAAGGACATTCCCACGGCGGTCGAAGCCGGCCTGCCGGGCTTCGAAGTCGGTATCTGGCACGGCATCTACACGCCGAAGGGCACGCCGGCCGAAATCAACGAGCGCCTGTCGAAGTCGCTGCAGATTGCGCTGAAGGACCAGAATGTTGCCGCCCGCTTCGCCGAGCTTGGCACCGCTCCCTCGTCGGACGCTGATGCGACCCCGGCGGCGCTGAAGGCGAAGCTCGAGAGTGAAATCGCCCGCTGGAAGCCCATCATCGAAGCTGCCGGCGAATACGCGGACTGAGCCCGACAGCCGCATTCATACCCTCCTCCCGATCGGGGAGGAGGGTATTTGCGCAGTCTCATGTCCGTCGCGACGCCCCATCTCCAACCCCAGGAGACATCATGAAATCTCTCAGTTTCGACACCACCAATGTCATATGCGGTGCCCTGCTTGCCGCGGCCGGCGCCTTCTTTGCCTATCAGTCGCTGAACCTCGACCTCGGTACGGCCTTTCGCATGGGGCCTGGCTATTTCCCGCTCGTTCTGTCAGGCATCCTCGTCCTGCTCGGCCTGATTATTCTCGTCCAGGCCGTGCGGGTTCAGGGCGAGCCGATCGATCCATTTGCCTGGCGCGGCATGCTCTTCATCCTGCCGGCGCCGGTCTTCTTCGGGCTGACGGTCCGCGGGCTCGGTTTTGCTCCGGCAATCTTCCTGACGGCCTTCATCGCTTGTTTTGCATCCAGTCGCATGAACGTGCTGTTCGCGCTGGTTCTCTCGCTGCTGCTGACGGTCTTTTCGGTTGGGGTCTTCAGCTACGCAC
The DNA here is from genome assembly GCF_056397645.1 of Rhizobium sp. 05L429. NCBI lineage: Bacteria > Pseudomonadati > Pseudomonadota > Alphaproteobacteria > Hyphomicrobiales > Rhizobiaceae > Rhizobium > Rhizobium sp. 05L429. Next base: position 22,929 of record NZ_JBFTNV010000001.1, on the reverse strand, counting down.
TTGGGCTGCCGTTCGAACGTTTCGGCCCCTGGGTCCGGTTCTAGGAGGCGGGTATGGAACTCTTCAGCAATCTCGCACTCGGTTTCTATACGGCGGCAAGCCCGGAAAACCTGTTCTTCTGCCTTATCGGCGTGCTGCTCGGCACGCTGATCGGCGTGCTGCCCGGTATTGGTGCCACGGCAACGATCGCCATGCTGCTGCCGATCACCTTCCAGCTCGAGCCTGTTTCCTCGCTCATCATGCTCGCCGGCATCTATTACGGCGCGCAGTATGGCGGCTCGACGACGGCAATCCTCATCAACATGCCGGGTGAATCTTCCTCGGCCGTGACAGCCATCGACGGCTATCAGATGGCGCGCAAGGGCAGGGCGGGTGCTGCGCTCGCGATTGCCGCGCTTGGCTCTTTCTTCGCTGGCACGGTCTCGACCTTCCTCGTGGCTGTCTTTGCGCCGCCACTGACGGCGATTGCACTGCAATTCGGTTCGGCCGAATATTTCTCGCTGATGATCGTCGGCCTCGTATCCTCGATCGCGCTGGCACATGGCTCGGTCGTCAAGGCGCTGGCGATGGTGGCGCTTGGACTGCTGCTCGGCCTTGTGGGCACGGATATCTATACCGGCACGCCGCGCTTCACGCTCGGCATCCGCGAATATGCCGACGGATTGAATTTTGTGGCGCTTGCTGTCGGCGTCTTCGGCATCGCGGAAATCCTGCGCAATCTGGAAGGCGAGAAGACGCGCACAGTGTTGATGGCAAAAGTCTCGGGGCTGTTGCCGTCGAAGGAGGAATTCAGGCAGATGATCGCGCCAATCATTCGCGGCACTGTCATCGGCTCGGCGCTCGGCATCCTGCCGGGCGGCGGCGCGATCCTCGCCTCCTTCGCTTCCTATACGGTGGAAAAACGCGTTTCCAAGAAGCCGGAGGAATTCGGTCATGGTGCAGTTGCCGGCGTTGCAGGGCCGGAATCGGCCAACAATGCCGGTGCGCAGACCTCGTTCATTCCGCTGCTAACGCTCGGCATTCCGGCAAACCCGGTCATGGCGCTGATGGTCGGCGCGATGATCATCCAGGGCATCGTACCGGGTCCGAACGTGGCGACAGAACAGCCGGCGCTCTTCTGGGGGATCATCGCCTCCATGTGGATAGGCAATCTGATGCTCGTCATCCTCAACCTGCCGCTGATCGGCCTGTGGGTGAAGCTGCTGACAGTGCCTTATTACGTGCTCTTCCCGATCATAATGGCCTTCTGCTCGATCGGGGTCTACAGCGTCAATTCCAACGTCTACGACCTCTATGCCGTCGCCTTCTTCGGTCTCATCGGCTACGTGCTCGCAAAGCTCCGCTGCGAGCCGGCGCCGCTGCTGCTTGGCTTCGTGCTCGGGCCACTGCTGGAGGAGAACCTGCGGCGCGCCATGATCCTGTCGCGTGGCGATGCGACGACCTTCGTGACGCGACCTATCAGCGCCATTCTGCTGACGATCGCCGTGGCGGTGCTGATTATCGTCTTCCTGCCGAGCGTCAAGCGCAAGCGTGAAGAGGTCTTCGTCGAGGAGGCGTGAGGGGTTGCGCTCTCTGCCTGTTTGTTGAAGAAAGAACGATCTGATGCGGGCGCCGTCGGGCGCCCGTTTCGCTTTACAGGATATCCAGGCTCATGAGCATCCCCGCCCGGATCAGCAACGATCTGCCTTTTCTCACCAATCTCCGCCGCGATCTACATGCCCATCCCGAACTCGGCTTCGAGGAGGAGCGCACCAGCGGTATCGTCGCGAAGCTGCTGGAAGAGTTGGGCATCAAGGTGCATCGCGGCCTCGGTGGCACCGGAGTCGTCGGCACGCTGCAGATCGGTAACGGTACGCGCACGATCGGGCTGAGGGCGGATATGGATGCGCTTGCCATGCCGGAGACAGCAGATCGTCCCTACAAGTCGACGGAACCGGGCAAGATGCATGCCTGTGGCCATGACGGGCATACGGCAATGCTGCTCGGCGCGGCGCGGTATCTGGCAGAAACGCGAGGGTTCTCCGGCACGGTGCATTTCATCTTCCAGCCGGCCGAGGAAGGCCGTGGCGGGGCGAAGCGCATGGTCGAAGAAGGGCTGTTCAAGCAGTTTCCCTGTGATGCCGTCTATGGGCTGCACAATATGCCAGGGCTTGCCATCGATGAAATCGCCGTTGTGGAGGGGCCACAGCTTGCTTCGTCGGATAGCTGGCGGATCACGTTCCGCGGTGTTGGCACGCATGGCGCAAAGCCGCATCTCGGGCGTGATCCAATCACGGCTGCCGGCACCTTCCTATCGTCGCTGCAGACCATCGTTGGGCGTGTCGTCGATCCTCTTCAGCCGGCGGTCGTCAGCGCCTGTTCGGTCCAGGCCGGCAATCCCAGGGCATTGAACGTCATCCCTGATATCGTCGAGATCGGCGGGACGGCCCGCGCCTATTCGCCTGAGGTTCGTAACCAACTCGAGGCCGAAATCGGTCGCCTGGCGCAGGGAACGGCCGCGATGTTCGGCATCTCGGCAGACTATGAATTCGAACGTCGCATTCCTCCTGTGGTCAACAATGCGGATGCAACGGCGCGGGCGCTGGGTGCCGCGCGGGGCGTCTTTGGCGAAAAGGTGCGCACGAGCTTTCCGCCGTCCACGGCCGGCGACGATTTCGCTTTCTTCGGACAGAATGCGCCGGGCTGCTACGTCTGGCTCGGCAACGGCCCTGCCGTGGATGGCGCGCTGCACCACAATACCGCCTACGACTTCAATGACGAGGCGCTCGGATATGGCGCAGCCTATTGGGTGGCACTTGTGGAGCAAGAGCTCAAGGCCGAGGCGTAAACCGCCTCAGAGGGTTTCCAATATCGGGCTCTCCAGCACTTTGCCGGTAACGACATCGGCGATGCCGCGGTCGGTCTGGTGTGGGCCGACATTGCAGGCAAGCGTAGCGCCGAAGCAGGCCTTGAAGACCAAATAGGGTGGCTTCCAGTCGACGATCTTCTCCATGGCCTTGCGGATGCCGGCAAAGCCGTTGGCGGATTCCTGGAGGGAAGCGTCGCTCACGAGGCCGGAGAGTGGCAGAGGTAGAAGGACTTCGACCTGGCCGTCCTTTGCGACGGCCATGCCGCCGCCGACTTCGATGACGGCGTTTGCCGCAAGCGCCATGTCGCGTGCATTCCCGCCGAAGACGGTGAGGTTGTGGCTGTCATGCGAGACAGTGGTGCAGAAGGCACCGCGCCATTCGCCCCAGCCGGTCAGGAAGCCGATGCGCGGCTTCCCATCCGCCAGTCCATGGCGATGCGCGACAGCGATCATGGCACTGCCGGCGGGTGGCACGACGAAGCCGTCACGAACGTCGGCTTCTGCCTCGCCCCATTGGGTGAAGCGCGGTCGATCGATCGTCGCGAGACGCACTCTGGTGCCTTCAGCGGGAATGCGGAAGTCATCGTCGGTGAGCTGTGCGAGCTTGACCGAGCGCAGGAGCGGGCTTGTATCGAATGGCTGGGTGGGTTCCGTCACCACGCCGTTTTCGGCGACCAAGCGGCCATTGGCGATGACGGTGCGGGCCTTGAAGTCGGCCAAGTCTTCGAACAAGACGAGATCGGCGCGGCGACCTGCTGCGATGAGGCCGAGATCGGAGCGTTTCAATCGCTGTGCCGCATTGAAGGTTGCTGCGCCAAGCGCCCATTCCGGCCTCATGCCGTAGCGAACGAGGCGACGTACCACGTCGTCAAGGCCACCATTTTCATGGAGTTCATCGGGGAAAACGTCGTCGGTGCAGAGCGTGACGGTCGATGGCAGGTGGCCGATGCCGTTCAACGCTTCGACGAATTCCTTAAGCAGATGATCGTGAGAGCCGCGCAGCTCGATCGTCATTCCGGCTGCGAGTTTCTGCAGCAGGTCGGGGCCCGATGTGAGCTCGTGATCGGAGGTGACGCCGGCCGCCATGAAGGCATTGAGGTCAGCACCATCAAGTCCGCGGGCATGGCCGCAGACGAGCTTGCCGGAGGTCAGGCCGGCATTGACGATGGCTGTCAGACGAGGATCGCCATCGATGACGCCACGCATGTTCATGACCTCGGCGACGCCGCCGATTGCCGGCGTACGCAGCAGGTCGGCGATGATGTTGGCGTCGAAATCCGCGCCGGCCAGTTCGAGACCGGGGGCGGAGGGAACGCAGGAGGGGGCAAGCAGGATCATACGCAGCGGCAGGCAGCGCGAGGCTTCGATTGCCCACCGCACGCCGTCGAGACCATGGACGTTGCCGAATTCATGCGGATCCCAGACGATTGTCGTGACACCGCGCGGCAGTACGGCTTCCGCATATTCCGCCGGCGTGACCATCGAGCTTTCGATATGCATATGCGTATCGATCAGCCCGGGAGAGATTACGCTGCCGGTGGCATCGATTACGCTTGCGGAATCGCTTCGGCTTGCCGGCGCGTGGACGCTTGCGATCAAAGCGCCGACGAGGCCGATATCGGCCTCGCGGATCAGGCCGGTGACGGTATCGAGAATGCGGCCGCCAGTAATAAGCACATCGAAAAGACTATCGCCGCGAGCCGCTGCGACAGCACGGGCACGTAAGACCGGATCATTGAGATCGGCAGGTTCCTGGCGCAGGGTTGCGGTCATTTGCGGGCCTCGTTGACCAGGGCGGCGAGAATGATGACACGCGCCATTTCGGCATCGATGTCGGCGGCGAACTGAGCATTGAACGTTGCGTGAGTGGCGCGGGTTTCAACGACAGTGCGCCCACGCGTGTGCTGGCCCTGCAGTTCCGCATCGATGCGAGCGGGGCGGAAGCTTACCACCTGCGGCGCGACGAAGGCGACGGCGGCCGAGGGATCGTAGATGGCCATGGCTGCGCGTCCGCGGCTGGTGCCGATCCTGATGTAACCGGCGAACATGTCGGCGATCAGGTCGGCATTGGCACCGCCCGCCGCACGTACTGGATCGGCATCCTCGGGCTTTGCGAGAACCTTGCGGCAGAGGTCGAGGTCGACCATGCGCAGCGGCAGCTTGTGAGCGATGACGATCGCCAGCGCCTCCGGGTCGGCAAGGGCGTTGAATTCGGCGGAGGCCGTGTGGTTGCCCGAAGTGACGCCGCCACCCATCCAGACGAGTTCGGTGATGCCGGCTGCAAGATTGGGCCGCGCGAGCGCCAGTGCTGCGATATTCGTGAGCGGTCCGAGCGCCAGGATGCGATGCGGGCCTTCCAACTCCAGCCAGCGGCAAAGAGCGACAAAGGCATCGCTGTCAGGAAGGATAGGGGCCGGCGGCAGGTGTTTGCCTGTCGTTGGAATGCCGCTTTCGCCGAGGATCGCCTGCGCCGTCTCTAGTTTGCCGAGGACGGGCATGTCGCGGCCGGTGTGAATCGGAAATTTCCAGCCAAAGGCCTTGGCAGCGCCCGCCGCATTGGTGCGCACCTGCGGCAGCGGCGCATTGCCGAAGACCAGCGAGACGCCGTCGATGTCGAGTTCGGCGTTCGTCACCACCATGATGGCGGCGATATCGTCGAAACCCATATCCGTGTCGATCCAGACGCCCATTATCTCACCCGAAACGCTTGAGGCTTGCGGAAGCTGCAACCGGCAGGTCGAAGGCGATCGTGCTGCCGAGTTCGTGTTGCGGCAGGGCGGCATCGACTTCCGCCTTGATCGGGCCAAGCGCGCTGTCCAGCAGATATTCGCGGCTATTGCCGGCGAAAGACGTGCCGCGCACGGCGCCCTGGAAAGGACCGGAACCAAGGATCACCGCGCGCGGCCGCCAGGCAAGGCCCGCCGCACCTTCCATGGCGGGGGCGGAGAGGGCGACAGGGCCGTTCGGCGTCGCAAGCTTTCCGTCCTTCAGCGCAAAGATGTTTTCGAAGCCGACGAAATCGGCAACGAAGGAGGAGACGGGCTTGTTGTAGATGTCCTCGGGCGTGCCGATCTGCTCGATGCCACCGTTCAGCATGACGATGATGCGGTCGGCAAGGGCAAGCGCTTCGGCCTGATCGTGCGTGACGAAGATCATCGTCACGCCGGTTTCCTTCTGCACGCGCTGCAGCTCGGCGCGCATTTCGAGACGCAGGCGGGCATCGAGATTGGAGAGGGGCTCGTCCAGTAGCAGCACCTTCGGTTCCATCACCATGGAGCGGGCAAGTGCTACACGTTGCTGCTGGCCGCCCGAGAGCTCACCGGGCTTTCGACCGGCAAATTTCGCAAGGCCGACGGATTTGATGCCGGCATTGACCTTGTCGTCGAGATCCTGACCGCGAAGGCCCTTGAGGCGTAGGCCGAAGGCAACGTTTTCAAAGACGGTCAGATGCGGGAACAGCGCGTAGGACTGGAAGACGAGGCCGACGGCGCGTTTGTTGGCGGAGACGCGGGTAATATCGGAGCCATCGAGATTGATGCGGCCGGAGGCTGGGTTCAGCAGACCGGCGATGGCGCGCATGGTCGTCGTCTTGCCGCAGCCAGAGGGGCCGAGAAGGGCTACCAGCTCACCCTTGGCGATCGACAGGTCGAGGTCCTTCACCGCGACCGTATCGCCATAGGCGAGTGTCAGCTTGTCGAGTTGAAGGTATGCATCAGACATAGCGAGAAAATCCCAGGAAGCGTTCGGCAAGGAAGACGATACCGATCGAAAGGAAGGCGAGTAGCGCGGAGAGCGCGGCAACGGAAGGGTCGTAGGTGGTCTCCATATAACCCAGCATGTCGATCGGCAGCGTGCGGACGCCGGGACCGGAGAGGAAGAGCGAGACTGGCACCTGATTGAAGCTGGTGACGAAGCCGAGGATGAAGGCAGCGAGAATGCCGCCGCGGATATTCGGCATGACGACGCGGAAGAAGGCGCCGAGCCGCGAGGAGCCGAGCAATACCGCGGCTTCCTCGATATCGGCGCGCAGGTTTCCGAGGCTCGCGGATACCACGCGTACGGCATAGGGCAGCACCAGTGCAGTATGAGCGAAGAAGAGTGCCAGCGTGATGTTGAAGCTGAAGGGCACGACCAGATACCGCAGCAGCGCCAGGCCGACAATGATACCAGGCACGATGATCGGCAGGGAGACGATGGTTCTCACCGTCTCCGACCCTGGCAGCCGGTAGCGCGACAGTGCATAGGCCGCGGGAATGCCGAGGATGAGAGCTGAGAGCGTTCCAAAGACCGCCAGAAACATCGACATGGCAAAGCTGTCGCGGAAACTGTCGATGGTGAAGACCTTGGCCACCCAGCGCAGCGACAGGCCCTGCGGCGGGAAGGCCAGCGTGTCGCCGGCCGAAAGCGAGGCAGCGATGATGATCAGGAAGGGGCCGATCAGGAAGACCAGCAACAGGAACAGCACGACCGGTGAGAAGAGGCGGATACTCATCGGCGGTTCCTTGCGGTGGCAAGGCGCTTCAGCAGAATATTGGCGGCAAAGCTCATGACGATCAGGATGAAGGCGATGACGCTCGCCGAGACGAAGTTATTGGCGACGGAGACCTGCTGGTACAGCAGCGTTTCCAGCATCAGCACCTTGGAGCCGCCCAGAATGGCGGGCGTGATATAGGCCGTCAGTGAGCCGGTAAAGACCAGCGTGCCACCGACGACAAGGCCTTCCTTGGTGAGCGGCAGGATGACCTTCCAGAAGACCTGGAACCAGTTGGCGCCGAGAACGCGGGCGGCGGGAATAGCGTCCTTCGGCATATTTTCCAATGCACTGATCAGCGACAGGATCATCAAAGGCAGGAAAAGCTGAAGCAGGCCGATGAAGACGGCGGTTTCCGTGAAGAGAAGGCGTAGTGGTTCTGCGCTCAGGCCGAGGCCGGTGATCGCTTCATTGACGATACCGGTGCGGCCGAGGATGACGATCCAGGCATAGGTACGGGCGACGGGCGAAATCATCAGCGGCAGGGTGATGAGACCGATCATGCGGCCCTTGCCCTTCGGCGGCAGATTAACGATCGCAAAAGCGGCGGCATAGCCGATGATGGCCGAAACTGCCGTCACCTCGAGGCCGAGCCGGAAGGTGCGGAAGAAGACGGTGCGGTTCAGCGTCTGAGAGAAGAAATCCACATAGGCGGCAAGCGTCCAGGCGCCGCCGCTGCGAAAGCCTTCAGAGAGCAGGATCGCGACAGGCAGCAGGAAGACCACGGCGGCGAAGATCGCTGCCGGCAGGGCAAGCGCCAGGGCTTCTGCGCGGTTCTGGAACATGAGACGCCTTTCGAGCTGAGGAAGGGTCGGTCCCGGCTGGCGCCGGGACCGATTTCAGCGACGGCTCACTGGCCGACCTTTTCATTCCATTCCTTCAGCCAGCCATTGCGGTTGTCGAGGGCGGCTGCGGAGGGGATGAGCTTCAAGCTTTTGGCGGTCTCTTCGCCGTAGGTGATATTGTTGGCGACCGCGTCGGAGACCTTGACCTCCTTGTTCGCCGGGCTGTCGATCAGCTTTTCGGCGAGCTTGGTCTGGACGTCCGTCGATAGCCAGAAATCCATGAACTGCAGGGCGAGGTCCTGGTTCTTTGAACCCTTGGTCAGCACCAGCACGTTCATGCCGCCGGTCTGGCCTTCCTTGGGCGTTGCCCATGCAACGGGAACATCGAGCTTGGTGAAGCCCGCCCAGGAGAAGCGGCCGATTGGAGCGGCCCAGATTTCTTCCTGCTGCATAAGCTGCACGAGCTGTGAGGACTTTTCATAGAAGGTGACGATCTCGTCCTTCTTTTCGCCGAGTGCTTCGATCGGCGCCTTGAGGTCCGGCGTGTCCTTGCCGAGCGCGAGGCCGAGCATATAGAGCGCCGGCGGGCCTTGGTTGGTCGTGACGTTCGGGAAGGCGACGTGGCCGACATATTCAGGCTTCAAGAGATCGGCCCAGGACTCGATCTTCATCTTGTCGGAGCGATAGGCGATCGAGGTGGCGTAGAAGGTGTAGCCGACGCTCATGCCATCGGCGTTCGGATCCTTGGCGATATCGTAGAGCTTGGACAAATTTTCGAGTTTGGACGTATCGAGCTTGTCGATCAGGCCGGCGCGGGAAGCGGCGAGCCCATCAGCCATGGAGACGGCTGCAAGATCGATGACCGGATTGGCCTTGTTGGCTTCCATCTTGGCGAGGCGCTCGACGCTGTTGCCGGTCTCGACAATAAGCTTGCAGCCGCATTTGGCCTCGAAGGGATCGTAGACGATCGTCTTGAAGTCATCCTGTGCGAAAGCATAGACGGAAACGGTCAGCGTCCGTTCCTGAGCTGCGGCGCCGAAGGGGGAAAGTGCGGCCAGCGCCATCGATGCAATGAGGGTTTTCTTCATTCTACATGTTCTCCATCTCTGAGATTTTTGGTGCCGGGTTCGCGCGCCCGGATGAGTGGCGGATGATGAGCTGCATGGGTACGCGTTCGGTCTTCGCCGTGACCAGCACGCCCTCCCGAGTGCCGCTTTCGTTTATTCTGTCGATAAGCGCGGAGACGGCGATATCGGCAATCGTATCCATGTCCATCCTCACCGTCGTTAGCGACGGCGTGACGACGGGCGACCAGATGAGATCATCGAAGCCGGTGACACTGACATCGCCGGGCACGCTGATCCCCTCTTGCTGAAGTTCGGTCAGTGCGCGCAGAGCCTGCAGGTCGGAAAGGGCTGCAAAGGCGGTGAAGCCCTGACCCGCCTTTTCCGCAAGGCCCAGCCGGCAGCCGGCGCCCGTCTCGGTTTCCAACCGCTCGATCCAGAGCGTTTCGGAGCGCATGCCGGGCGCCAGGCCGGCCCTGATGCCGCCGGCTCGGTCATTCTGGACATTGGATTCGTGATTGTTGCCGATGATCAGGATCTGCTTGTGGCCGAGGCCGGCGAGATGGGTGGCGATTTCCCTGCCGCCCTGCCAATGGTCGGCAGCGACCGTATTGCCGGGCGTGGAGGCTGTGTCGATAACCGCAACCGGGCAGCTTGCGGCGGAAATACGGGTGGCGCGGCGAGGCACGACCACCATGCCGTCGACGCCGCGTTCCACCAGCCGGTTGATCGCCTCGGTCTGCGCCGTGATATCGCCGCGAGAGTCGGCGATCAGCACTCCGTAGCCGGCGGCGGATGCGGCAGATTCGATGGCCTGGGCAATTTTTGGGAAGAGGGGATTGGCGATATCAGGCAGGACAAGACCGAGCACGCCGCTGCGGCCCGTACGCAGCGCCCGCCCGGCCTGGCTCGGCACATAGCCGAGTTCGGCGGCATGCGAGCGAATTCTTTCGATCAGAGCGTCGGAAACCCGGCCCTTGCCGGAGAGCGCATTCGAGACCGTGGCAACAGAGACGCCGAGCGACGTCGCTATCCTGCTGAGGTTGGGTCCCGAGCGTTGTGAAGCCATTGTTTTGAAGTTCTGCGCTTAATCGTTTAATCAACTGCATAGCGTAGCGATTGCGGCTTGTCGAATCCAAATTCCTCCAATGTGTATATTATCTGTCGCGGCAGATATTCACGCAAAGAAAAAGCCCCGCGGAAACCGCGGGGCTTCGGAACAATACTATGCGAGGAGTTTAGGTGCCCTTGGTAACCTTGACCGGTCCCGAACCGGTGGTCTTGCCGCCCGGAGCGAAGCCGCCACCGGTTGCGATGTTGAGCGCAGCGTAATCCTTCGCCATCTGCTGAACAGCGGCGGCAAGGCTTGCCTGAGCGAGGGAGACCTGACGCTGGGCGTCGAGAACGTCGAGCAGCGAAGAAGCGCCGTCCTTGTAGGATGCCGTCGAAAGCTCGAGGGTTTCCTGCGTCGTCCTGACCTGAGCGCGCAAGGCGTCAACGGTCTGGGCGTCACGGCGAACGGCCGAAAGGGCATCCTCGACCTGCTGGATTGCCGTCAGGACGGTCTGTTTCCAGGCGAGGTAGGATGCGACTGCGTCAGACTTGGAAACGTCGACATTGGCGCGCAGGCGGCCACCGTCGAGGATCGGCAGGTTCAGGGTCGGGCCGAAGGACCATGCCGACAGGCCGCCATGTATGCCGCGCTGGTTAATGTAGCTCGGTGAGATCGAACCTGAGAGCGAGATCGACGGGTAGAGCTGAGCCTCTGCGACACCGATCTGGGCAGTAGCGGCGGCGAGGTTGCGCTCGGCCTGGCGAATATCTGGACGGTTGCGGATCAGGTCGGCCGGAATGCCGGAATTGATGCCGCCGCGGAAAGTCGGCTGGCCGGAGCCACGCAACAGTTCATCAACCATCGAACCGGCCGGCTGGCCGAGGAGGGTGGCGATATGATGGGCCGAAACGCGAATGTTGGTTTCGAGGCCGGGGATTTCTGCGAGCGTCGACTGGACAAGACCCTCAGCCTGCACGACGTCGAGGCGGGATGCCGCGCCTGCATCAAGCTGGAACTTGGTGAGGTCGTAGGTTTCCTGACGGGACTTCAGGTTGGCCTTCGAAAGCGCCAGACGCTGCTGGAAGAAGCGCAGATCAATGTAGGTTGAGACAAGGTCCTGGATGTAGGACAGCTTGGCGATGTCGGCACCCGCGTAAGCGGAATCAAGAGAGGCGAGGGCGCTTTCCTTGCTGCGCTTGTAGAGTCCGAACAGATCGAGCAGCCAGGACAGGGAAAGCTGTCCGGCGCTGGTGTTGCGGGTGTCGAATTGGGTACGGAGTTCGCCCCCCTGGCCACTGATGGTGTGGGAAGCACCGACATCGAGGGCGGGCAAGGCGCCGGCGCCGGCGATGGTGACGTTGGCGGATGCGGAATTGATACGCTCGATCGCTTGTTGAATCGTCAGGTTCTGGCTAAGGCCGGTCTGGACAAGGCTGTCGAGCTTGCGGTCGTTATAGGCGGTCCACCAAGCCGTGGTAGCGACATCGCCGATGTTCTTTTTGCCACCTTCACTGAATTTTCCAGGAAGCGCCATTTCAGGAGGTACGTGATCAGGGCCTACTACGCAGCCCGATAGCAATAACAATAACGCCGGTGTGGCATAACGAAGGGGTACCATGCATTTCATCCTGTAACTCGAGCAAGTCAATTCTTGTCCCGAAGCGTCATGCTTCACTATCGGCTAACGCGCCTCGTTCCATACGCAAAACATCATGCCGAAGCAGTCCGTGCGCAATGTAGCAATCTGAAAAGCTTTCTCACAGTGCATTTATATCACACTCCCGCCTCATTTTTTTGCCGTGTGGCAAAGATGCGGCGGATGACGACGAAGAAGCTCGGCACGAAGAAAATGCCCAACATCGTCGCAGCGAGCATCCCGCCGAGCACACCGATGCCGATCGCGTTCTGGGCGGCGGAACCCGCGCCTGTTGCGATCGCCAGCGGCACGACGCCGAGGATAAATGCCAGAGAAGTCATGATGATGGGACGCAGGCGCAGCCTTGCTGCTTCCAGCGTCGCCTCGAAGAGACCCAGCCCTGTCTCCATCCGGTCCTTGGCGAATTCCACGATCAGGATCGCGTTCTTCGCCGCAAGGCCGATGGTGGTGAGCAAGCCCACCTTGAAATAGACGTCGTTCGCCTGCCCGAAGAGCGTTGCCGCGACGAGCGCCCCGAGCACGCCGACCGGCACAGCCATGATGACCGAGAACGGGATCGACCAGCTTTCGTAAAGCGCAGCCAGGCAGAGGAAGACGACGAGAACCGAGATCGCGTAGAGCATCGGCGCCTGCGAACCCGAGAGGCGCTCCTGATAGGAAATGCCCTGCCAGGCGACCGTATAGCCGCCGCCGAGCTGTTCGGTCAGGGCTTCCATCTCATTCATGGCTTCACCCGAGGAGACGCCTGGCGCCGCGCCGCCATCAAGCGGAATGGCGCTGACGGCGTTGAAGCGGGCAAGAGACGGCGCGCCGTCGACCCACTGGGTGGTGGTGAAGGCGGAGAATGGCACCATTTCGCCGGCGTTGTTGCGGGCATACCAGTGGTTCAGATCGGTCGGCTGCATGCGGAAGGGCGCGTCGCCCTGCACATAGACCGGCTTGATCTCGCCGTTCAGCGTAAAGTCGTTGACGTCGCGGCCGGTGAAGATGATCGACAGCATGGAGTTGACCGAGGCGAGATCGACACCCATGGCGCCGATCTTCTCCTGATCGATCAGGATCTTCATCTGCGGCTCGACTTCCTTGTTGTTCGAGCGGAGTGCCACGACCTTGCCGGTGGCACCGGCCATCTGGATCAGCCGCTTGGAAGCGGCCGTCAGGGCTTGATTGCCGTGGCCGCCGGTATCCACCAGATACATGGAGAAGCCGCTCGACACGCCGAGGCCCTGGATTGCGGGCGGCAGCAGCGCAAAGACCTGCGCCTCGCGGATCGCAAAGAAGTTCTTGAGAGCTCGGTTGACCACCGACTGCGCGCTGAGGTTGGGATCGGTGCGCAGCGAGAAGTCCTTGAGCTTGGTGAAGACGATGGCGCTGTTCTGGCCGGAACCGTTGAAGCCGAAGCCGAGTGCGCCGAAGACGGATTCCACTGCATCCTTCTCGTTTTCACGGAAGTATTTTTCGACCTTTTCAACGACGGCCTGCGTCTGCTGCGTGGTGGAGCCCGGCGGCGTGGTGACGATGGTCAGGAGCACGCCCTGGTCTTCCTGCGGCAGGAACGAGCTCGGCAGACGGGTGAAGAGATAGGCGCAGCCGACGCCGACCAGCAGGAACACCAGCATGACACGGACCGGCCGCTTCAACAGGTAGCCGATGGTGCGGACATAGCCGTTGGTCGAGCGGGTGAAGTTGCGGTTGAACCAGTCGCCGATGCGATGCTTCTTGTGCTCGTTGACCGGCTTCAGCATCGTAGCGCAGAGCGCCGGTGTCAGCACGATGGCGACAAGCGCAGAGAGCAGCATGGCCGAAACGATGGTGATGGAGAACTGGCGATAGATGATGCCGGTCGAACCGCCGAAGAAGGCCATGGGGATGAAGACGGCGGTCAGCACGAGAGCGATGCCGACGATGGCCCCGGTGATTTCCCCCATCGATTTCTCGGTGGCCTCCAGAGGCGAAAGCTTCTCCTCCGACATAATGCGCTCGACGTTTTCCACGACGACGATGGCATCGTCGACGAGAAGGCCGATCGCCAGCACCATGGCGAACATGGTAAGCGTATTGATTGAATAGCCTGTGACCGCGAGGACGCCGAACGTGCCCAGAAGCACGACGGGAACGGCGATGGTCGGGATCAATGTCGCGCGCAAGTTCTGCAGGAAGATGAGCAGGACCACGAAGACGAGCACGATCGCCTCGATCAGCGTATGCACGACCTTCTCGATCGACAGCTCGACAAAGGGGGTTGTGTCGTAGGGATAGGTGATCTCGACGCCTTCCGGGAGGCCGCGGCCGATCGTTTCGAGCGCAGTACGGACACGGGCGGCAGTATCGATGGCGTTCGCGCCGATCGCGAGATTGATGGCGAAACCTGATGACGGCAGGCCATTATATCGCGAGCTGCCACCGTAGCTTTCCTGACCGATCTCGACGCGGGCGAGATCGCTGAGGCGGACGGTCGAACCGTCTTTTTCGACCTTCAGGATGATGTGTTCGAAATCAGCAACCGTGGTGAGCTGGCTCTGCGCAGTGATGGTGACGTTGATCTGCTGGCCCGGAACGGCCGGCTGAGCGCCGAGCGAGCCGACGGAGACCTGGGTGTTCTGTGCCTGGATGGCCGAGGTCACATCGCCGGGGGTGAGCTGGTATTTCTGCAGCTTGAACGGATCCAGCCAGACACGCATGGCGTAGCCGGAGCCAAACACATTGATGCTGCCTACGCCTTCCAGACGCTGGATCTGGTCTTCGATCGAGGTCGACATGATGTTGCCGAGGTCGACGGAGGTGCGCTTGCCGTCCGTCGAGACCAGCGAGCCGACGAGAAGAATGCTCGAGGTGGAACGCGTGACGCTGATACCGGCATCGATGACGTCGCCAGGCAGTTGCGACTGGACGAGCTGCAACTTGTTTTGCACCTGCACCTGCGCAATGTCAGGATCGATGCTGGTACCGAATGTCAGCGAAATGCTGGCTGAACCTGTCGATGAGGTCGAGGTCATGTAGGTGAGGTCATCGAGGCCGGTCATGCCGTCTTCGATAAGGGTGGTCACCGATTTTTCGACCGTCTCGGCGCTCGCGCCGCGATAGCTGGCGTTGATGCGGACCGTGGTCGGCGCAATGTCGGGATATTGCGAGATCGACAGCGTGAAGATGGCGAGCAGACCGCCGAGCATGATGGTGATCGCAATGACCCAGGCGAAGATCGGTCGTCGGATGAAAAACTTGGCCATCGGTTATTCCTGTACGGCTGGGACGGTGACGATACGAAAGCGCCTGCGCATTACTTTGCTGCGGGCTTCTGTTCGCCTCCGGCCACAGGCTGATCGGCAGGGATAACCACGCCGTTATCGTTGATCTTCATTGGAACCGGCTTCACCGGCATGCCTGATACAATCGACTGCAGGCCGCTGATGATCAGCTGATCGCCGTCCTTCACGCCTTGCGTCACCAGCCAGGAATTGTTGGAGGGTGTGGCATTTTCGAAGACCCGGGTCTCGACCTTGCCCTCGGTGGAAATGAACTGTGCGGTCAGGCGGCCGTTGGCATCGCGGGTTGTTGCAAGCTGCGGCAGGGAATATCCGGCTTCAGCACCGAGTTCGACCGTGGCGCGTACATACATGCCCGGCAGGACGACGCGGTTCGGATTTGGGAAAACCACGCGAATGATGAAGGTGCCGGTCGTTTCGCTGACGACCTGCTTCGACATGTCGAGCTTGCCCTTCTGATTATATTCCCGGCCGTCTTCGAGGATCAGGCGGAAGGCGACATTGTTGTCTTCGCCCTTGACCTCGCCGGCAGCCATCGCATCGCGCAGCTTCAAAAGGTTGGTGCTCGATTCCGTCAGCGAAATATAGATCGGATCGAGCTGGCGGATGGTGGTGAGCGCGGTCGACTGATTGGCCGCGACGAGGTTCCCGACATTATAGGCGGTCTGGTCGATAATGCCGTCGAAGGGCGCGATGATCTTCGTGTGGTCAAGGTCGATCTGCGCTGATGTCAGCGCGGCCCTGGCGGCTTCGACTTCGGCATTTGCCTGGGCAAGCGCCGTGCGGGCGGTTTCGAACTCGATCTGCGTCGCGCCGCTGCCGACCAGCCGCTGGTAGCGGTCGAAATTGCTCTGGGCGCTGGGCACGCTCGCCTGAGCCTTGGAGATGGTCGCCTGGGCCTGTTCGACAGCGGCGCGATAGGAGGCATCGTCGATCTGGTAGAGCAGGTCGCCCTTCTTGACCTCGCCGCCTTCCTTGAAGGCGATCTCGCGGATGATGCCGTTCACCTGCGGGCGGATATCGGCTACCTGGAAGGCTTCGGCGCGGCCAGGCAGGATCGTGGTGATCGGATAGGTGTCCTTTTTCAGCGTGACCACACCAACCGGAGCGGCCTGCTGGGCTGCACCGCCGCCTGCATTGCCTGCGGGCTTGCTGCCGCTCTCGTTGCAGGCGGCGAGGCCCATAACGAGCATGAGGGCCGAGGAGACGATGAGGGCAGGCCGAATCATGCTGAATTTCCTGTGCGGTGGCAGTAGCGGTTCAATCGCCGGCCCCTATGAGGCGCCGCTCTATATAAGAGTGATGATTGATCCGGAAACAGATGCCGTTATCCGATATTAAGAAAAGCTTTACGAAGTGACGTAATTCAGCAATCGTCACTTAGCAAGGGTTATTTTGCAGTGCGGCATCCACGAAACACACGATTTTTTCCGCACGATGGACAAGCGTGTTTTTGTCGTCCTTGGCGATGAGAATAGGATGCAGAACGCAGGCCAGAACGTCTGCGACGGTTCGGGCGGCAGCGTCTGTATTGTCGCAATGGTAGCTGCCTTCGGCTACACCTTCTCGGATGATCTCGCCGAGTTTGTGTTCTATCCGTTGGCGATAGCGATGACCGGCGTCGAGCTTGGCATCGATCGTAGAGATCACCATTTCGAAGATGTAGGGGTTCTGCTGGATATCCTGCAGATGGCTGTCGAGCAGGCGCAGGACGAAGCTCAACAATTGCTCCTTCGGCGGCAGGCTGGTGTCGACGGCGGCAAAGCGCTCCGTGGCATTGCCGAGATGGCGCTCGGCAATCGCATCGACAAGCACCGACTTTGATTGAAAATGCTTGAAAACATTGGCCGGCGACATGTGTAGCGACGAGGCGATGTCGGCGATGGAAACCGCGACGAAGCCGCGCTGGCGAAACAGTGTTTCCGCCGTCGAGAGGATATCCTTCCGAGTTTCTTCGGCCTTGCGTCTGGGCCTGCGTGCCATCTGTCCCCCGCCGGGCTTGGCCCGGCACCCCTTTTTCCAATGCTAGCGCGATTGGTTGAAAGGCTGCAAGCAGGCTTGCAGCTTTGTCTTCAACGGTTCAGGAAAAATAGGGCGCGAGATTTGCCCGGACACGCGCCGCTGGCGTTTCGCCGCGGTCGTCGGGTACGAAGCGTTCACCGGTGATCCATTCATAGGCTTTGATGTAGACGGCCGAGGTCTGCTCGATCAGCTCGACCGGAATCTCCGGAATTTCATCCTTATAAGGGTCGCAGCGCTCGACCACCCAGGCGCGCACGAAGTCCTTGTCGAAGCTGTCCGGCCGCTTGCCGGCTTCGAAGGCAGCGGGATAGGTTTCTGCCACCCAGTAGCGGCTGCTGTCGGGCGTATGGATCTCGTCGGCGAGAATGATGTTGCCATTCTCGTCCGTGCCGAATTCATATTTGGTGTCGACAAGGATCAGGCCGCGTTTTGCGGCTATGTCCTGGCCGCGGGCGAAAAGCGCCAGCGCATATTTGGAAAGCGTTTCCCACTGCTCTTTCGTCAGCAGTCCACGGCTGACGATTTCGGCCGGCGTCAGCGGTTCGTCATGGCCGCCGTCGAATTCCTTGCTGGTCGGCGTGATGACCGGCTCGGGAAGAACCTGGTTGTCGTGCATGCCGTCGGGTAGACGCATGCCGTACATCTCACGCTCGCCCTTTTTATAAAGCGTCAGGATTGAGGTGCCGGTCGTGCCGGCGAGATAGCCGCGTACGACGATCTCGACAGGAAGAATATCGAGCCGCTTGCCGATGACGACATTCGGATCGGGGTAGTCGAGGACGTGATTGGGGCAAATGTCCTTCGTTGCCTCGAACCAGTAGCGGGCCGTCTGCGTCAGCACCTGTCCCTTGTAGGGAATGCAGGTCAGGATGCGGTCGAAGGCGCTCAGCCGGTCGGTGCTGATGATAATGCGCCGGCCATCCGGAAGATCGTAATTCTCGCGCACCTTGCCGCGGTAGTAGTTCGGCAGTTCCGGGAAATGGGCTTCGGAGAGAATGCGCACGGTGCTCGGCTGTCCTTCTATCGGCTTAAACTGTCCCTGCTCTAGTTTCATTGCGGGGGAAGTCAAGCAAAGGCTCATCAAAGCCAGAAGAGGGTGATGAGAACGAGCGTAACTATATAGCCGGCGAGTGTCAGCGGCCAGCCGGCGCGCAGGAAATCGCCAAAACGGTAGCTGCCGATGCTCATCGACAGCGTATTGTTATGATGGCCGAAGGGTGTGAGGAAATCCTGCGAGGCACCGGCGGCCACCGCAATCAGATAGGCCTGTGGCGGCTGCTGGCCGGCTCTCGCAAATTCCAACGCGATCGGCGCGAGCACGATCGCGACCGTGGCATTGTTGACGAAGGGTGTCAGCGCCATGGCCAGAAACAGAACGAGTGCGATGCCCCACAGCGGATGGCTGATCGGGAAGGCTAGGCTCAGCCATGCTGCGATGGTCTCGGCCATGCCCGTTGTGGCGACAGCCTGACCGATCGGGATCATTGCCGCGAGCATGATGATGATTGGCCAATTGAGGTCCGCCATTGCATGACGAATGTTGAGATAGCCGGGCAGCGCGAGCGCCAGCACCACGAAGGCAAGAGCAATATCGGGGCGTAGGCCGAAGGCGGAAGCGACAACGCCGCAGGCAAAGATTGCAAAAGGCTGCCATGAAGCCGGCGATCCGGGGAAGGGCGCTGCGGAAGCAAGGGGCAGGCATTCACACTCTTCCAGCGCCTCAGCTATCGCCGCTTTCGGGCCCTCCAGCACCAATATGTCGCCGATGGAAAGCTGGAGATCCGCAAAACGTCCTTCGATACGGGGAGAACGCATCGACAGTGCTGAAACGGTGACGCCGCGAGTACGGAAGACTTCCAGCGAGGCGATGCGCGAGCCGACGACCGTGCTTTCCGGCATGACGACGGCTTCGATGCTGGCGAAATCCGGCTGCAGCCCATGCGGATGGGCGTTTGGCACCAGCGTTTGCGAGGCGGCCAGATCCGCGAAGACCGAATCCGCGCCCTGCGCCAACAGAATATCGCCCGGCTGAATGACCGATTGCTCGAGCGGGCCAAAGACGAAAGCCCTATCGCGGATCAGGGCATGCGGCTGGATGCCGAAACGCTCTGGACATTGGGCAAGTGTTACGCCGACGAGCGGCGAATGTTCGGGAATGCTGCGCTCGACGACGATGCGGCGGGCCGGCGGAGTTGGCACTTCCGCGACCTCGTCCGGCTCCGAAAACAATCGCTGCACGATCAGCGCGATCAGCAGAATGCCTGTTACGGCGACCGGAAGCCCGACATAAGCAAAGTCGAAGAAGCGGAAACCTTTGCCCGTGGTTTTCTCAAGCGCATCGCTGACGAGAAGATTGGCGGGCGTGCCGATCAATGAGACGAGACCGCCGAGAAGAGCGGCGAAGGATATTGGCATCAGGAGCTGCCGGCGCGGAATGCTCATGAGCGTGTTCAGCCGCAGCGCCAGCGGTAGGGTAATTGCGAAGGCGCCGATATTGTTCATGAAAATCGAGATGAAGCCGGTCAGAGCGGAGACGCCTGCTATGACCCGGAAATGCGAAAGGCCCGATGCCACAAAGCCCTCAGCGAGGCTGTCAAAGAGTTTGGTGCGCGCCAGAACCTGGACGACCATCAGGATTTCCACGACAGTGATGACCACCGGGCTTGCGAAGCCGGCAAAGATCCCGTCGGCAGGATAAAGGCCCAGCACATAACCCGCAAGTAATCCGCCGATCGCGACAACTTCTATGCGCAGGCGATCGAGGGAGAACAGGAAGAGCATCGCCACCAGCAGGATCAGGAGGGCTGCTTGCTCAAGCGTCATCGGCGGTTCCTGTCTTCGATCACACGCCGAATGTAGCTTTTCGTTCGGTGCTGTATAGCCCGCTCAGACGAAAGAATGATCGGTCCTGACATCTGATCTTGCTGCTGGTCAGGCCGGTCTGCGCCATTTTCCTTCGGCTGTCCGCTCTAGGACGGGCGTGGCAAAAACGCCTTTCGTGCGTGCCTGCCATTTGGGGCCTGCGGCATCGAGTTTGGCGGGCCAGCGGTCCGATTGCAGCATTGCCGCGCCAATGACGACGGGTTCTATGCCGCAGCTTGCGAGAAGATCGAGACCTGCGACGATCGAGGTTCCGCTCGATATGACGTCGTCGATCAGCGCGACGCGGCGGCCTTCCAGAAGAGGCAGCATGCGCGGATCGACATAGAGCCGTTTCTGTTGCTCCGGTGTGGTAATCGATGAGAGGGCGACCGACAATTCGTCGCGATACCAGAATTTGCGGGAGGTGCCGAGCGGCACATACCGGTCGTGTCCGAGCTTCTGGGCAACTGCTGCCGCAAGGGTCAGGCCGAGTGTCGGCAGACCGGCGACCACGTCGATAGCAAAGGGCTCTATTTTTGCGGCGAGGTCTTCGGCGAGTGCATCCAGCACTGTGAAGCTTGCCTGATTGATGATCAGCGAGGCCAACCCATGTTCGCCGTCCGAGAGTACGCGGATCGGCAGCCGCAACTGCCTGCCATCCTCGAGTTCCGCCACGAAGAAGGACGTGAAGTCACCGACCGTTTCAAAACTGCCCGGCGGATGGATATCCTGCCAGAAATCATGCGGCTTCATCTCGTTCATTCCCGATCCCTTATCATCTCGCCGGCGCGATCTTCCGGCGAAGATTCTTCAGTTCGGTCTCGGTCAGCGCCCTGACAGAACCCTTTGGCAGGTCGCCAAGCTCCAGCCCACCGATCGCCACACGCATGAGCCGGAGGCAAGCGATATCAAGTGCTTCCAGCATCCGGCGGATCTGCCGGTTGCGACCTTCATGCAGTTCTACTTCGATCCAGGAATTGCGGTCGCCTTCACGCAGCTTTCGGGCAGCTGTGGCGCGCAGCAGTTCACCTTCATGCCGAAGACCCGATGTCATGGCCGCCAGCATGTCATCGTCAGCGATCCGGTCGATCTGGACGTGATAGGATTTCGAGACGTGAGTGATTGGGTCGAGCAGCGCCTGGGCGAATTCCGTATCGTTGGTGAAGAGCAGCAACCCCTCGCTCGCCTTGTCGAGCCGGCCGACAGGCGAGAGGTGTGGGACATCAAACTCGGCCAGGCAGTCATAGACCGTCGGGCGACCTTCCGGATCATGGCGGGTGGTCACAAGGCCGCGCGGCTTGTTCAGCATCAGGTAGATCCTGGCCTCTGCGGCGATCTGCTTGCCATCGACCTTTATAATAGCGGTCGAAAGATCGACCCATGCCGAGGGATCGGTGACGATGCGATTGCCGACCTCGACGCGGCCCTCTGAAATCAGCCGTTCGGCCTGCGTGCGGGAACAATAGCCAAGCTTGGAGAGCGCGCGCGGAAGCGTAACCCGCTTGCCGGCCGGTTCGGCCACGGGTCTGTTGGGTTCGCGTGTTTTTTGCGGTGATCGCCGGTCTGTCACTTCGCCATCCCTGATGCGATTGCGAAAGCCGTTCTTTGCATGAACGACGTATGGATGCCAGCAATGGGGCTCGAAATTCTGGGGAGTAGGGGATTTCGGATGCCGAAAGGAACTATCAACGCTTCAGGAAAAGCGCAGTAGGGGAAGAAGAGCTTTTCTACCGCCTCAGGGGCAGGCCATGAAGCCGGCCAGTTCCTGCCGGTTCACCACGATGCCGGCAGCAGCCTTGGCCGGGTCCGGATGTGTGTAGGACAGGCTCGGCATTTCGGGGAGATCTAGCGCCTGGCGCATGTTCATGATGCCGACAGCAAGGCGCCCATCGCCGCCGTCGACGCTGACTTCAACGATCAGCTTCTCTCTCTTGTTTTCCATGATGTCCTCCCTTCATTTTTATGTTCCCACTGCTCGCATTAAAAATTGGTTTTTCTAAGACATAAGTGTTTACGCATCCTGCAAAAATTGGATTTGCAGGATGCGCAAAAATGTAGCGATGGAGGTTGGTGGTTCAACGCCACCAGTGGCGCTGTTCGGGCTGTGAGGCGCTCGACAGCATATAGCCCGCCAAGAAGCCGATCGCTCCAGCAACCAGAAGCGCCGTCGTGGTCGCTGCCGGATGTTCGCGGGCCGTGCCGGCGACTGCCGCACCTTCTGCCCGGATTTGGGCGACAGCGCTCTTGGCACGGGGAAGCGCGTCTTCATAAGCCTTGCCTGCGCGATCGCGCACTTCGTAATAGGCTTCGGCGCCCTGAGCGGAAATCATCTTCTGTAGGCGGGACACCTCCTGCTGCAGGGCGGCGATGTCCTTGCTGACGGATGTTCTGAGATCATCGGTACTGGCGGCCATATCTGTCTCCTTTCCTTCAATGGGGAGGGAAACACGGAAATGCGCGTTAGGTTCCGAGCCTTTCGCGACAATCCTTTATGACGCTCGTTTGACAGAGGCGGACGAGCGTCCATTTATTCGGTGTTAACCATAAAATTGGCCAAGGCACTGTTTTTTTGTGGCCTTTCCGCATTTTTGGGAGGGGTTCAGGATGATTTTTTATCGTTCAGTAAAAGATTGTTCGAGAATTTTGTCGCAAAGGGGATCTGTGGATAACTTAGTGCCAGAAAATCCCCTGTCGAATCAACCTGTTACAAAAATGTCAAAAAAGTTGGATTGGATGTGTTGACTGTTTCGAGGGTGTGGGATTATAAGCCCACTCACTGAACGAGGGCGGCGGCGCTGCTGGCGACGAAGTCTTTCGTTCTAAAGAAATCAAGCGAATTGGCG